>NZ_CP107850.1:0-329058 GCF_045161165.1 Nocardia sp. NBC_00511
ACCGTGCCCGCCCGCCTGCTCCTTACGGGCCTGCTCGGTGGACTCCACCCGCATCGACGCTGTCGCGGACCCGACACCGCGCTGGGTCTGTTCGGCGACGAGGGCGTTCTTGTAGTCGTCATCGACGATCTGCGCGGCATCGCCGCTGCTGTGGGGCCGGTAGATGATCGCGACCCGCTTGCGCTGCACCTGCTCGTTCGGGGCAATCAGCCGTTGCAGAACCCGTTCGCGCACAACACCTTCCGGCGCGCCGTCCATTTCCCAGGTCACCGACACCGTGCCGTCGTGCAACAGCCGGTCGAGCTTCTGATCATGATGGATAGGGCCCGCGTCATCCCATGTCACACCATGGGATTCGCCTGCCTCGGCCGCGGCTTCGAGATCGGCTTCCGCCGCCGGATCCCAGGCGCGGCGCATCAGCGCGATGACTTCCTCGCCGGTCATCGGCCGTGCCCGGACTCCGGCATCGGCGAGCGCGGCCACGATCAAAGGAAGACGTCGTCCGATCTCCTCGGCCTGCTCGGCGGGATCCTTGCGGCGTGCTGGAGTGGTGGCTTTGAACGACACCGAGCACCAGGACTCAGTACGCACCGACTCGCTCGGCAGGGCTTCGGCGAGCTGGGCCATCATCTGCCGCGCCGGAGCCGGAGCAGTGTCGAGGGTCAGGCGGTTGACCTCGCTGGCCAGGCGGTTTCCGGTCTCCGGCAGCGAATCCACCACGGCGGTAATGGCTTCCACGTCCGGCTTCTCCCCCAACGTGGCCAGCAGTTGCGACCAGGAGGCGACCCATTCGTCGACCCGGTCCTGATCGACCGCGCGAGCGCCCTGCGGCCAGGTGCGGATCAGCACGGTGTAAAGGTGATGGGCGGGCATGTGGACCATGCCGAAGCGGTATCCGGCCGCGTCGATACCTTCGTAGAGTTTCGAATTCGCCATCAGGCCGGGCAGTTTCGCCGACCCGAGGCGGGAGAAGGTGCCCGCCATGTAGAAGGTTTCGCGTTTCCACCAGGTGCGTCCCCAGTTGATCATGAGTAGTCCTCGCTCGTATCCGGTGCGGCCGCCACGCGAGTGTGCGAGCGGGGCGAGCACGACGATTTCGATTGCCAGCACGATCACCGCGGGCACGAGCCCGGCGAACATGACCGTGAGCAGTGCAATCACGACGCCGCCGAACGCGGCCACGCTGACCGACCAGCCCAAACCCCACATGCCCTCCTTGCGGGGTTTGGTCCAGCCCCCGTAGGTGCGTTCGACCTGCTCGGTGGCGCTCATCGCGGCACCGCCGCAGCCCCGGCCCCCGACGGGCTGGCCACCGGCCCGGCTTGCGAGGACACCGCCGAATCCACCCCGCGCTGGACGGCACTGACCGCTTTGACCGCACCCATCGCCGCCGCGCCCGCCGGATGCGCGGCAGCAACCTTCGCCTTCGCGCCCGCCGGAACAGCTTTCGATCCGCCCTTCGCTGAGGTTTGATGTCCGGCCCCACCTCCACCGCCCCCGGCAGCGGGCGGTGGGATCGCGCCACCGCGGCCGGCATTACCGGCTCCGGTCGCCCGCTGACCCCCGCCGCCCGCAGAGCCGACGTGGCCGCCCTTGGCCGGTGCCGCCCCGGTAGCACCCGCACCTTTCATCGCCCAGTTCGCTGCCATGCCAACAGCTCCCGCGCCGATGATCGCGCCGGAGATGCCGCCGCCGAGGTTCGACAGGGGCGACACCAGCCGCATGAGGGCGGGCAGCACCAGCGCGGCGCTGCACAGCAGCACGATCCCGACCAAGGCGCGCTGTGCGTCGTCGGTCGAGGGCAGTTGCCCGGAGGTGGCCGAGTCGGTGACCTTCTGCGCGGAGCTCCCGGCCATCTTGAACGCGATCATGTAGACGAGCGCGGCCATCGGCTTGTACAGCACGAACGCCACACACCAGCACATCAGCCGGTCGTAGAAGCCTTTCCCTGCGCTGGTGCCGGAGCTGGCGGCCGCCAGCGGCAGCACCCCGACAGCGACCACCAGCAGGGCCTGGCGCACGACGGCGAACACGGCCTGTGCCAGCGCCCCGACCACCCCGAGGATCGCGATCACGAACACCAGCCCCGGCGACAGCGCGGTCAGGACCTTGGTGTCGATCATCGCTTCGGCCACGCCCTTGGCATCATCGTGAGTCGATTCCCGAATCACCCAGTCCGCGAACTGATCCGACGCCGTGGTCGCCAACACGAGCACCGTGGAGAACACGGCAGAAGCGAACACGCTGCGGGCGAGAACCCGGAAGGCTTCCGAAGCGTGTTCGGCCGCGCCGGAGCGGTGCGCCATCGCCAGCCGGATCGCGCACATGATCAACGACCCGGCCAGGCAATAGATTTGCAGCTCGAAGGTGTAGCTGCGGATCGTGGCGAACAGGTCCGGCTGCGAAGCGATATTCGCGGTCGGGATCTTCGTCCACCACGTCAGCGACAGGATGATTCCCTGGCCCAACCCGTCGACCAGGGTGCTGACTGCCTTACCGAACGCGGAGTCCCACGCCTTGTCCACGACCGCGGTCGCGGCCTTGTCGGGGTGAGTGGCAGAGTTGCCGAGTTTGCAGCCTTGGGTGACGAGGTCACCGGCGGTGGGCAGGCCCGGGATCTGGAAACCGCCGATGTCCTGCCCGAGTTCGTTGCAGGCGCTGTCGAATCCATAGGTCCCGCCGCCGTTGTCGTCGGCGGTCGCACTCGCGGCTGGGATGAGCACGGCGAGTGCGATAGTGAACAGGGCCAGGAGTAGTCGCCGCGTATGGCGGCGCGGTTGGGTCACCATCGTGTCCACCCGTCCAGTGAGCCGATCGTGGAGCCGGGCAGATGCCCACCGGGGGCCAGGCGCAGTCGCCATTGTCCGTCCCACACCATCGTGAGCTGCGAGGCCTGCCACTGAGCCGGGCCGCCAGCAGAGGCCGGGGGCGCTTTGGTCGCGATCTTCAGCACGCACAGATCGCCCGTGGCGGAGAAGGATTCGATCTGGAACGCATCCGGCGCGACGAGCCATCGTGTCGCCGCGACCGGAGCTTGTGCCGGGACCTTGCCCGCGGCCTGCAGCCGATCGAACTCGGCGTGGTCGGCGTCGGTCATCACTTCCATACGCTCACGCAGCGTCCAGTCCCCGGGCCGCGCGTACGCCTCCCACGTGGTAAAAACCGCTGCCAGAGCGGCACCTTGCGGGGTGTGGGAGTAGCCGACCGGCACCCCGTCGATCATGTTCGTGGGCCCGTCGGAGGTGGAGAACGGCACCGACACCCCGAACACGCGCTGCCAGCCGCCTTGCTCGGGCAGGATCGGGGCGGCGGTCAGCCATGCCGGATCGGTGGCCGCGTGTGGGCCGCTGGTCTGGGCGAGCGGTTGGCCGGCGGGGTTGTTGGGGATGTCGACGCGGCGGCCGAAGGCGTCGACGTCGGGGACGGCGAACCCGGTCTGCCCCTCCCCCGTCGTGGCAGGGGCAGGCCCGGGAGTCGGTGTGACAGCACCGGTTCGGTCGCCGCTGGTGTCGCTGTGGTGCAGGAGAGCCACGGTGATCGCGCCCAGCACGATCACGCCGACGGCGATCAGGGCCAGGATCAGCGTGGTCGAGGAACGACGCGAACCTTTGGCCTCGGCAGTGCCCTGCTCGGGGGCGCTCATCGGGTCGCCTCGAATCGCAGCACGTCGGCGGGCAGCGCCGAGACCGATTGCATGGTCACGGTTTTCGTGGCCGGATCCGGCAGCAGCAGACGCCAGTCCCCGGCCTGCCACTCGACCACCTGCCGGTAGGCAGCGAGGCTAGCGTCGGAAAACCGGGTGTAGACGGTGATGTCGGCCTTGTCCGGCGTGTAGGAGCCGAAACGGTAACCGACCACCACCGGGGCGAGTTTCGGGTCGGTCGGGGCGGTGATGGAGATGCGGGTCCGCGCGAGGATCCAGTTGTCCTTGCCCGGCCCGGCCACCAGGGAGGTCGAGGCGAAGCTCGCCCAGGAGGAGTCCGGGGAGGCACTGGTGCGGATCGAGTCCTGGATCGCGGCCAGCACCGCGCCCTGCGGGCTGCGGGAGTAGCCGGTGGCCGCAGCGGTCTGGGTGGGGCCGTCGACGGGGCTGTAGGGAAGGGCGATGCCTTGGAACGGTTCCCACCGCACCTGTGCCGGTGCGCGCCCGGGATCCGGTGCCGCCGTGGTGGGGGCGGCCGCCGGGTGGTGGCTGGCGGCGCAGCCGGTGAGCCCGCCGGTCAGCGTGAGTAGGGCGGCGAGGGTGAGCAGTGGTTTCCGCATCACAATCCCTTTCAGCGATTGGTGTTGGCGGTAAGTACTTCGAGCGCGATGCCTACCGAGGCGTTGGCCAGAACCGCGGCAACCAGAGTGCGAATGACCGAGTTGTGGGCGTCTGCGAAGGTTTCGGTGGTGGAATGCCGCAGCTGGAAGTACTTGCAGGCCGCGGCGATCAGCCAGACCAGGCACACCAGCTGCGCGGTCCACAGCAGGTAGTCCAGCAACATCATCAACGGACCGGTGACGTCGGCGGGCATCTGCTTGTAGTCCTGGGCCAGCGTGACCATGGCCGGGTCAGCTTCCGGAGGCGTTGGTGACGGCGGTCAGCAGGGCTCCGGAGGCGGCGATGATGCCGCCGCCGATCATGGACGCGGCCACGATCTTCGGGGACTCGCAGGCTCCGCCGTTCCACTTCTCGATCGCGAAACGGGCACCGCCGTAGACGATTCCGCACAATCCGACGAGGTAGGCGAGCCATTTTCCGTAGTTGGCCAGCAGCAGCAGCCCACCGGATCCGGGTGGGGCCTGGGGGTTGAGTTGTTCGATGGATAGGACAGCGGTCAGCGCCAGATGGGTGATCATGACTGTGCTCCAGTGGGTGAGGTGTTCGGTGTGGTGGGCCCGCCGAGGACGGCGGTGACGGAGGTGAGCAGGGCCTCGCCCAGCTCACGGATCCCGGCGAGCGGGTCGCGGCCCTTGGCAGGCTGCGGTGTGCCGGGAGTCCAGATCGGCAGGTCGCTGATCGGGGTCAGCGGCCAGCCCGGCTGCCAACCCAGGCGCCACAGTCCGCCCTCGGGCACCAGTTCGGAGATGACGCCGCGGTAGCGGCGAATCGGAGCCGGAACCCGGCCGGGCTGGTGTGCGACGGTGATCAGCCCGAGCAGCACCACGCGGCCGGGACCTGCCTGCCCGCAGTGGTATTGGCGCAGCACGTCGTGCGCGCGGGTCAATCCTTCGAGGGTCTCGCGAGCGACCAGCACCACGAACGGCGACTCGTCGGCCAGGACCGCCGGCCACATGCGCGCGCAGTCGGCAGCCGGAGACAGCGACCGCGACAGGGAGGTGATGCCCGCGCCGCCGTGGCAGCCCAGCAGCCACAGCAGCGGCGGCCGCGCCTCGTCGTGGGTGACGGCCTTGTGCCACACCCCGATCCGGCGCTCGGGTTCCGGCGGCCGGGCGGCGAAGGCCAGGGAGTTGTCGCGGGCGGCGTCCAGGCGAGCGGATTCGGCACGGCGAGCGGCGGTGCGAGTGCGGGACTTGCCGCGCGGGACCGCGGGTTTGGTGGCGGGGGCCTGGTCGAGGGTGGCGGTCATGATCTGCCCCCTGGCCGGGGACCGATCATGTTGGGAAGGAACAACATCGGCCCATTCCTTTCTGGTCGTGCGGGCGGTCGAGGGGAGCTCTAGTGCTCGGACTCGACGCTGGCGGCGGGGGTCGAAGTAGGGACCGCGACCGTGCTGGCCGGTGTGCTCGGCGTCGACGGGGAACTCGTGGTCGTGGTGGCCGTCAAGGTGGCGGCGGGGGCAATTCCGGCGACGTCGCGGGCGGCGGCGGCGAACCAGTCCCCGACCCATTTGGTGGCCGATTCACCCGAGGCGCTGATCGAGTCGTTCTGATACGAGCCGTGGCGCAGGATGACGTCGCTGTATTTGGTCCACGTCGAGACGTTGAGCAGATCGGTGTTGTCTTTGACGTCGTTGATGACCTCTTGGAACGTGGACTGGATCAACTTCGACGCGGTGGCGGGCGGGATGATCTCCGGCACCGCTGCCAGCAGTTTCGTACCCAATACCACCAGCCCCGCAATGGGATTCGCCAGTCCGGCGGTCGCTATCTCGGTGATGTTCGCCGGGGTCAGGACCGTTTTGACAACCGTGGTGATCGCGTTGATCGCGATGGTGCCGACCTTCAGCACGGCCTTGAGCACGTCGGTGGGGTCGACTTCGGTGCGCGGATCCGACGCTTCGGCCAGGCTCGCGGAGATGCTTTTGGACGGATTGAGGCTCAGGTTCGCCAGGCTGGTGCCGGAGACGTTGTTGTTGACGATGTTGGTGGCGGCCTTGACCGCGGTCAGCCCGAATGCCTGTGTGATCGAGGCGAGGGACTTGAGCGGGTCGTTGCCGATCTCGACCTGCCCCGCGACATTGGCGACCGTGCGCAAAAGCGCCGCGTTGTCCGGGGCATCACACGCCAAATCCCCAGGGCTGCAGAAAGATGCGACGCGGCCGGTGAGGTCACCGTAAGAGACCGCGATATCGCGTTGCGGACCGATGCCGCCGCCGGTCGCGCCGAGGTCGGTGACCGCGGCCACCGATTGCACTGCCGCACCCGAGGTTCCGGGGACCGAATCGGGGGTGGAGCGATCCGGAGCGCCGGGAAAGGTCGACGCTCCGGAGTTACGGGTCGGATCACCGAACAAAGCAACCCCGGCGATACGGGACGCGGGGATCGGTCCGGATCCGGCCCCGATCTTCTGGGCCAGCATGCTCACCACGTGCGCGCCCTGGCTGTAGCCGGTCAGGGCCACGACCGTCGACGAGCACGAGGACGCGATCTGAGAAATCTTGCTGGTCAACGCATTCACGCCATCGGTGACCGACGTTTCGTAGTTCGTGGTCGACGTCGAGGGCCCCATTCCGCCGAAGGACGCGTCGTAGGGGATGTAGGCGCGATCGACGGGGACGTGCGCGTCCTGGGCGGCGGCCATGAACGGGTTGAAGACCGTGGAGAGCATGCCCGTGTCGGTGGTGGGCGCGGCGTCCGGTGAGGATTCACCGGTGCCCTGCACGCCGAGGGCGTAGACCGCCGGGCAGCTGGTGCTCGAATCGTCGGCAGCCGCCAGCGCGGTGGTGAAGCCGGTGAGCAGCCCGAAAGCCGCGAGAGTGGTGGTAATTCGAGTGCGGGTGCTGGTCATGAGAGTCCTCCGAGGATGTGCCGGTAAGCGGTCCGGGTGGCGTCCTCGAGTCGCTCCCAGATCAGGACCCCGCCAGCGGCGAGGTGGCGGTCGTACGGGATTTCTTCGACCGCGCGCACCCACTTGGCCAGGTGCGTGCGAACGTGTTCGACCGCGCCGGCACCGAACCCGCCGGGCAGTTGGTGGCAGACGACGATCACGATGCGGCCGATCAGCCACTCCCCGTGGCGATCCACCAGGTAGCCGAGGGTCTCGTTCAACGAGTTGAGGGAGTCCGCGCGGGCGGAGACCACCAGGGCGAGGCCGACGCGGGCGTCGGCGATCAGGGGCGCGATCAGCCGGGAGGAGACCGCGTTGCCCCCGTCGAAGACCGGCGCACAGTGCGCGGCCGCCAGGTGGTGACGCACCGAGACGACGGTGTCGCCGAACGGCAGCGGATCCGGCGACCGGGTCAGGACCTTCACGCCGGTCGAGGACCGGCCGGTGCACGCATTGACCGCGGAGCGCAGGCCGGGTTGTGGTGTGGCGAGCCAGGTTTGGATGGTGGCGACCGAGACTTGTGCGTCTGCGCCGCGGCGGGCGAGGTTGCCGCCGCAGGCGGTCGCATCCACGGCCACCACATCCGTGCCGGTGTGTTGAGTGGTTGCCGCAGCGGCGGCGATACCGAGGGTGGTGGCCGTGGTGCCGACTCCCCCACCACTGCCGACGATCAGCAGCGGTGGAAGTTCGAGACGCACAAGGTTTTTCGGTCCCGCACCCGCCGGAACCTGGTCCAGGACGGACCCGGCGGGTGCGGCCGTATTCAGCGGCGAGTCGAGGTCGTGCTCGCCGAGGATGGGATCGAGGAAGTTGATGCGCGGCATCACGCGTCACCGCCCGCCGTGATCGCGGTGATCATCGTGTGGCCGTCGCGATCGCCGGTGGTGACGGCCTGCTGCCAATGCGCGCTGGTCCCGTCAGGGTGGCGTTCGTCGATCTGCACATCGAACGAGGTGGGTTTGAGGGTCGTGATGGTCACGCAGTAACGGGTCCCGGCCGGGATCGCCGCCACCGCGGCCCGCGCCTGATCCGGGTCGGCGGCCGCCGCGTCGGGGGCCAGGACGCTGCGGGCGGTGTTGGCGTCGCGCAGCACGTACCAGGCGTACTGCTGATACAGGATCAGATCCGGGCCCGTCGCCCCCTTGACGCCGGGAGCTTTGCCCGCGCTGTGGCCGACAACCGTTGTCGGCGTGTGGGATTCGGCGCACCACGCCGGTGCCGTGCTGGTGGGTGCGGCGACTTTCGCTGGTGTCGCGGCCTGGGAGTCACCGTGCCCGCCGACCACGGTCAGCAGGGCGGCGCCCGCGACAGCGGCGGCCGCGGTGGCGATGCCCGCGATCTTGACCGCGTGGCGGCGCACGGCGCTGGTGTGGGCGCGCCGGCGGACGTCGGCGGCGATCTCGCGCAGGGGGTCGTCGTCGACGAAGGGCTCTTCCGTGTGGACGTCGTTGTCCAGGTCCTCGCCGTTGAGGTCGGAAGCAGCCTGTTCCGGTAGCCAGGTCCGCCAGCTTTCACTCATGCCAATCACCTCCTGCCGTCACGGGTTTCGGGTCAGTTGCCGGGCGCGACGGCTTGCTGCACCGCGGCCAGGACGTCGTTGATCGGAGCCGCGAACCCGCCGAGCTGATCCGGGCTCACCGGCGGAATCGCTGCCACCGCGTCACGCAGGGAATCGACGGGGTCGGCGATCTGCGGGTTGTCGGCCACTACCTGCTCGACGGTGTCGGACACCTGCTGGGTGACCTGCTCGACCACCGGCATCGCCGCCGACACATCTATGACCGGGGCTGGAGCCGAAACCTCCTGGGCCGCAGCCGCATCAGGAGCCGGAGCCGCATCAGCGACCGCCGCGGGAGCAGGGTCCGGTGCATCCAGCAGCGGCGGGACATCGGTGGGGAGTTTGGTGTCGCGGTCCGCTCCCGCGATCACCGCGCCCGAGCCCGCGCCCGCGAGGCCTCCTGCGAGGCCACCGGCGGCGGCCGCGCCGAGCCCGCCACTCGCGCCACCGACACCGCAGCCGATCGCGGCACCTATTCCCGCGCCCGGCAGAGCGAGTGCGCCCGCGGTCGGGATGCCGCCGATGAGCGCTCCTGCGACCGCGCCGACCACGGCGCCGACACCGCACCCGCCGACCGCGCCGAAGGGGGCCGCGACCAGCGCGCCGGTGGGGGCACCGATCGCGGTGCCACCGATGACTCCGGCGGCCATGCGGTCGGAGGACTGTTCGGGCATTCCGAGGTGATCACCGGCGGCTGCGAGGTTCCATTCGGCGAGGTCGACGTAGGCCTGCGCCTTGTCGTGCGTGCGCTGATCGACCTGTTCGGGTAGCGCGACCGTGGTGGTGCCCAGGCGCAGGGTGTGCGGATCGACTGGCACCGCGGACGGGATCACGGTCTGCGGGGCATCTTCAGTGGCGTCGCTGATGTCGGGGTCGGCCTGGGTGATGTAGGTCTGCGGCGTCGACTTCTGTTGCGGCACAGTCTGTTGCGGCGCGGCCTGTTGCTGTTGCGGGCGTGGCCGGGTCGGCACCGGCATCACCTGCTGGGGTGCCGGAACCCAGTCGGCCAGGCTCGAGGTTTGCGGTTGCGAGGGAGTCGAGGGAGTCACCACCACCGGCGCGGCCTGCACCGGGGCCGCCGGAGCTGCCGGGGCGGGGACCGCGCTCATGCCGGGCTGGGCGGTGCCGGGGGCGGCCATGCCGGGCTGGGCGGGGCTTCCGGACGCGACACCGGCGGCCAGGGTCAGCAGCGCGGGCCAGGATCCGGCGACGATCAACGCCTTGCGGGTGGTGGAAATGCTCATCGGTCATGCCTTTCCGACGCGGCCACACACCGGGTGACCTGGGGGAATTTCTTGGAGGGGCCCCAATTGCGGGGGCCGACGACACCACCGAAGACCGGCAGGCTCGCCCACTCACGCCCGCTCAGGCGCGAATTTGTTGGTGACTCAGCACAATTCACGCGATAAGCGAGCACGCGCGTAGCCCAGGCGGCGGTGACCCGCGCCCGGAAATCGGAAGCGGCGAGGGTGAATACCCTGGCGGCCAAGTGAATTGGGGAACTGACGCGGACTCGTGTCGGGATGCGTGCGGTCCCGCCGGTGAGCCCCGAGGTTGGCTGCACCGTGCGGGACCGCCTCCATCCCCGGACCCGTGTGCGGTCGACGGGCCGGGAGCC
This sequence comes from Nocardia sp. NBC_00511, assembly GCF_045161165.1. Classification (NCBI taxonomy): domain Bacteria; kingdom Bacillati; phylum Actinomycetota; class Actinomycetes; order Mycobacteriales; family Nocardiaceae; genus Nocardia; species Nocardia sp. NBC_00511. The sequence continues at coordinate 10,390 of NZ_CP107850.1, forward strand.
GGTGAAGTGGCGGTGGGTGAAGACGCGAGTGCGCATGGCAGGGTCCCCTTGTCGGAGAAGTGGCAGAAGAATCCCGGCGTCGCACACGAGAACTCGGTGCGGGAAGGGGTTCGAATGAAGGAATGCGCGCGAACAAGGAGTTCGACTGCACCTTCAGGGCTGCCACTACAGACCCTGGCTAACAGTTCCTCGAACTTGCTGAGCTGTTGCTCTGCGTCGAGTGTTGCCCAGAGTAAACCCAGATTTGTGAGCCACGCAACAGGGCGTCAGGTTTGTTTTCCTTCTCGGGCCGCTCACCGCCCGGAAATTGATGCGACACGGCCCGGCCAGGCACACGGTGTGCCGACCGGGCCGAAATCGTCTGCCCGACAGGGAAGTTCTAGCCGGTCGCGGCGGCCTTGCTGATCCGGGCGACGTGCAGGTTCGCCCCGACTTCGCCGGGATAGCGCCGACAGCGCATCTCGATGTCCTGCCAGCCGGTGTCGGTGAACGCGCGGATCCGGCAGCGAATCACGCTTTCCTGATCAGGGGTCAGGGATTCGAAGTCGGCGCGGATGCGATCCCAGTCGTCGCGGTGGAAGACCTCGGTGTCACCGGTCTCGCGTTCCCAGTCGATCCACGCCGGTGGTTTCCCGATCCATTCCGCGATCACCGGCCGGTCGATCGAGGCCGTCGCCGCGATCAACGCCGCCGCGGGCCCGTCGGTCGGGGCGGCTTCACCGAGCCCGAGCGCTTCGAGGGGCGAGATGGTCGGTGCCTGCACATCGGAGATGTCGATGTTCAATCCCCGCATGCCGGTGTGGATTTCGTCCTTGCGGCCGCGGGCGGCGGCCTGCCAGAACATCAGGTGCCCGTCGTTGTGCAGCACCGTCAGCCGCGCGTCGTGGATCGCGGTCGGGTCGGGTTCGATACCCATCGACACCAGGTCGTTGATCGCGTCGTAGCGCACGACGCGCCGGAACATCTCCGCGGGGCTGAGCGTGCCCGGGTGCGGGGCGATGTCCTCGGGCAGGTTGCTCATGGCCCAGGATTCCTCGGTCAGCTGCGCTTGCAGGGTGCCGAGGTGGAAGCACAATCCGGCGGCCGGCCGCGGCGGGGTCGGGATGTCGTCGAGGGCCCCGATCCACAGGTGCATGCCGTACACGTCGCCGGTCGGTCCCATCACCGGGACCACGCGCACGAACCGGTCCCCGCCGCCGCGCATCGCCACAACCCGCTCGAGGGTCTCGCCGTCGCGGTCGGCGCGCACCCGGTCGAGTAGCTCGTCGATGTCGACGCTCTCGTGGCGTTGGAACGCGCGCAGGCTGGTCCATTCCCTCGGCTGACCATCCTTGTTGATGATGGTCATGGGTTCCGGGGCCGCAGCCAGGGACTCGACGAAATACCAGGTCACCTCAAGCCTTTCAGGTCTCGGACGCGATCAGGGTGGTGGCGGTGAGCACGTAGGGCTCCGGCCGCAGAGTTCCTCGCTCGTACAGTCGCAGATCAGCACTGACATCGCGTGTCCCGACACCGACCGGGCGTGCCAGAAAATAGCTGGTCAGGATACGTGCCAGCAGCAGCTGCGCCTCGTACATCGCGAACGCCAACCCGATACACGCGCGCGGCCCGGACCCGAACGGCTTGAAGAACGCATCCGGGAACTCCCGCCGCCGCCCCGCCTCGAACCGGGACGGATCGAAGACCTCAGCATCGGGGCCCCAGACGAGGCGGTCGCGTTGCGCGGCCAGGGACAGCACGAATACCGCCTGCCCCTGCGGGATCCGGTAGCCGCCGAGCTCCTGATCGGTGCGCGCGACCCGGAACAGCCCCGGAACCGGCGGATGCAGGCGCAAGGTCTCGTTGAGCAGGTTACGGATCCCGCGTAACCCGCTGATCTGGTCGTAGCCGAATCCGCCGCGGGCGAGGACTTCGGCGCGAAGTCGTTGTTGCAGAGCGGGATCGACGGCGAGGTAGTGCAGGGCCGCTTCCAGCAGGGCGGCGGTGGTCTCGTGCCCGGCGACCAGGAACGTGAGCACCTGATCGGCAATACAGTTGTCGGGCAACGCTTTTCCGGTCTCCGGATCGACCGAATCCAGCATCAGCGCGAGCAGATCGGACCCGGCGGGGCTGTGCCCGGCGCGGCGTTCGGCGATGAGGGCATCGACGTAGCGGCGCGCGGCCGCGACGTCACGGCGGATCTGCCCGGCCTGCCACCAGCCGCGCACCGTCCCGACCACGGGCACGTCGTTGGTTCGATCCGACGCCCACCGCAGAATCCGCGCCAGGGCCTCGACGAACCAGCGCGCGTCCCCGTCCGGCCCCGGCCCGCCGAGCAGCCCGAAGCGACGCCCGAACCCCGCCCGGGCGATGACTTCGAGGGTGGCTGCGGTCATCGCCTCATGCATGTCGACCCGCCCCTCGGGTGCGCTCGCCCAGTCCGCGATCAGGTCATCGGCCACCGACGCCATCGCCTCGTGATAGGCCCGCATCGCCGCCTGCGTGAACCCCGGCGTCAGCACGCGATGTGCGATGCCCCACAACGGATCTCGCGACCGCACCGTGAACAATCCGGTGGGCACGATGCCGCGCAGGGTCTCCCCCGGCCCGGCCAGGCACCGCGCCCAGCCGTCCTCGTCACAGGCTTGTGCGGCGAGGTCGGCCCCGGCGACGACGATGACACGGCTGCCCAGCAGTTTGCGGCCGAAGATCGGGCCGAGGTGGGCGGCGAGGCGGACTTCGTGCTGGGTGGGGTGGCGGCGATCCACGCTGGCCAGATCTCCCAGCAGCGGGATCCGGCCGCGCGCGTGCGGCAACCGGTCCAGAGGCAACGGTGAGCGGGCAGTCATGCCGAGAGGCTCTCACTGAATCGCCACAGAAATCGCATTAACCAAGCCTTTGCCGAAAAACGGCACGAACTGACACACGACACGAAAGTGATTGACGCCACAACCTGGACGGTGGTCTACTGATCTTGCGCTGGGCGGATATCCCCTGGTGGCGTCGCCAACTACATCCAGATCACCACACGCCCGCACTGTACGGGCTTGTGTTGCTGATCGGATTCCGACGCCCCACGAGAAGGGATACCGCCCATGTTGTTTTCCCCCACCACCGAGGAACCACTCGCCCGTCAAGGGAGGTCCCGTCATGCGCACTGACATCCACAAGCCCACCGAGCCCACCGGCGACGAGACCACACCAGCGCGCTGGCAGTGGGCCGTCATCGACACCATGGACGGCCCCGCCAACGCCTCGCTCATCCTCGACGGCGACAGCCCCAGAAACTTCTCCCGCGTCAACCGCGCCAGCATCGCCCGCCACGGCCTCATCGCCCGCGAAATCCCCACCGTCATCGACAAAGTCGTCGCCAGCGGCGAAACCCGCAGCCAATACGTCGCACTCGCCGACGACAAGATCGCCCACCTCATCGGCGTCCCGATCCTGGGCCCCTCCGGCGCCGTGCACGCCGTCGCCGTCTGGACCGGCAATTACGGCGAACCCCTGCCCCGCATCCCCATCATCGGCGCGGCCGAATGGAACGGTTCCGGCATCGTCGCGGCCACCAACGCCGCCATGTTCCTGCTGCGCACCCCCGCCGGAGACGCCCTGACCGGCCACACCATCCCCGAGATCCTCTCCGCCTTCGACTCCATCGAACGCGACGGCTTCCTCGCGATGTTCAACCTCCCCACCGTCGCCACCCCGACCGACCACTGGTCAGGAGTCGCGACCCTCGCCGACGAAGCCGGACAACGCCACGACGTGCACATCGTCACCCGCGCCACCCTCGTCAACGGCGAACGGCGCGTCCGCGCCGTCGTCGCCGACATCACCGGCGCCGCCACCCCCGGCCGCCCCGACCTCACCCTCGCCGCCTTCCGCCACGTCCCCGTCCCGGGCGGGCACGCTCTCGCCCTCGCCGACCTGAAAACGGGTTTCATCCATGAGTGGATGGTCGCGCCCAACAGCGTTCTCGCCTCCTGGCGCCACCACAATCCGCAGTTCCACCCCGACGACCACATCGACGTCATCAACGCGGTGTTCACGCTGGCCGCAGGACTGCAAGCCACCATCGACACCAGCGTGCGCGTGCGCTTCGCCGAAGACGCGGAATGGATGCACATCGACGCCCACTGGACCCGCATCCTCGACGGCGACCGCCCCCAAGCCCTCATCGACATCACCCCCCGCGGAAAGATCCCCGTCCCCGTGGTCGCCGACTGCCAGGTCTGTCAGGAAATGGCCGCCGCCACAACGAAAACCGCGCCGCGACCCTGACCCACCCCACCGTCCTCAGTCGGGAATGACGCTCTCCCCGCGCTTACCGCTGCGCCGATGCAGAGTGTCGAGTACCTCCGTCGCGTGGTCGACGAACAGCAGGTGCCCGACATCCTCGACCACGTGTAACTGCGCGCCGGGGATCGTCGCGCCCAGGCGGCGGCCGTCGCCGACGGGGACGTTGGCGTCGCGCTCGCCGTGCCAGATCTCGGTCGCCACCGCGATATCGGCGGGATCGAACCCCCACGGCCGCGCGAACAACCGCTGCATATCCACCGCGGTCCCCCGACTACCCGGCGTGAACGCCTCACGGATGTTGGCCGCGATATCCGCGCGCAGCTGATCATCACCCGCGATCCGGGCCTGATCGACCGCCGACATCTGCCCGATCATCGCCGCCAACCCGCGATCCTTCTTCACGATCGACGACAGCCGCGCCGTCACCGGCCGCGCCAGGAATGGGAACCGGCGCAGCATCAGTAGCCCGCCCGCCGGTTTGCCCTCTCCCGACTCCGTAGCCGGATCATCTGCGAACGGGGCCAGCGCGCTCACCAGCACACACCGGCTCACCCGCTCCGGCAGCGCATGCGCACACGCCATCGCATACGGGCCACCCCCGGACGCCCCCAGCACCCCGAACGCCTCGAACCCGAAGTGATCCGCCACCGCGGCCGCCGTATCAGCCCAGTCGATCACCTGCCGCTGCGGCGTTCCCAACTGCGACAAACCCATTCCCGGGCGGTCCACGGCGATGAGCCGCAAGCCGACGGCCGCAGCAGGGCCGTGCGCGAACGCGACAGCCTCCACGTGGCACCCGGGTGAGCCGTGGAACGCGAGAACCGGATACCCGCCACGATCACCACATTCCATCCCACCAATTACCGCACCCTGCAACGTCATTGACCACGGCGTCGGAGAAGTCATGACCGCAACCCTACGAGCCAGCGAATCGGCAGCAGATAGAAACGCCGACCGAGGTACGAATACGCCACGGAGCCGTCCGGAATGTCCCTGTTACCACCGCAATTCGGAGCACGGTCCCCGCGGCCGTACTGGACCGACCCGGCACTTTGAAGGTAGCTAGCTAGATTGATAGCTACGTATCTATTCCGACGGTGTTGGGTGCCCTGAACCTTATCGGTGGTCAGAGAGTTCCCGCGGCTTTGCGACCTTCAGACACCCCGCGAGGTTCGCTGGCTGGATGTTAGGGAGGGTAAGGCGACTGCAGATTCGTCACGTGTCAGCGGCTCCCGTCATCCCATGCAAGTACGAACCGCAGGTGCTTGTCGATTCAAGAGCCCAAATGTCGGATTTCCACCCGAAGTGGCGAATTGACGGCGAGCTCCCGCATGAGTTTGCACCGGACATGGCCGTAGGCGGCCAAATGACTTGGGTAGGTTCGGTGCTGCCGACGATAGATTCGGGCGATCATGTTCTTGAGGGTGCCCTGCGGGCGGTGCCGACCTATTCGAGAATTCGTGCAGCCTTGTCCAGCATTCGCTGATATGAACCCGGGTCCCGCAACTACATCACCGCCGTATGCTGCCATTTGTTCTGCAGAGTGTAAATATCGACGAGGGTGTGAGGCGTCCTCGATTCCTCAGGCGCTGATTCCCACTCACCGTCGAACTTTTCGCGCAACAGCGACCGCGGGGACCGCACGCAACACTTCCAGCTCCGCCGCGGGCACCGGTTGGTGCGTGGAATCGTGGACGTGGGGCAGCCGTAAACACACGTTAGCCGTGACGGTTCCCGCTGGGTCCGGCCAGGCATCCCCGACGAGGCGATCACGTACGTGGCTAGTCAGGCGGGCTGACACAGGTCGAGCGAATCTACTTCCCACCCGCGGAAACAGCTAGCGAGCATGGCCCCGATCGATCAGTCAGAATTAGGGTCCTCCGCTCGAGCGCAGCGAGGTTGAGAAGCCGTCGAGGGAAGAAGGAAGGAAAGAAATGAGTAGACGACTGTTGTATGTCGCCGCCCGGTTGATCGGCGCGAAGACTCGTGTGCGCAAGTACATTTGGGACGTAAGTTAGTCTTCGCGCCAGAGAGGTGCCCGTCATGACGGGCACCTCTCATCTGGTTCGCAGTGCAGGAGAGATTGTGCCGATCACCGACAGAAAATCCCATTCGGAATACGTTCCGACCACTGGCTTGAGTCAGGCGGCCGCAGCGTCGGCATTAGATACCGACCAGCTGGCTTTTCCTCTGGAAATGGCACGTCGATTCGGCCCTATCGTACAGCTGTGGCCCGGAGTGATACAGGTCACAGGTGCCGACGTGGTGGACTCTGTGCTGCGGCGAACCAATCGAGACTTCTTTGTCGATCGAAATTTCCTGTTCAGGAAGATCGATTACGGCTCGAAGGCATCTCAAGTCAAACTAGATGCCTGGATGAAGCTACGTCGGACAGCAATGTCTGCCATGACTCCTGCGCGTTTCGGTCAGCATGCGCCATGGCTCATCGACCAAGCGAACATACTGGTCGACTCTTGGCTCCGCCGCGGCAGCATTGCGGGGATTCTTCCCGAAGTAGCGCAACTCACCGGCGCGTCGATAACCAGATTCACACTCGGAGACCGGCATGCGAGGGACGTCCGCGCCGCTACGGACGCAATGCTGGACGCGCTTCGTCACCTTTCTCTCGGCCGGTTCGAATGGCCCGGATATATTCGAGCGGTACAGCCTCGCGAATGGCGTGCCCGCCGTACCTTGAACGATTTCATGGAGGCGGTGCACGCTAGCCTGAAGACTCGCGACAGAAACGGCCTCATCGATGTCATGAGCCAGCCCGAGTCAAACGAGGCTGCGGCTGAACTCGTCAAATCGCTGTTGTTGAACGGACAAGAAGCGCCCGCTGCGGCGGTCTGTTGGGCCTTGGTGGAACTCGCCCGTAATCCCGAAGAACAAGAGCGGGCCGCTTCCGCAGCATCCCGTTGGGATGGCTCTCTGGCAGTTCCGAAAGAGATCGGCCGGGTGGTTGATGAGACCCTGCGGTTATGGCCGCCGGCACCGCTGTCCGGCAGAGTCACCGGTGAGTCTGTTTCGCTCGGATCCTGGATGCTGCCCGCCGGATCGACGATCTTGCTGCCGTTCAACGTCATCCACCGCACCGCAGAACGCTTTCCCGAGCCGGACCGATTTGACAGCACAAGGTGGACACTTCTCTCCCCGCCGCACGGTTCGTACGTGCCGTTTGGTGGCGGGGCACGGTCCTGTCTCGGTGCGCGTTTCGCTCGATTCGAGGTTGCGACGATACTGGCCGCTGTACTGCGGCAATCTCGGGTAACTTTGAACGGGAGTGTGCGACCGAATCCGGGGCGGATTCTGACGCCGGTCGGATTCGACCTCCGGTTGCGCCCGCGCCGCTGAGGGCAAAGGCAAACTCGTCCGTGTGCCACCGGCGATGCTGACGTTTCCCTCACTGTGGAGAGCCCGGTCTCACCGTCGGGGGAATTGGGTCGACTCCCGAGCTACACCATTGTGCCCGCTCGCCGAACCTGTCGCTGGTGACCACTCCTCCGCCACGGCCCCGAACGCTTGCCCAGCAACGAACAAGCGGATCAGACACCCGAACATGCTAACGGGGAGCCCGGGCCGGTCAGGAGCCAGTATCGGCATCGGCCCGGATGGTCCGGAATGGACGCGGACGGATGTCCGGGAGGCGGATACGAGAATGCCCCGGTCATGCCGCTCTTGTTGCCCTTGGTGGTCAGCAGGATGATCGGCTTGCCCTGCGGGCGCGAAGTTGTTCGGCCAGGTCGGCGAGTTCGATTCCGCGCCCGAATCGTTTGCGGTCGTGCACCACCAGGGTGACTGCGCGGCGATGCCAAGGCAGCCGCGGTTCCGTAAGGCCTGGTGTCAGTGAGGGTTTGTGACATCCTCACCGGCCCAAGTGACCGGGACTTGAAGTTGAGCTCGCCGCCATGACGCGCGGACCAGCCCACTGGAGAGCGTGGAGGCACTCCGGCGTCCGGCCGCGAAACGCCCGATCCCGACCTAGCACTCACGATGCCGAAAGCGCAGCCAGAAGGCTGATGAGGCCTCGTGGGCGTGCCCCCATCGCTGGTGATACCGGAGGTCGTGGGCGCGTCATAATTTGGCCGTGACCCCGACACCGAGAGCTTATGGCAGGTAGTTCAAATGTCGAACGAGAACAAGACGCTTGTGGTTGATCAGCACGAACTGCAGCATCACAGCGACTTGCACGACCAACGGGCCGCCGAAGTCAGTCGGGCCGCAATCCCGCCGATCGATCACTTGAACAATCTGGGTAATGAATTGGGTGTGGCCGGGGCGGTCGGCGCGCAAGCCTTGGCCGACTATCACGCGATCCACCGTCAGTCGCAGTTGAATACGATCGCGGACACACACGGTGCGATCCGAGATTTCTTGCGCTACTCGGTCATTCCGAGCTTCCTCGGAGTCGACCAGGAGAACGGCGGCCGGGTCAACGCTGCCGGTGATCTTCGGCCGGTGGGCCAATGACGCAAGGCATACGACCCGATGGACCCTCAGCGGGCGATCTGGGCAGCTCACTTTCCACAGACAACGGCAAAACGGGCTTCGTGCGGCTGATCGGCGGCGCTACACACTCGAACTACATGGTGTCGCCGAATGGCCTGTACGCTGTCGAAGCCGACGCGGCGGACACTCCCGGCGTTCCTGAGATCTATCGGATTCTCGGGCCGGGCGGCAAGATCACGGGTGTCGGCTTACTCTCCCCACCAGCGGGCTCGGATGGGCACATCGATATCAGCGACGATGGCAAAATCACCGAATATGCCACGCCCGGTACGAGCAAACCGGTGCAGTCCATTGCCTCGACGATATCGAAACCCGAGCCAGGTGAATGCCTCATAGTCAATTCATCCCAGGCACCTGCGCAGGTCCAGGCCGCCATCACCGACCCGCAGAGTCTGACACAGAACATACTCGGTCAATTCGGGTCGAAGACGCCGGCGGTGAGTCGCCCCGGTGAGTCCGGAGATTTATTGGTGTGACAGCTCAGCGGGTTGCCGGGCTGGTTGTTGAGCGTAGTAGGCCGCCTCGAGTTGGGCAGGCGGGATGTCGCCGCAATTGCGGTAGAGGCGCCGGTGGTTGAACCAATCGACCCATTCGGCGGTAGCCAACTCGACGTGATCGACTGTGCGCCACGGTGCCCGGGGTTTGATCAGCTCGGTCTTGTAAAGGCCATTGGTCGTCTCGGCGAGCGCATTGTCGTAGGAGGATCCGACCGCCCCGACCGAAGGCTGGATCCCGGCCTCGGTGAGCCGCTCGGTGAACGCGATCGATGTGTATTGCGATCCTCTATCATTATGGTGGACAACCTCTTTCACGTCCCATCCGTCGCGGTTCCGAGTCCAGATGGCATGTTCGATCGCATCGAGCACCAACCCGGTGGTCATCGACGTCGAAGTCCGCCAGCCGATGATCCGGCGGGCGTAGGCATCCACGACGAACGCCACATACACCCACCCCGACCACGTTGAGACATAGGTGAAGTCGGCTACCCACAACCGATTCGGTGCCGCTGGGGAGAATCTGCGCCGCACCAGATCCGCCGGCCGCACCGCGGCAGGGTCCGAGATCGTGGTCCGTTTGACCTTGCCGCGCACCGCACCTCGCAATCCAAGGCCACGCATCAGTCGTTCCACCCGGCAACGCGCCACCTCGATGCCCTCCCGGTTGAGCTGCAGCCACACCTTCCGGGCCCCATAGACGTCATAGTTCTCGCGGTGAACCCGCGTGATCTCGACCGCCAGTTCCTTGTCCCGGTTCTCCCGCCGGGGCGGGATCCGTTTGCGGTGTTCGTAATAGGTCGATGGGGCGATCTTGACGCCGAGCTCTTCGAGCGCGGCGCAGATCGACTCGACACCCCATCGCAGACCGCCGCTCGCACGGCGGCCCTGATGTTCGCTGATGAACCTGACGGTCAGCGCTGGGGCCGGTCCAGTTCGGCCGCGAAGAAAACCGATGCGGCTTTCAGAATTCCGTTGGCGCGCTTGAGTTCTGCGTTCTCGCGTCGCAGTCGCTTCAACTCTGCGGACTCGTCGGTGCTCACTCCGGGGCGGGTTCCACCGTCGATCTGGCCCTGGCGCACCCACTTGCGGACCGTTTCCGGTGTTCCCACACCGAGCAGATCGGCGACCGCCTTCATCGCAGCCCACTCCGACTCGTGCTGATCCTGGATCTCTATGAACATCCGGACCGCTCGCTCGCGCAGCTCGACCGGGTACTTCTTCCTCGACGACACGACTTCCATCCTTCACAGATGACGAAGTCCCTGGACTCACCGGGGCGACTCAGCGGTGGTCAAGCCATATCCACTAACAGCGTCGAACTATGCTACTTTGGACAGCAACCAAGGTGACGTCGCGAGCGCTTATAACACAACACTGGGCTTGATGACAGATCAGGAAAAGACGTGGCCCGCGAGTGATAAGGCCGCAATCGCAGCCTCCGCCAAAATGGTGGGGGCGAACGACAAATACTACAGCGAAATCATAGGTGTCGTCGCTAATTTGAATACGCTACTGCGCGCGCTGATGCCCCCGGATCCGAGCTCCGGCAAATTTGATTCCTCCAATACAGACGCAATTCTGTCGAATGTTGCCACGGCGATGGGCAACGTGAACCAGAGCTATCAGGGTTATATCACGGAAGTCGCGGATGCGGCGAAGGCGCTGGCGAACAGTTATGTCGTCAAAACCGGCGACAACCTCAGCGGGATCGCCGCTGCGCACGGCGAGACCTGGGAGCAGCTGTACGCGCGCAACAGCAAGGTCGTCGGATCCGATCCGAATCTAATTCAGCCGGGGCAGAGACTGGCACTGAAACCATCCCCGGCTCCGGCTGTGCCGCCGGAGGAAGCAGCGGTGACCCCGGCACCGAGCAACAGTCAGCATCTGCTGGCGGACTGAAAACCCCGAATGACGAGCGGCGCCCGGCCAAACGAGAGCCAGCCTCCTCAGCCGCGTTATCAGTGACTGTGGCAGTCTCAAAAGGTCTCCGCAATCCGGTAAGGCCTCGAGGCGATGAAACCGACGGTCGGGGTCGCGGCACCGTCGACAAATGCCTTAATAGGGACGCATCGACGAGATCTCTTCGCGTCCAGAAAGTGCGCTCCGACCACCAGAGCCGTTGGACAGATATGGAGCTGAATATGCGTGCGGGGCATCATGGGACTGGGCCCGGGGTGATCGCCCCGGACGGCAGCGCGGTCGAGCTCTACTCGCGGTTGCCGGTTGGTATCGAGCCGGACATCGTCGCTGCGGCCGTGCCGGTGGGTGCGTCCATCCTGGAGCTGGGATGTGGCGTAGGGCGCGTAACCCACCCGCTGTTGGATCGGGGTTTCACGGTAACTGCCGTGGACGAGTCCCAGGAAATGCTCGACCGCATCCGCGGGGCGCGGGCGGTACACAGTTCGATCGAAAACCTCGACCTGGGCGAGACATTCGACGTCGTGATGCTTGCTTCGTACCTCGTACATACACCAGATGTCGAAGTGCGGCGTGCGATGCTTCGAACCTGTGTCAGGCATCTCGCAGGATCCGGTTGTGTGTTGATCCAACGAGAAAAGGAAGACTGGCACACGAACCTGCCACGCGAGCATAGCAATCCCAGCGGTTTCACGGTGCGGATCCTCACAGCGGAACCCATGGGCGATGGAGTGGACTCGGTCTGTGCGGAGTACGAATTTCCGGACGCCGTATGGGCGCAGACGTTCCTGTCCCGACCAATGACAAGGGAACAATTCGAGAGGGCTCTCGCAGAGGTGGGCCTGAGGGTGGACAGATACCTAACGCAAGACCGGACATGGGTACGCGCGAATATCGGCGTGTAGAAGAGTTTCGGCTGTCATCACCAAAACAAACGAAGTTCGCGATGTGCACTGGCAGAGGACGTTCGCAGGCAGGGTGGATGGTGCTCTGCCTGGCTGCCGATGGCCCCGTGACGGCCGCATCGGCGGTGGTGACTGCGGGGAGGGCCTTGTCGAGGCCGGGGCCGTTGCGGCAGCGAAGTCGCTGATGGCCTCATGGAGTGCGGCTATTGTCGGCATGTCTGTGGCGGCGAGCCGACTTACCAGCCCTGGCAAGGTCCGACATGGAGGGTACCGACCGATCGGCCGTTTATACTCTGCTGACTCACAAGCATTATGTGATCGGTCGGCCTATGTTCGAAGAATCGATCGTAAATGCGTGGGCAGATCTCCGAGACCAGTTGATCCCCCTCGCGAAGAGCACTGCGGAAGTGCGGGCAGCTCCGCCTCGTCATGCCGCCGAATTTCTTCGAGATACTGCCTCGAGAATCTCCGCTGTCGACGAATCGAATGCTTCGAAGATCGCTGCCGCGTGGGTCGGAGACCCAGGGTCATTTCCTCATCCGACACCGCTGGCCACTACTCTCGAAACGGCCGAACGTCCGAGTCCAGCAGATGAATTCCTGGGAGACATCTACGGAGATCAGTATCACACTGACAGCTCGGCCGCAGCGCAGGCGGACGCGCGTTCGTTGATAGCGGCGCCGGCGCGGTTACACCGTATCGTCGCAGCTCACATGCGAGAAAGTCCGCATGGCGGGATTTGGCTGGGTGATAGCGGCATTCTGGACCTGGGCCATCCGATATTCTCCGCACACCGCGGTGTCACACCACTGGGTTGGCCTCCTGGCTCGAGTTTCAACGATCTCCGCGGCGCCTACGACCCGAACTCTCGGGCAGTGCTTCTGGGCGGCCACGACAAGCTCACCGCCGGCATAAACGGCCCGCTCCACGAACTCGGTCATGCAGCCGATTATGCCTTGGGGCGTCCAAGTCAAGCACCAGCTTTCGCCGAAGTTCACAGCAGCGTGCTTCCGCTAATACGAAGGACGAACTATCCGGGCAGTGTCGCCTATTTCGCACAGGCTGGCGAAGCGGGTACGACGGAGCTCTTCGGCGAGGGACTCGCCTGGTTCTACGGAACTGAACAACCTGAGAGCTTCGTCTGGTTCGACCACGCAGCGCAACCGAGCTTCCTCAACTCCGTCGCCGCCGGCTATCACCTGACAGACTATTACCAGGCATTGGAATCGAAGTCGGGAATCACAGCATGAGTGAAGACCACCGCCACGTCCGGCGGCTGAACGATGGGCGCATTCTCGTGTCGTACTCCACACAAGAGCCCGACGGTACCCTGCTCGACGGCTCAGTCACGATCAGCCCCGGGGACCCCGCATATGCCAGCTGGTGCACAGAGATCATACGCCGGGAAAACTATACGAACGCCCACGACGACTCGCGCGACTACCAACCCATCGACTACGAGAATCTCGCCATGTACCCCGAGCAGCCCGATGAGAAAGAACGGGCTCCATGGTGATAGAAATCCCCCACGATGTGGCGCTGTTCCTCAACTACACCGGTGTGCCGTACCCGGACATCAACGAGGACCAAGTCCACACGCTCGGTACCTACGTGCGGAATTTCGCGAGCGGTGTGGCGAGCACGCACAATACCGCGACCGGCGTGATCAAGGATATGGGGAAAGTCTATTCAGGCTATTCCTACCAGGGGTTGGCCTCGAGTTGGGCTCGGATGTCGACATCGCACATGGCCGACATGGACGCAGCGTGCGGGGCAGTGGCCGATTCCTTGGAAGCCGCTGCCCTCGCGATCAGGGTTGCCAAGGTCGCGGTACTGTCCGAACTCGCCGGGCTAGCCACGAGTTACGCCGCCGCCATGACCGCTGCGATAGCCACCGACGGGTTGTCGGCCGCGATCGGGCAGGCGATCGCAGCGGCCGCGCGCAAACTATGCGAGGCGATGACGCAGGCTCTGATCGGATACATCGTGTCCGAGGTGATCGAGAAAGCGGTCGAGCCGCTCAAGCATGCCATCGACCGAATGATCCACGGGATCGTGGACGATATCGGAGACCACCTGCTCGGCACACCGCTGGGAAAATCCGATCAGTCTTTGTACATCGAGCCGGACGCGGTTCTCAACTACACCAACGTCTTGAGCGGTCTCGCGGACGACATCCTCCGGCAGGCATCAGATTTCGCGGACAAGGCCGCGAGCCTGGACTTCACTTCATCCCGAGCCGTCGACGACGGTACCTACCGCGCGCCTGCGCTCAACCTGGTTGCGAATCCCACTGCCGCAGCGGAATCGCCCGGCAGCAACAACCACCACTCTCCCACGCAGGCGGCGTACACCCCGCCGATAGAACCGCCAGGCGTGCAGGCCAAGGTCGACATGCTCGGAGGGCACGCACGCCGCCACGCCGCCACGGCGATGTTCGCCGACCCGGCCGAGACCGCCGGGCACCCAGCACATCAAACCGCTGGCCGATTGCCAGCGGTAGACACTGCGCCGCACACAGGACCTGTTGACACACAACCGAATCCGCACATCAGCGATGAGACCATCAGCGCGGCCGGCACTCATGTGGCCGCGGGTACCAATGGCGGGGTGCAGGGTCACGAACATATCTTGACCGGAGCCAGTTCCGGGCCGACGGTGCCGAAGGGTGACGCCGACGTCATCGCCCAGCACGAACCCGGCGGTGCACCCGCCGGTCATATCCGACAAGGTGCGGATGGCGCACAGAGTTCGATGTCCGATTCGGAATTGCCGTCGATTACGGACTCGCCGACGATCGCCACCTCGGCGATGCAACCGTATCAGTCGGACCGTTCCCTCGAATCCGCAGATGATGCCCACGGTTTGTCATCACTCAACCCGCCGACCGGCTCGGGGCGTGCGGGACAGGAAGCCCTCCAGCGCGTCACTCCATGGCGAAAGCGCCCTCATCGCAAGGCCGTTCGCAAGAACACCAACTCGAAAGCGACCCCCGACCCCGCAACGCCATGGACGGGCCGAACGGTCCCGCCGAATTCCGAAACCATCGTCTTCGCGCCACAAGGCCAGCGACCGACGCCGAAGCGGACCGACCAGCCCTCCAGTACCGCGCGCACCGAAGACAGCACGCACACTTCGGACTCGGGATCGTTCGATACCGGTGTTCCGGAGAACGAGTCGGCGAACGCGACGCCACAGCCCGACTCGGTCTCGGAGCGCCGCCGCCCGACAGTGGTGGCACCATCGGGCACCGCCGACAACCGTCCCGAGCCGACCACCGAAATCCCTTTCAAGTCTTTGTGATCCGCTCACGAAGAGATGGTCGCCTGCGGAATGCGCGAAGGCTGCTGCGATTTCGGGTGTGTGTGCCGAACCAGCGTCGCGTCGGCGGACGGGTAGTGCAGGCTAGCTCGGCCAGCAGAGGGCGCACCAAACCTGCGACGGACTCGAAGTCAGGGCTGCGGCAGACGAGGTGCCGCAGAGCGGACCCCCAATTAGAATGCCGGCAGCTGCAGCAGCAATAAGAATTCTTCGCATCATGCTGACGATTCTGACTGTGCTCTGTACAGAGAACATCGGCCGATGCACTGATGTCAAAGAATCGTCCAGGCCGGTAGCTGCTGCGAGTCGGCAGAATTACCCGCTGCGCCGCCGCCGGCTCCAGGTGCTGGAGCAGGAGAGCGAGGTGCCCTACCTACCTGCCCCTTAAGAGCTCGACACCGAAGGGATCCTGTGGCGGCGTGACCGGTGATGCAGCTAACGTAGGGAGATGGGGCAGCCTTCCTAGCGAGGCTGACGGCACCCTCTGGCATGCACCGTTAGGTGACACCCCATTATATGGGGCATCGTTGCGGGCCTGACCATCACCTAATCAGACTTCGGGGTTGCGAGTGGAAACGTCACGTGACGCACGTCCACGCTGGGCCTGACGGGATCACTCGGGATTCCTTGTTCCCTAAAATATTGGGAGAAGGGCGTGGCCTAACTTCCTTCGAATTTCAGGATTGCACGATCGGTGGAGAAGCTGTTATGGCATACTTCAGTCGAGAATTCATCACTATCCCCGAGAAATATAAGAATCAAATAATGAATAAATGGCCAGATCTAAACTTGCGTCGATACACCCACATCTTAGTCAACATCGATCAGTCTGCAATCTTTGTGCAATCAGGACATATTATTTCGGTAATGGACCCAGGTAGACACCGAATCGATCCTGAAGAGCTCCCCATTCTCGGAGTTTTGGCCGCTGAATTCTGTGGAGGAGATTACTATCGAGCTGCGCTGTACTTTGTTCCCAACTATCCACTACAGAAATACGATTCGGTGGAAGGGTCGGAGACATCTCCGATTCGGTGAGCGAACAGACGGTGAGCGTGCGAGTATTCGGGAACTTTGCACTGGGTGCTGCCGATCCAGAACACACGATCATAAACTGTGCGGGGACGCAAAATCTCACCGATCCGACGCGCCTTCACATTTGGTGTGGAGATCTTCTTTTGAAGTCCATCAAGGTCAGGGTGACAAACGGGATCATGGGCGGAGAACAGCCAATACCGGGCATATCGACAAAAATGGACCCGATTGAGGAAGCTCTACTCCGGCACGTTAACATGACACTGAATCAATTTGGTTTACAACCGTTCGAATTGTTGACTTCGATATCAGCTTGATGCCCCAGGACGAAGACCGCCTCAAACATCTCGCGAAAGATAAACCTACGTGGGCCTCGCGGGCGGCTTTCGTCAGTATACTGCCGGGGAACTGCTCCTCGGAGCAGCGTCGGGATTCGCCGGTAGCCAGGGCGCAAACGGTGCGACCCTGAACAACGCACTCGGGTTGTACGCGATGCGCACCCAGTCGGATCTTCGAACACCTGTCGTTGGACCCTCCTGTAGCGACTGTGGAATGGCTAGACCGGCCAGCGCCCGATTCTGTCGCTATTGCGGCACGCAACTGATGCCAACACAGGGTCAGCCTTGTATCGGCCGCCGAACACTGTGGTGGGATCCGCAAAATTCTATGGGTGCTGTGGTGGTCGCGGAGGGCAAATGTGGCACAAACTCGAAGAGGCTCCACTCCTCGACTCGAGGATGCACGAAACGCATAACTCGGTCCTCTGACGGATGTTCGTCCACCGTGTCCGGAGGGAAGGTGGTTCGTACAGACCGAACCGATGTGGAGGACTTCACCATGAAGGATCGTGCTCTTCCCTCGAGTGTGCAGGCACTGATCAGGTCGATTCACCTACCTCTGGCAGTAGCTGACTGCATTCGTCCGGCGGGGACCCATTTCACGGACATCGCGGTCGCGGTCGACGACTACCTGACGCGACCTTATGTCGACCCGGAGATCCACGGAGCACTCGCGCTGATGGGCGCGTACGCGCACCTGGATGCTTGCGAAGATTTGGTCGCCCAGCGATCGGATCGGGTGCGTCAACTACTCGATGAAGCGCTCCGATATGGGATCGACGCCGAGGAGGCGGCCCCTCTGCGCACTCGCGCCGAGCAGTACGCCGGAAACCGGAGCGACAACGGGTAGAGATGTTCGGATCCCAGGCCGACCACCTCGGATCAGACGCCTCATTGCCGAATTTGAATGATCGGGCTATTTCCCGATCGTCGACACCATCATTGCGCCACCATGGCGGCCGGAATCCTGTTATGACTCTTCCACGCTGTGGCGAGCCTCGATCAGTATGCCGGTCCTAGCATCAGCCAACACTCGACGGAACCGACGGCGGGACGAACACGCATGCGCACGAATCCCCGAAAGCCCACTTCTATTTCACCGAGACGGCGGGAGAAAGCGATCGGTGGTCCCACCTTGGTGACACTGCTCGCCGCCGCGGTCGAGCGCAACCCCGACCACACTGCCCTCATCAGCGACGATGCCGAACTCAGCTATCGCGCCCTCGACGGCCTCGGTAACGCACTCGCTCGCCGACTCTGCCGACAGGGGCTCGGCACCGAAGACCTTGTCGCACTAGCTAGCAGCCGGGATCACGACGGAAGGCGAATGCCATGTGACAGTGCCGACTCGGGTGACACCATAGGTAACAAGCACCACCGCCAGAGTCGATGTGATCGCGCCGAGAAGGTCGAAGGTTCTGCGGGTTCGCGACGCGCCCTGGGCACGAAGCGCATGACGGCGGCGACCGCGACGAGGCAGATCACTGGGTTGATCGCGAATATCCAACGCCACCCCGGGCCGTCGACCAGCACTCCCCCGGCGACGAAACCCAGCGATCCACTGACCGCGGTCGCGCTGCCCCAGGCAGTAGACGCAACGGTCCGTGCTCGGCCTTCCGGAAAAAGTGTGACCAGCAGTGCCAGCGTCATCGGTGAGGCGAAACCGGCTGCGACGCCCTGCACGCCGCGGAAGCCGATCAAAGCGGTGGCGTTGGGTGCGAGAGCACAAGCCAACGAGGCCAGACCGAACATCGACGCGCCCGCGATGAAGACGCTGCGGTGGCCGTATCGATCGCCGGTGCGGCCGCCGAGCGGCAGGGATTCGCCGAAGCAGACTGTGTACGCCGTGATAACCCACTGCAGCATGGAGGCGAAAACCCGAGGTCGCGTTGTAATGCTGGAAGCGCGACATTGACGACTGTGATGTCCAGGGCTACCAGCAGTTGCGCCGTGCACAACGCCGCTAATGCCACCACATATCCTGTGGTCCAACGGAATTCGACTTCACGACCCACGGTCGTCGAGGTGGTCTTGCGCATGTTCCCACGATGCAGGTCAATGTGCACGTGAAGTCAAATAAGCCAACCGTGGGTGAGGTGGCCGCTGTGTTCGGGGTGGCCCCACACGTGCTTCGATATCGGGAAACCGAGGGCTTGCTGCATCCACAGCGGCGCGGGAATTGGCGCTGCCACGGCATGGAGGACGTGCGCCGTGTCGCCCTCATCTTGCTGGCTCGCGATGCCAGCTTCGGCATCCGCCAGATACAAGCGCTCCTGTCCACGCCGGACCCGATGGCGCAGCCGGACCTGTTACGCGCCCACCTGCGACACCTCGACCAGCGCATCGCCCAAGCCCAGGCCACCAAAGAGCTCATCGACCACGCCATCAAGTGCCCCGATGCCTTCGATATATGCCCGCACGCACGAGAAAGGATCACCGAGCGAATCCCCGCTGCCCTGCGGACCTCCGAGGCTAGAACACAATCGTCTTGTGCGGGCCGGGCCATAGCCGCGCCTCTGCCGCGTGGCACTGCACACAACCAACTCGCAAGATAGGATGCCGGTGAGCGAAACTTCTTACTGCCGAGCGTCTTTGGCATCTCGCTTCACGGCTGCTCGACGACTCCAAGCATTTTCCGCGCATGGGCCGTCTGGGCATCCGATCGCGCACAGCAAACTTCCTTGATCGCTTGTCTATTGGGAGCTCCGCACTTGACGATGCTTCGGATTCGAACAGACGGATGAGACTGTATTCACCAGAATTCGCCGCAGACCCCCACCGCGCCTACGACGAGATGCGGCGCAGCGTAGGGCAACTCGTCCCGGTGGAAGTCACCGCAGGTGTGCCGGCGACTCTCGTCCTGGGCTACCGCGCCGCCCTGCGCATCTTGGCCGACCCCGCCCACTTTCCGGCCGATCCCAGTACCTGGCAAGCCACGATCCCCGCACACTGCCCGGCACTACCGATCATGGAATGGGGGCCCGTAAACTCCGACGAGGCAAGCGAATACCGCCACCGGTCCACCTACCTGGCCGTCATGAACGAGATCGATCTCTACCAACTCCGTGCCGTCGTCGAATACGAGGCAGTCTCACTGATCAACGAGTTCTGCGGCACCGGCGGTGCCGACCTGCTCAGCGAATACGCCATCCCGCTCACGGTCCAGGTAGTCAACGTCCTGCTGGGCCTGCCCGACGACACCGGCTGGCAGCTGTACGACATCCTCACCGCCCTGCGAGCCAGTACCGATGCCGTCAGTTCCAGGCCGCTCGACACCGGATTCCATGATCTGCTGTCGAGTATCGTGTCCGACAAACGATCCCAGCCAGGCACCGACATCATCTCCCGGCTCATACAACATCCCAGCGGCCTCGATGACGAGGAAGTCGTCGCGCAGACCGCTGTCATCTACCTCCGCGGCACCGAAACCACCTGGAATCTGATCGTGAACGCCCTGCTGCTGGCCACCACCGACGGTCAGTTCCGAAGCGGATTCCTCAGCGGCTCACTGTCAGTCCGGGAGGCAATCGATGAAGCGGTGTTCCTGGATCCGCCTCTGGCCAATGGTTGCGCCCGGTACCCGCGTCAACCCCAATCGGTCGAGGGTGAATGGCTGGCAGTCGATCAGCCGGTGCTGATCAGCTTGACCGCCTGCAATTCCGACGCCGCCCGCTCCGGCGACCGCCAGGGCAACCGATCTCATCTGGCTTGGGGGGCCGGACCACGATGCTGCCCAGCACAGTCAGTGGCCGCCGTCATCGTCCAAGAATCCCTCGACCAACTATTCGATGCCCTGCCCGACATCACCCTGGCCGTTCCCAAAGAACAGATGTCATGGCAAGCCAACGCATTTCATCGATCTCCCGTAGCAATGCCAGTGCAGTTCCCGCCATCCTCGTCGATGCCCCTGCCGCACCGAACCGCGCCGCGATGACCACAGTGCAACCAGCCATCACGGCCTCGGTCCTGAGACAATCGCGTCAGGCATTCGAAACACACTGCAGCGCTTTATATTCCGGCCTCGAAGTAACGGCGATCCGTGGGCAGTGGAGATCTCCAGGTGCCCGGGTACTTGGCGGTTCTCCGACTTCGAGCTTCGGGCGGTGGTAGTCGATGACGCTTTCGTATCACTGGAACGCTCGACGGACACACCGAAACCAGATTCCGTCCGGGCGACATGCAACCAGCGGTGTCCGCTCAGGATGGACGTCCTGCTGGTTCGAGGCCGCGTTCTTCGACCCCGCGGTATGCGAAAAAGGGTAGGAAGAATTGTGCGACCGGACCGACCATGAGTGCGTACAGGACGGTGCCCACCCCCACCGTCCCGCCCAGTAGCCAGCCCACGGCAAGCACGGTGAGCTCGATCAGGGTGCGGACGAGTCGGATGGAACGCCCGGTTGTGGCGGAGGTACCCGTCATCAGTCCGTCGCGGGGACCGGGCCCGAAGCGCGCACCGACATAGATCGCGATGGACAGACCGTTGAGGACGACACAACCGATGGCCAGCACGCACCGCGCCGCGAGCCCGAGATGTGGGGGAATGAGCGATAAGCCCAGGTCGGAGGAGAAACCGACGACGACGATGTTGGTGAAGGTCCCCAGGGTTGGCTTCTGTTTGAGGGGAATCCACAGCACCAGTACCAAAACACCCAGTACAGCGCTGATGGTGCCGAAACTCAGGGGCGTGTGGCGTTGGAGGCCCTCGTAGAGGACGCTCCAAGGATTGACGCCGACAGAGGCACGGACCATGACCGAGAGACTGAGCCCGTAGAGGGCGAGACCGACCAGCAATTGAGGAAAGCGCCTGAGCGGCCGCTCACCAAGGGAGACGTAGGTGAGCGGCATCTTCGGCGGGACCATCGACGAGACCTCATCGTGGCAGGTCCGACCGCCCGGAAATGCATGGTCGTCGCGCCCGGTGATTTGGTGTTCCACCGCCGCTACCTTGTGGCGCGGCGTTCTGTCTGAGGTGCTACCTCTTAGCCACCCGGTCGCCATATATGCCTTCACATCGTCGGTACGAGACAGGCTCTGGTCCCGGGCTCCGAATCGGTCCGTTCTGCCTTCTTCGGATTCTGTCTTCTCCCCGTGCACCCCCGCCTTCCCATTTGTGGGAGCTTGTTGGGTGGCAGTGCCGCATAGCCTCCAGGAAGGCATTGCCCTGAACGAAGGGAGAAATGCAATCGACCAGCTCATCGTGCCAGACCGCAGCATTCCCTCGCTGCGGTCACGATCGGTCTGGACTTCATCGGTGAGTCGATCGAGAAGCCCGATGAGGGAATTACACCCGCGGTCCGGCGGTGCTGTATTCCTCGGCGCGGTCGGCCAGCCTCGCGTCGTCGTCGAGATCGTGATAGCGGCGGTAGATCGTTTTCGTGCTGCGGGAGTAACTTTGGGTTGGTTCCTCGAGTCGGCCTTTCACGCGGACCTTGGCCATGCGTTCGCGGGTGCGCAGGTGGTGAGGTTGGCCTCGAATTCGGCGACCCTGGCCAAGGGTTTCGAGGAAGAACGTGCCGAACGGGTCGTACCAGTCATAGACCAAGGTGCCGAGCCCGAACAGCACGTCGCCTTGGCGGAGGTCGGTGCGGACTTGCCGGACTCCGGCCATGGTGTGGGCGAAGCGGTCGAACTGGGTCGTGGTCAGTCGACGCGCCAGTCTCGTACTGAAGCGGGAGTGAACTCGCGGACGTGGCCCCAAGAACTGTTCGAAGGAGTCGGGGTGAGGTTGGTTTGCGGGCATTCGCCCAGAAAGACCGCGTCGTAGAGATCTTTGCCGTCCGCAGCAGTTTCCACGCCAGCGACAACCCTCTCGTTGCGGTGAGGAATCAGTGCGGGGCAGTCGACCGTCGGCGCGAGGAATCGCAGTCAAGACAGGCGGGTCGGGAGCCGGCCGATCACGCGATCGGCCCGGTCCCGGGGCGGGTTGACCACGAAGGCGCACCTGGCCACCGACGGCAACGGCCGCGGCCCGGCGGTGCCGTTGAGCACGGGGCAAGCCGGGATTGGCCGATGATGCCAGCGGCGCTGGGCGCGATCGCCGTGCCCCGGCTCATCGGTGGTCCACCGCGTGGCCGTCCCGATCGAGCGCTCGCCGACACGCGGCGTACTCCAAAGCGAACCAACCGAACCGTTTTTCGCGGCGCAGGCATCGGTGCAGTCATCCCAGAGTGGGTGGATCAGTTCGCCAGCCGGAAGCTGCGCGGTGGTGCGGGTGGTCGGCCAACAGGATTCGACTCGCTCGCCGGCAAAGGCCGCAATGTCGTCGAACGCGCCTTCAACAAGGCCAAACACCTGGTGTGGGGTCGCCACCCCTTACGACAAACTCGGCCTGACCTGTCGGGCCGGGTTCGCCGTGACGCTGACAGTCGAATGACTGAAGCTATTGGGAGACAGGACCTAGGCCGCGTTGCGGATGAACTCCAGGATCAGCGGCAGGTCCGCAGTCGTCAATGGCCGGGTTTGCCCGCTGGTGAGATCCTTCTCGATCAACGAACGAATGTAGGCCGACTGACTGATACCCAGCTCACGGGCACGCTCCTTGCATGCACGGTCTACGGTGGCAGGCAATTTCACCGAGCGTGGGATCAACGCCTCATGGGCCTCCACGCCATGCACCACGGGGAGCTGCCAGCGGTGCTGGTATCGAAGACCAGCCGCTGGGTCAAGGCGTTGATCTCCGCCGGGGTCATCTTCTCGAAGTCAGTCATGTCGGGTCTCCCATTCCCTGAAATCAGCGATCAGCTCGAGGGTCGGGCGGAATGCGTTGATGATGTAAATGTCTTTGCCCTCGACGCGAGCCAGGATCACCAACGGGTCACCGCCGTCCGTACGTCCGACAAGCACCGACGCCTTCAAACCGGTCGCATCATCGACAGCAGGCATGAACCAAATCGGCCGCTCGCCAGTGAGCCAAGCGCTGATCAGGTCATACACATCATCAATGTCGATCCCGGCTTGGGAGAGCAGGTGCGCCAAGCCCCAATACCACGTAATCGCAACAACAGAGCGTACCGCAGACTACGACAGACTATAACGGCCATAGGCGCTACAAACCTTGATCCCTCGGCAAACCGCGCGGGGATACGTACGACCCGCCGGTGTCGGCGCCCTACGGGCGATTCGTGCGCCGATGCCCCGATCACGGACCCAATCGCGCGGCTGCGCGGCACACTACTCGGGTCAGCTCGCCAGCACACCCCGGTACCCCCGAGGACAGCATCGGCCCTTGAGCTGGTCGCACCCTACATCTATGAGGTGAAGCGACAGCTGACGTACACCGTCCTGGAATATCGTCGGGCCCCGGGGTACACCGAGTCGGAGTCTCCCGAGCCGTTCCTCTGCGTATGCAGCGTGACGATCGCGTCGGTTTCGTTGTTTACGTCGCCGACGCCGATGATCAGGTTGTAATCGGCATACTCTCGGGGGTCGACGATCCGTTGGCGTATACCGTTTTCATCGTTGAAACTAAAGCTCCCGATGGCCATGGTTGACCTCCGAACCGCATGGAAGTTATTCGAATTCTCAGCAGATTGATAATAGGACTGTTTGGTCTGGTTCGTTGTGCTCGGCCGGTCGAGCGCCTTCCCCGTAGTGGGAGTTCTGCGGCTGGCAGGAGCTCATGACTCAGAGGTCAACACAAGACGCGGCCGATGAAGTCGGGTGAAGGAGTTCAGAGCGCGCGGAGGCACCCGCCTGTCTGGATTCGGCAGAACGGCTGAGGTGCGAGCGAACGGGGTGCGAACCTGCCATGTCGGCGTACGAGAAAAACCATGATCCCCGACGTCGGGTGGATCGAGCTCGGCTGAATAGCGGCAACCTTGAGGAATTGTCGACCGAGCCCGATCCACACGGATCGTAGTACACCCGACTACGCGAGCCCGGGTATCGAACACGCAAACGACCACGAGTCGTGACTGCGAACACGCTCGATGACGGACGTCGACAGCACGCCCCCGGCCAAATGTCGACGCTGGATGGCACGATGGATTGTCCCGCGACAAGCCGACGGCCAAGTACGCTCAGACGTCGGAATCAGCGACATTCGCATGGCCTCGATGACCACGTCCCGTGTGGCCTCCAGCGACTCGCCCGTCAGTCGCACCCTAGTCTTGGACAGTCCTCGTTGCCCTGATGCGGTTGGCCCGCAACACGTTTGCTTCGCATCCACAACCATGCTGGTCGGTGACACGGCCCATCTCCATAGCGGCAGCATTCCGGTAGAGGAGCCGATAGGTGAGCTACCTGATCCGACACAGCGCTATCACAGAACACCGCACTGCAGCAGACCTCTTGCCGAGCAAGGATGAGCAAAATGGCTGCGTCGAGCGTGGCGCACGATGTGGCGTGTTGCCCCAGGCCGGAAGGCACCGCAGTACTCGCCTGTGAACTGCACGCATAGCGAATCATGTTCCCATATATGGGAATTCGCGTCATCCGCTCTTGGTGCCGATGCGTCTAGGGTCTTACCCGTCCCACGAGTGCCCTCGGTGGGACGAATGCGTCAGCCATGAGAGAGTCGCGGAACACATGCCTAGTCATCGGGATGACCGTTCGCGACCGGTGTTCGAGAACGAACATCGCTCAGCACCGAAAATCCGCTGATGGCTAACGCATGCAAGTCGCTTCCGGGCCCGGCAACGTCGGATCCCTCGGGCCCGGAAGCGACAGCGAACCGATTGGGCGCCAAGCGCATTGAACGACTCGAAGACGAGGTCGCGAGCACATGCACGGAGGTAGCCTCGGTGAGATCACGATTTCACATGACGGTCCTCGTACCAAAACGTCGTTGAACCCATCTGGACCGCCGCCCATATCGACAGGCATCTTGTGACTCCACAGCCGAGCACCCGCCCGGCATCGACACCGGGCATCAGCCGTGGCGACCCGGCTGGATCAGTGGGGCACAGGTACTTGAGGTTCCCCTGCTCTCTCGGAAGGCTTGGTCTATCAAACCCGGGATAGACCATCGGCGCGGAACAGGCCTGGGTGGACGCTGCCACAGTGACAGGCGACGCCTGCCCAGCAGAATGCGATCGGCAACAGCGCCTAGTTCGAATGTGGGCTTGCGCAGTGTTCGATCAAGCAGCAGGGCAGCAGGAAGATGACATCAGGCCCAGCATCGCCAAGTGGCTGAGACTTGATGCCTGTGACCGATCCCGTCATCGACGTTCCCATTCCTCCGGCGCACCCGACCTTCGGCCAAGTTGCGTCGCACACAGCCCTGGATCCATGCCTGCTCAGTACCTCGATGCCGTACCTCGAGCGTCGACCTCTGCTCGTGACGTCGCGCGGAGTGTCTGCGCCCCAACCGATATCGCGCAATTGAGCCGTGTCACCGACATTTCGACAGCGGGTCGCATTCCCAGGCGAGCTTCGGGCCGAGTCGAAACCGAAACGAGCTCCGGACCGCGTGCGTCGGTTCGGAGCTCGTTCGGGGGTAATCGCCTGTGATGATCGCATCAGCACATTTGACGGGTGCGATTCTAACGCGAGCTGTTCCAACCGGCGACCCCTCCCGTCACACGACACAAACTGATACCGTTGTTCAACGTGCCGTTAATTGACGACACATTAGGAGGGGTGTGTCGGCTCCGCCTGAGACTACTGCGCAAGTATCGCGCCACTGCCGATCGACAAACACAGTCCGCCGTCCTCGACCGGATGCTCGCACACTATCGGCCCGATGACATCGTCGTGACAACGGTACGCAGCGCTGATCAGGTGATCGCCTTCACACTGGCGCTACGCCACGGCGACACATTGCGACAGGTGTGGTGCGGACAGACTCCCGAGGCCTCCGGCGCCTACTTCGTCATGAACTTTCCGAGCGCGCGCCACGTTGTGCCGCCCAGTCGTCGGTGCCGCACTCGACATTAATGGGACACGAAGTGCGAGCAACTCCCCTAGCGTCCACACATTTGGCCGGCCAACTCCTGGTGAGGCCGCCCCTCCCTCCACCGTGCGTGGTCACGGAAGCTCGTTTCGAGGTCGATCCCGCGCACGGTCCCTATTACAGCTTCATTCCACACCCCGGAGACATCATCACAGAATCATCGGGCTACGTCGACGTCGGAGCGGTATTTCGATTTCGCGGGGGCTCATCGAGCCAGGTCAGCACCGCCCTAGAGCACACCCTTGCCGGGCTGCACGTGCAATACCAGCCGATCGCAACAGCCGATGCGACATGAAACCACCTTCAACTCACCCGCCCCAGGGTGTGAACCGCACAGCCGATCAGACCCAGCGATCGCTGTGACCAGCCTATGTCCATAGGACTGACTGGGACGCCGATGAAGCCGGTCGTCGACCCGCTCACCGCGGTGTCCCGCCAGTCCGCGATATGGACAATGCACGAACTCCTGCCACGCAGTGGCCGTTGCGTTGCCCGATCCCGGCAGTTTGGGCGCTTTTGGGTGTTGTTGTATTTAATTGCACTCATGCGCATATCTGAATAAATTCATGTACATAGGAGCATGCGCGCGCAGAAGTGCGACCGGAGCAGATACCAGCCAGCCAGCGGATCCCCTATGCATCATGACTGTCCGGACCGAGCACCCCGCTGGCGGCCGCCGGATCAGAATCGGACCGATCGACAGTCTCATCCACCGCCAAGAGTGGTTCGGCAAGGGTGGCAACCGATTCGAGAAGGCTGGCATGTGCATAGCCCAGAGCGGCCACGAACTCCTTTCCGATGAGGCCGAACGCGGCGTCACTCGTATTGAGGGTAGGGTCGTCGACGGCACATTCGACCGGTTCTACAGCATTGTTTTCCATGGGTACCTTCGAATAGTGATTGACATCAGGATCTCCACCCTGTGACATCGAGAACATCCCCGATCTGCCCAGGCTGATCGATGAGCGCTGCCGATGTTGCGCCTCGAAATCGCACATCGTCCGTTCGATGACATCCGCGTGCTGTGAGCTCTGAGTGCTCCATCCTCCACAAATGCGAAAGACGGAGATTTCGCATCACGACGACCTATCCCGTCATGACCAACGCATTTATCTTGCAACCTGGCGTGTTCCCAATGGTTGATGTCGTTCGACGCTGCCCAATATGTCACGACATAAATTCAGATCCGGGACTTGCTCAGCAGCCCGGCCGTTGTTCCGACACTAGCCCGACGCCCGGGGCCTCTGCGAGCAAACTCTTCCCAGATCCGGGAAGGCGTGTTCATGCCATCCGCTGCGTGCTGGCGAATACCTCCCTTGTCGTCGTCCACCTGACCAGCCTGGTCGACATCCAATTGCTGATCTGCACCGCCAGTGACGCGAACTCGAGTCGCGGTGGTGCACTCAGCTCACTGGTTCGTTCGGCGCGTTCGGTGTTTCTCGAATGCACTCGCGACGTGAAGATAGTGGAAACCGGAGATCGGGTCGCGGCTCGGCGGTGAAGTCAGCGAAATCTGCATCGAGTCAGGTCCGAAGCCCGGACATCCGTTGCAGCTATTCGTAGTTCTCTCGATATTTACGCGCCACGGAATACCGCATACCGGCCGATGTTGTGCGGTCAGCACCCAGCGATGCTGGATGTACCGGGCAATACCGGACAATGCAACCGGCTGACGTTCTGATCGGCACATCCGGAGACGCCGGCCCTGAAGTACTGGATCAACCAGATGCATACAGGCGACAGACAATGTCAGGTTCTCGTAACCTTCCCCGGCTTCCCGCCCCTCATCTATCGTGCCGATCCGGAGGTAGCGGCACGATTCGCCGAGGCAGCTACTCGCGACGGAATCACGATCAGTATCTCGCCCACGTGGTGCAGCAAAGCACCTCCCCTCCCCTGCGCGCGGCTGTGGGCAGCATGACCCAACACACCGCAGAACCCCTCGACGAGCGGCCGTGACACTCGCGTGCGTTCCCCGGGTCCGAAGCCGACCGGAAAGGCGCTCCCAGCCCTACGAAAGGACGACGTCGGGCAGGTAAGACCTCAGGTACCGCACCATGACGGATGTTCAGCACCGCTATCAGCATCTTCGATGGTTACAAGACAACGCCCGCCGTAGCCTCATGATGCCGACGAAGGACACACGATGACAGAGCGTAGGCCGACCATCTGCGCGAATGCCGGCGCCCGTAGGAGATACGGTCGAGCAGCGGTCCAGGCACAGAGCTATGACGACGCACTCGATGGCCCAGCAGGTGACCTGTCGGTGGTGATTCCTGTCCTGAACGACGCCACGCAGATACCGCATTGTTTGGATCGGCTGGTCGGGCAAAGTGCCATCGCTGAAATCGTCGTCGTAGATCGTGGCAGCGCAGACGACACTGCCTGGATGGTACGGGTATACACGGCTTTCACCGAGACCGTTCGACTCGTCACAGCGCCGGGTGCCGATCCCGGGCAAGCCCGCGATATCGGCTTCGACACGGCGACCGCGGACATCATCAGCCATCTCGACGTCTGTGCGATGGTAGCGCCGGACTGGTCACGAACAATCGCACGCCATATGAGCGAACATCCCGAAGCTTCCGCGCTGATCGGCATAGAGGCCTGCAGGACCCACCGCGCGATCGAAACAACCGGCCCGGACGACGCCGTCGTGCAGTGTCCGAGTCAGTTCGACGAGAAGTCAGGACAGGCGCCAGGCTCGAATCTGGCTCTCCGCCGCTCGGTGTGGCTTGAGGTACGCACGGAAGCAATGGCCGCGACCTCCTCCGGTAGCGATCTCGACCTGGCCCTTCACCTCACGAAGGGCGGCCGGCGCATCGACCGTCCCTTCTTTGTCCGGTGACGTCTGTCATGAGACGGACAGCTCTGCAGCAGCTGCCGCTCACCCGTCGATCGATATGGTTTCCTTAGAGGTATGAAAGCAGGTGCCGAGTACACGATCGATCAGCTGGCGCGCGAAGCCGGCACGACCGTGCGAAGCCTGCGCGTGTATCACGAGCGTGGCGTGTTGCCGCCTCCCCGGCTGAAGGGACGGACGGGTTTCTACGGCCCGGAGCACCTCAACCGAGTGCACACAATCAGCAGACTGCTCGACCGCGGCATCAAGCTCAATGGAATCAAGGAACTTCTGAATGCCTGGGATCGCGGTGACGGCCTGGGCGAAGTTCTGGGCGAGATAGCACCCAGCTCGACAGGTCTCGGACAAGACAACGAGTCCGAGACCGTCACCGCGACCGAACTGGCAGAACGCTATCGCGACGTGCCGAGCGGCCTGGCCCGAGTCGTCGCCATGGGGGTTTACGAGCCTGTCGACGCGGCAACATACCGCGTCGCGGACCCAGAATTGGACCGTGTCGTCGAAGAACTGACCGCGACAGGCGTCCCCATGAGCGAGGCCGTCAACGAACTCGAGAAACTGCGTGCCGATTGCGACCGGATTGCGCGGCGCTTCGTCGACGTATTCAGCCGCACGGTGTGGGAACCGCTACGGCAGAACGGCAGCTCCGGCGACGACCGACCCGAATCGATCGAGCTCGCCGCGGCCGCCCGAATTCCGGGACGCGTGACCGCCGAACTCGTAAACCGTTACGTCGCAAGATATCTCGATGAGAGGATCGAACTCACAGATGCCTGACAGCCACACTTCCCAGGGCTGGTGATCGGTCCGGTCAGGACCGTCAAGCGGCGGCGTAATCTGCCCAGGTGTGGGAGTCTCAGATCAGTACCGCAGATCGGGAGCGCGCGCTGCGGGAGTTGTCACAGCAACTGGGTGACGGAAGATTGAGCACCGTCGAATTCGAGCAACGCTGCACCATCGCCTGTGAGGCAACATCGATGGCCGAGTTGGCTGAACTGTTCGCAGATCTCCCCCGGCCACAACTACCACCACCATTGCCGACCCGAACGAGACAATGGATTCACCGGCCCGCGATACTCATCCTCCCGCTATCGGCCATCCCCCTCGTATTGTCAGTTGCCACCGGCAATCTCTTGTGGCTGCTGGCGATCGCACCCATCGCGATGCTGCATCTGATCGATCCCGAGCGATGAGACCGTGAACGCGAGCAAGCAATGACAGAACTTCACCCCAATGTTCGCGCCGGATTCGCCATGAAGCGAGAATTACAGCATCGTATCGACGACCTATGCGAACAGACCGAATCGATCGTTGCTCGGCGGCCGTCACCAACCGGTCTGGTCATCCCCGAAGTCGACGCACGCGGACGCTTGCGGGATCTCTATCTTGCGCCAGGATCCTGCGGTCAACTCGGCAACCAACAGTTGACTGCCGAGATCATGGCGGCCATCATCGCAAGCACAGAAGACGCCAAGCGGAAATACATCGCGGAAATGAACGACCTCAGCCGACTCCCACGACCGTTGGCGGACATTATGCGGGAATGGAGTCCAGGTGTCGGCCACACTTGGCAACCTCCCAGTTTTGGGAAGACGGAACAATGAACCTGAGTTAACCGGCGGGAGGATTCAACCAGGCATGTCCGACTATCTGGAAGCCGAACCGGACGACTTCCGCAGAATCGCCGGACAGCACGACGCACAGGCCGCGAACCTCCGGAAGTGGGGAGAAATCCCCCAGACCTGGCTCGATGACTTCCCATCGATGTACGGCACCATCGCCGATCAGATGCATGCGGCTCTGGTGTCCTACACCAGCAAACGCCATGATGACGCTGAGCATCAGGCTGTGCTGCATGAGCAGACACGCGATCAATTGCTCAGAGCGGCAAACGAACTCGAGGGAACTGACCAAACCGGTGGGCATCAGATCGCGTCGTCGGGCAACCACGGCTTCGACATCTCGCCCGGCCTCTCCAACGGCAATCCAGCCGCCCACCCCGCGATCTTCGATGACCTGGGACGCTCACCCACCGCATCGCGAGAGAACGCGCCCGTGCGCCCGGCG
Organism: Nocardia sp. NBC_00511; assembly: GCF_045161165.1. NCBI lineage: Bacteria > Bacillati > Actinomycetota > Actinomycetes > Mycobacteriales > Nocardiaceae > Nocardia > Nocardia sp. NBC_00511. The sequence goes on from NZ_CP107850.1 coordinate 42,012, forward strand.
CCGCCGGTCGTCCCTAGTACACCCGGGCCAGCCGATTTCTCCGATCCGACGATGGCCGGGCAAGTTGGTCCCACGCACACCGACGAGACTGTCATCGCTCCCGTCTTCGGCGGTCAGATGGGTGATCTGTCGACCGCGGGAACAACCCCGAAGCCCGGCACGACAACGACCGGGCCCACCGCTGCCAACTCACCCACGAACACGAACACAATCGCTGATGGCACCATCGTCACAGCGTATGGCGTGCCAACAACGATGAGTCCCGGCCCACACCGAGCGCCTGATGCCGGTAATACGTATCGGCGTGGACTCCTTCCCGCTCTTCCAACAGGTCCGTTCGTCGCCGCCACCCACGCAGACAAGGCCAGGCAATCTCTACCACCGCTCAGAGTGGGAGAACATGCCGACGACGATCTGGCCCTGGCACGCACGCTATTGGCCGCAACTCTCGAGGCCGCCGGCGATTCGTCTCCTGATGTGGACTGGGCCACAGCGGTATGTCGAACAGACAACGGTCCCATAGTGCTACTGACCTCCGCCGAGGGAAGAGGCTGGCTTCCGGCCGGCGTGTACCTACCGTCCGAAGTGATCATTCCGTGGCGGTGGGACCATATTCTCTCGAAGACGGACCGGACGGCGATCTCGGCATTGGAAGGCACACCCGACCCCGCTCGGATACTGGTCGAGTTCGGCATTCGAGTGCCACATGAACACGGGCTGCGAATCTCCGCGATCGCGTCTTCGAACGTCATCTCCGAACGGTTGCTCGACGCACTCGACAGTGACGTTGCACTCGCAAGCAGGGTGTCGGCCGCAGGAGCCCAAGCGGATTTCCGATCGCCTGGGGTGGGATTAGCCGACCGACTCGCGCTCGCCGGTTCGGAGCAGGCGTTACATCAGGCGCTGACAGTGCCCGAAAAGGACATTCGGACGGCGCTCAACGTACTTTTGGGGAGTGCTGAGGCGCTGATGCACGCCCCCGCTATCACCAGCCACAACCAGCACTTGCTCGAATCAAAATCGATCCACACCAGGTTCTTCTCCCGCCGCCTCGACGAACTCCGACGATTGGTGACAGCAACGGGAAACGAGCGGCAGATGCTGCGTGACGCCTTGTACACACACAGTCAGATAGCCGAACACCCATCGCTGTCCACCATCGCCAGTGATGATAGGTCTCCGCGCAACGATATCGATCCGATATCGAACGCTGATTCGACCGGCAGTCGCGTCGACGATGAGACCGCGACGACCGAGAGGACAAGTTGATGGGGATCTCGAAAAACGCCAGCCAGAAGGCGAAGGATTTATACAAGAGAATGTATAACGATTACCAGGGTGGCATAATACATAGTGACGGATTTACCACTGCAAAAGGAATTTTGGATCTCCGCGATCTCAGCAATCTGAACGCCACGGATTTCCAATCCGTATGGGACGCCATATCGACCGTCGATGGAAAAAATAACATGATGGCATTGGCGGCCACCTCTCCGAGCGATTCCAATCTCGTATCATCGTTGGTGCATTCCAGCGCAGCACTCGAAGCAAGCCCCGACTACCCGAACGCCGAAGTGCTGAGAGATGCCCTCGCGAATGGCCGACCGGACCAATACTTAGCGTATTTACGAGCGCAACAATTGGAAGCCAACCCTAAGTTCGACGGCCCCGCCGTGGTGGCTCCCGCAGGAAAATCGAAGAACACCGCTATCGTCCTCAACATTCCCAAAGGCGCAAGCAGTTCACTGATTATGCTGATTTACGATACCGCGTTCACGATGCAGTGGGACATGGACTCGCTCGGTGTGGGAATACCTTCAGCAGGACCTCCGTTTGCGCCGGAACAACTGCTGGGACACGACCCCGGCACAGCATCTGGCTGGTCGAAAATCCGGGACGACTACGACGACCTATATAAACAGTTGACGGCGACGGAGAACACCTTTACGGCGAATGACCAGAATGTAGTTCAAGCAACGTATGATGCGACGATCACCGGCGACAAGCTGTACAGCGATCTCAAAGGCATTGCGAACGACCTGACCAAGCAGCTGGCGTATGAACCGCACACCGCGAAACAAGAAGGAAATCAGATTTTCGAGGAATCGGGAGGTCCAGCTAATTCTCAAGTCCTCGTGCCGGTTTACGAACTGAACACAAATTCAGAGATCGGCGCAACCGGCGAATATTTCCTCACCGCAGAAGCCGAGCAACGCTACTATGTGAGCGCCATCAAATCTGCGGTCGCCAACTGGAGTAAAACGTATAGCGAAGCAACCCAGAAGTTCGGACGACTAGCAGCGATTGCCGACCCTCGAACTCGGCCGACCAAACCGCCCACCAAGCCCGACTCGACGACAAAACCCAACCCGCCAGCCAACTCCAACCGGCCAGCCAACCCCAACCCGCCAGCCAACCCCAACCCGCCAGCCAACCCCAACCCGCCGACCAGCACAGTGACCCCGGACCCAAGCACCTCCAGCGGCAATCCCCTTGGTGATACACCCGGGCCCGCCACGCCCTACACCGGCACGCCAGCGTCTCCGGCACCGGCACCGGCACCGGACACTACGACCAGCACGACCAGTGGCAACACGGCACCCGCCAACAGCAACGCTGATACAGCCGCCATCCAATCGGCAATCGATCGGATCACGCAGAGCCTGAACAACACCCCCACCGCGACCACAGCCGCAGCGAGCCCATCCCAATCGGATCCGATGCAGGAGATGATGATGATGGAACTGATGTCAGGATTGACCAACAAGGACTCCAGCGGGACAGGAAACCCTGTCGATAGTCCTCAGCACCAGCGCCGATACCCGGACAACCCGCAACCCACATCTGACCAGCCCACGGTGACCTCACCGTCTGACACACCCACCGCGCCCAGCGCTCCCACACCCATCACCGCCGCCAATCCCTCCACGCCGCCACCGGTGACAGACACAAAGTCGATGGTGGACCTCGAGATTCCAGGCCTCAACACCCCACAGCACGTGTCGTCGGTAGTCGCCGAGGCGGTCAACAAGGAACTGAACAACCCGAACGGCTGCGACGCCCGCGCCGCCTACTCCGGCACCGAAGGCCAGTCGACTGCCACCACGCCATGGAAGCTCAATCCTCAGACACTCCAGACAGGTGACGTGGCAGAATGGGACAACCGAAACGCCCTAGTCGTAATGGTCAACGGCACACCGAATTTCATCATCGACGGACACCTTCATCCGATGGATGCCAACGACCCGCCCAAGCACTACTACCATCCTTCGGGCGTCGACCTCGTTGGCGACCCGACACGGACACCGGGTACACCGGTGCAACAGGCGGATCCCTCGCCGATCACTCCCTTACCTAGCAGGGAGACTGCCGTCCCACCCGTAACCACACCGACTGGCACCTAGCAGTCGCGATCAGTTGCACGGGAGGCCAATTCACCGTGTCGGCCGAGTCTGTTATCAGCGGTCAATCACCGGTATCTTCTGGCCCTGGTGTGACGTCGTGGACGGTGGTCCGGGAACCAGTCCTGACATGGCGGCATCGTGATCGCACCTCATATCGCATGAACTGGTGAGCACAGCTCGCCGCAGGACTGGTTAGGTCCGATCCCACTAAACGGCAAGGGCGGCCATGGAATTCGCGATGTTCATCGCATTTGACATTCGCTGGCCTCGAGCTGCGCCAGAGCTGCGCTCGTAGTATTGATCGAACGCTGCCGCAGCAGCAGCTGGTGAATCTGTCGATCTCACCGATGCCAGGGCCGACGACTCTCCGCCGTGCATTTCGCTCATCATGAAGTCGACCTGTGTCTGCCAGTCTGTGACGGATCTTCCCTGGGACGCGGCAAACGCCTCGAGGGAGCTGCGGCGCCCACCCTCCCACTGACACAGGCCGATAGCGCCCTCGCTCGGATTGGACGCCCCGGTATTGAAGCTCGATTCGACCTGCATGTTGCCCATGATCCCGGCGGCCTGCGCAGGCGTGAATCCGTACTTCGTGATCAGATACTGGTAGATATCACGTACTTGAACCTGCTTGCCACCCGAAATCGGCTCCGCGCTCACCGACCGGGCAGTGGATACGGCCGGATAACCTCCGCCGGACGACGAGCTGCTCGGCTGCGCATAACTCCCGGGAAAATAGCTGCCCGCTGGGCTGGATGTCGAGCCGTCCGACTGATCGCTCGGCTGGGCGCCAGGCGCCTGTACCGAATCGGCATGTGCCGAAAGCTGGTCATTCGCGCTGCTGACGAGATCTGCGGCCTTGCCGATCGCCTGATCCATCCCACCGATCGCGTCGAGCTGCTGCAGGACGGTCGGCCGGCTCGGGACACTGCGCAAGATTTCGTCGACCGAATCGACGAGTCCGGTGACCTGATCGTGCACCGTATCGCTGACCTCAGCGGATTTCGCGGCCATCGTGGCGACCTTGGTGTCCAACGAGTCCAAATCCGTTCGATACTGCTCAAACTGCTGCTGGTTGGCGCGGTACTGCTTCTCCATCTCGCCGCTGGCCAGCGGCGAGGGGCCCAGTGCCTGCAGTGTCTGCGCAGTCACCCCCTGAGCAGAGCCGTCGCCGATCGCGTCGAGCAGTCGCCGCAGTGCGGCCTCCGCATGGTCGACATATGAATCCAGGATTGGAGCGTCAGCCACTCTCGGTAATGTCAACGGGGCAGCCATAACTCACCCCTTCCTCGCAGAACATCACGTCCCCTGCAGCATAACCAGCGGTCCGGCGGTCGGGCGTATCCTGTTCCCACACTTGGGAACTCCTCGCCGCGCATCGCTCGGCAAAGGTATAGTTGACATTACCGTGCGATTTAGAAGTCGCACGGAATCGATCGTCACGGCAATGCGCACAACAGCGCCGAGGTTTCGAGTTCTCCCTCGTTTGCGAAGCGTCGCGATGTACTGCGCGAGTCGATGCCGGAGCGCATGCCGACGTCGGCACTGCCGTGATCAGCCGCTTCCGGGCCGCTCAATTTCTACCACCCGGAAGCGGCTACTCCAACTGTGAACCCGACCGTTCCTGAACGGCGGTCCCGGCCCGTGGCACCCCCATGCCACATCGAATCCTTTCTCGGCCTTGAGAAAGCGACTGTTCGCCGAGGGATGGATTGAATCGACTGTAAGGTCGTGGAGATGAGACCCGTCGATGACACACCTCGTTGGCCCGTAGATCTCGTGGTGCCACCGCCCGCATCGATTGGTCTCAAAACCTTAATTTCTCAAATTCAGGAAACAATACAAATTCTGGTTGATGCCACCGGCGACCAGTCGTTCGCCATGCCACCTCCGGGGCCTACGATGCCGACTGCCCCGTCAGGGCCTGCGCTGCTGGCCGCCACCGGTCAGGCCGGAGCGGTGGTCATCCGCTACACCGACACAGCGGCAACCCTGACCGACTACCACGACCAGTAGTAGCGGGCCGAGGCCGCCCTGCTTCCGCTGCTCTCCCGGACAGCGACAGTCAGCGAGCAAATGCGGGCTCCGATGTTCGATCGGATCGCGAAGCTCAACGAGGTCTCACATCGATAGCACCGTTGGCGTCAACTCTTGTCGCGGCGTTCCCGAAAGGCGCTCAACCTCGGCAGTCCGGACTGCCCTCGGCGGTTGAGCAGGGGCCAGCCGCGACCCTGTGGAACACCGCAGACGGCATCCGCAACGACTACGCAGGGGGCGAGCACGAACTCGGTCTCGACGGTCCTGTCGTAATGGATCCCGGCCAGCCTGCGCCGCACATGCCCCCGGCAACCCCGACAGTCCCTGGAATTCCTGCGCCGTTGACCATTCCACCGCAGTCGCCGACGACCCCCCGCCTCCCTGGCAAATCCATCCAGAAGGACTACCGAGAGATCACTTCACCATCCCTCCGAGTCTGCTGGCACCAGGCCCCCAGTTGGAAGCCTGACACCACAGAAGTCCGGACATCGGACCGTCGAATTCCGCCTATCCCGGCGGGAGGCCACAAGCCCACCACTGTAACCACGATGACGGCCACCAGCGCGACTCGGAATCCGGATGCGGCACCGCCCCAACAGCGTGATTCACCAGCGTGTGCGAGGCCGCACGCGATTGGCAAGATCCACCAGTCGGTAACGGTGCAGGCGATCGGTGGTCGTACGAGCCACATCCCGAAGACTCATCTCCAACCCCGCACTCAATCCCCTCACCGTGACGGGGTGGCCCAAAAGCGTCGACGACGGGCGTTCCGGGCGATTGCCGACACGCAGACATTCCAACGCCGCGCCTACGACCACGACGCGCAACTGGTGCGTACGCGGCTCTTCGGAAAGCCTCACCAAACGCGCCGCAGCTGCCTCGAGCTCCTCGTCGGATATCGCGCCGGCCGGCCTGGAGACCAGTAGTAGACACCCGGTCAAATGCGCCACCGCAAAGTGTCGCGAAGTCGCAGGCACCTCATCGAGGACCGCCACCGCCTCCAACATTTCGCCGTCGGCGACAAGTCTGCGCGCCAGACCGGCCGCAGCGCTGACCACCCCACGATCGACCTGCCACGCCGCGCGGTATCCGCGGATCGCCATATCGTGCCATCGGTGCCGCTCCGCGTTGTCGGAGCGGTGATCGACAACCAATTCCGCCGCAGCAGCGGACGCGAGCAATGGAGCGATCTCACCCGGGACCATCGAGCACACGGCGTCGAAATGCTCATGGGCGCGCTCGTAATCCAGCGCCAGCAGCGCGGCGAGTCCCAGGTACCACTCGATACGCCAGTCACCGGCCAGAGCGGGCCCCAACCCGGCCAGCAGTTGACGCGCCGGTACGGTCTGTCCCAGATCCAAGTGCGCGCGCGCTGCCGTCAATGCGCTTTCCAGCTCATAGGATTCGGGCGCGGCGTCCAAGCCGGTCGAGATACTGTGCTCTGCGCGCTGCAGGGAGTCCAGTGCGTGGAGCGGTTCCGCATGCAGCAGGGTCGCCAGCAGTTCCGCGGAGGGGTCCTCGCTGTCGATCAGCGTGACCGGCAACGCCGCGACGACATCGCGCGGGACGAGTTCGGGGAGCCCAGAGAGGCCGGAGACGACGCCGTCGGTCCGGCCGATGAGCATGTCGATGCCGAAATCTCCTCGCATGGAACCGAATTCGATCGAGGGATGTGGATGTTCGATGCCGGAATCGGCGGCGAGGACCATCCTGAGCACGCCCGCGAGCTGACAGTGCATCGAATACGCCGACGGAAAGCGCCGGTGCGGATCTGGATCGGTGGCACGGCACAGCAATCGATACAGCGCCGGGTAGCGCCGCATCAATGGCTCATCTTCTGGACCTGGAACCCCCAGCACCGGGTTGCCGTTGTCGTCCAACGCCAGATGCATGACGAGCGCCGCCAGGGTGCGCCCGACAGTGTGAATGTCCGAGGCTATGGTCGGCCCGGTCTCAGTGATTTCGGGCGCCATGTAACCCGGTGTGCCGTAGATGCTTCCGTACGAATCCATCGCGGCCACCGCTCCGAGGTCGATAAGCTTCACCTCGTCCTCGGTCACCATGATGTTGTCGGGCTTGAGGTCGTTGTAGGCCAGCCCGAACGAGTGGAGATAGTCCAAGGCCGGCAGCAACTCCATGATGTAGGCGATCGCCTCCGCGACCCCCAGTCGCTGCGGATGCGACTGATCGAGGATGGCCTTGAGTGAACGCCCACCCACGTACTCCATCACGATGTAGCCGTCGGGCAAGTCCGCACCCACGGCATGTTTGACGAAATTATAGATTTTCACGATGCCGGGATGTGTTGCTTCCGAAAGGAACTGGCGCTCCGCCAGAGCCACGACATGGGCCTCGAAATCCAGCGGATTCTGTAAGCCTTTGAGTACCACCCAGCGTTCGCTCACATTGCGGTCGACCGCCAGATAGATCCAGCCGAGTCCGCCGTGCGCCAAGCAGCCCTGCACCTCGTACTGGCCCGCGACCACCTCCCCCGCACGCAGCGCGGGTCGAAAGTTGAAGGGAGAGCCACAGCCGGCGCATTCACCCGCGATCGCGGCGGGGAAGCTCGCCGTACCTCGACCGACCGGCTTTCCGCAGTGCCAGCAGAATCGCTTGGGCTCCGGAACCTCCGGAACTGGAAGAACCACCTGCCGTGGGTCTTCGGCGGTCATCCGCGGTAACTCCACCAGCCCGCCGACCAGACGGCGCACGCTCGGCCGCGACCGGCCGTTGCGACCTGAAGTCGGCAGCTCTGCTGCATCCGCGATGTCGAGGAGCGCTTCGGACAGCGCACCGGTCGACGTTCGTGACGACGGGCGCTCCCCGAACTCCGACCGGCCTGACGAACCACCGAGCAGGAGGGGGTCCTCGGCGTCCAACTGTGCACTCGGCGCATGATTCGGAAGCCGTTGTCCGGGTGTGTCATTGCCGGAGCGCCGAGTTGCCCAGGGATGCGGAACCCGCTGCGGCAGGTCGGGACCGCGCATCCGCCGGTTCGCCCATGGGTGACGCTGCGGCCGATCGGATGCGCTGGATTGGGCCGACATGGAAACCTCTCGCACCCACTGTGGGTTGGAGGCCCCATTCTCTGGTCATTCCGCACGCCCCGCGCGGCGACTGTTCCCAGTCGCGGGAACAACGTCGCATCAGGCGTCCGCTTCACGCGCTAGTCCTGCCCCGAGTCATCGCTATCACCGATCACCGCATCCTTCAGGCGCGGCGGTCGTTCCACGACTACCGGAAACTGACCAGTGAACCCCTGCCGTACAGCGGCAATACGCCGCACCTTGCCACGCGCCAAGAACCAGCCGAAGATCAGCAACGGGACCATCACCACCACGGTCGCGATCACCGCACCGCGCTGTACCCCATCATTGCTCGAGGCCATCAGCAACACCACGACGACGAGGAACCCGAGCGTCGCATAACTGGTGTACGGAGTGCCCATCAGCCGGAAGGCCGGCCTCTCGGCCTGTCCCTGTTTCCACCATCGATACAGCTGTATCTGGCAGAGCATGATCGCACTCCACGAGGTGATGGTGCCCATCGCCGACATGTTCAGCACGATCTCGAAGGCCTTGTCCGGCACCACCGCGTTGAGTCCCACGCCGATCAACGCGATAGCGCCGGTGGCCAGAATTCCCACATACGGCACACCGGTGCGAGACATCCGCGAGGCGACGGAGGGGGCACTACCGCTCATAGACATCGAGCGCAGGATCCGACCGGTCGAATAAAGACCTGCGTTCAGGCTAGAGAACGCAGCGGTCAGGACGACCAGATTCATGATCGAGCCGGCCGCGGGTACGCCCAGGCGCGAGAAGAAAGTGACGAAGGGGCTCACGCCGGCGTGGTATGCGGTATACGGCAGCAGTAAACCGAGTAGCACCAACGAGCCCACATAGAACAGGGCGATGCGGGCGATGACCGAGTTGATTGCCCGAGGCATGATCTTCTCGGGGTTCTCCGTCTCACCGGCGGCCGTTCCGACCAATTCCACTGCGGCGTAGGCGAATACGACGCCTGTCGTGACCAAGACCAGCGCCATCGGACCCATTGGAAACAGGCCGCCGTGATTCGTGATGACACTCGGGCCGGTCTGATCACCCTTGATTGTGAAGCGACCGACCAGGAATACCGTCCCGACCAGCAAAAACGTGACAAGTGCGACGACCTTGATGAGTGCCGCCCAGAACTCCAACTCGCCGAACCACTTCACGGAGATGAGGTTGATGCCGACGACCAAAGTGAGCGCGACGAGTGCGATGGCCCACTGAGGTATCGCCTGACAGGTGTTCCAATAGTGGACGTAGGTGGCCACTGCGGTGATGTCCACGATGCCGGTCATACACCAGTGGAAGAAGTACATCCATCCGACAGCGAATGCCAGCTTCTCGCCGTAGAACTCTCGGGCGTACGACACGAACGATCCCGACGACGGGCGGTGCAGGACCAATTCACCCAGCGCGCGCAGGACGAAGAACACGAACACACCACAGACGGCGTAGACCAGGAACAGACCCGGCCCGGCGCTGGCGAGGCGCCCACCTGCCCCGAGGAACAGACCAGTGCCGATGGCTCCACCGATCGCGATCATCTGGATCTGGCGAGGTCGCAAGGATTTGTGATAGCCGGAGTCTTCTGTGGCGAACGAGTCCGCCGGAGGTCGAACGGTGGTCATCGTCGGGGCCTTTCACGGTGATACGAGCTTACGCTGTTTAACGTACCGTCAAACAGCGGCACATTCAATAGGCTCTTCCCCCGGCGAGCTCTTCTACCAGCTGCGAAGTGCAGCCTCCTGCAACAGACATGTTGATCGTGCCATCGTTTGTCGATACGATTTTCGTGCCGGTCAACGATGGAGCAGGAACATGGCGTGGTTCGAGCGGGAGTTCATCGCTGTCCCCGAAGCGCGCAAGAACGAACTGGTCTTCAAGTGGCCGGATCTGAACGTACGTCGCTTCTCCCGGGTCGTGGTCAATGCCGACGAGATCGCACTGTTCGTCAAGTCCGGACAGGTGATCACTACCCTGGGCCCCGGTCGGCATCGGATCGACGCTGACGAGCTTCCCGGGCTGGGCGCACTGATCGACACCCTCAGCGGCGGCAATTTCTATCGCGCCGAGCTGTACTTCGTTCAGGCGAAAGAGCTTCCCGGCGTGAAATTCGGAGGGCGACTGGACGACATCACCGACCCGGTCAGCGACCAGGTCGTCACGTTGCGCGCGTTCGGCGAGTTCGCCCTGGCAGTTCGCGATCCCACCGTCTTGGTAACCGCGCTGAACGGAACCATCGATCCGATCGACCCGGCTCGCACACCGCTATGGTGCGCGAGCTTGCTCCTCAAATCGATGAAAGTCGCAGTGACCCAGGAAGTCTCGCGAGGCACCTGGCCGGTGCTCGGACTGTCAGCGCATCTTCCGGCGATCGAGAACATGGTCCTGCGCCAGACCAACAAAACACTCTACGAATACGGGCTGCGCATCGCCCGCATGGGAAACTTCGACATCACACTCGCCCCGGAAGACGCGGACCGGCTCAAGCGACTCGCCAAGGACACCACCTACATTCGCCTCGCCGGCGGCTTTCAGCGCTATGCGTCAGGCGAATTGGCGCTCAACGCCGGTCAGGGCCTCGCCGCTGGAACTACAGGCGGCACAGGGCTGCTCGGTATCGCGATGGGGCTGAATGCGCTGCAACAATCCACACCCCAGGCGAGCCCGTGGACCGCACATGCCGACGCTTCGCCGCCACAGGCCGACACACGAAGTCCCAACCAGTGCGGACTGTGCAACTCCATAGAGCCGGACCCAGGCAGGTTTTGCGCGGCCTGCGGCGCCGAGCGACTACCGCGCGCAGTGAGAAGCTGCACTCGGTGCGACACTCCGCTACCGGAGACAGCACGATACTGCGGCGAATGCGGAACTCCCGCCGACTAGCTGAGTCCCCGTCGTGTCCTCTTCTCCGCCGTTCGCACCATGCGATGCGAACGGCGGAGAAATTCAGGCGATGACTGCTGCTCTGATGCTCGACTCCCCGCCCGCGGCCATGCTGCGGACCTGCCGCGCCGCCACCGAGAGCGTCGCCAATTCCAATGTCCCGGTGCTGAATATCTCCTCGAGCGCAGCCCGCACACGACACAGCCGGGAATGATTGATCGACTCCCAGTAAGCGATCTTGTCGACCGTGCTTTCCTCTGCGGCCGTGGTGGACAACACGTCCAAGGTGAGCGAGCGCAACGAGTCGTAGAGATCATCGCGCACAGCCAGCCGGGCCAGGGCCTGCCAGCGGTCACGCCGCTCCAGATCCGCCAAAGCATCCAGCAGCCGCTGAATCTCGGAGTACTCGTCCAACGCGTAATACAACTCCGCGACCTCTGCCGCATCTCGCTGGGCGATCTCGGCAACATCGATGATATCCAGCAGCGGGAATCGAGCGATCAGCGTATACACCTCGTGGACAAGATCATGCGGAGCACCACGGCCGACAGCATCTCGCGAGGCGGTGAGCATCCGATCGGTGATACTGCCCGACTTCGCCGGCGGGACCAGCGCCCCGAGGTCACGGATTCTCTCGCGATAGCGGACGACTGCCGCATCGATGGCCAGCGGTTGAGGCCGGTTGGTCAGCAGCCATCGCGAGGCGCGATCGAGAGTCCGCTTGGTTTCCAACTCCAGTTCATCACGTACCGCCATAGCCATCGGCGTCGTTCGAATGCGATGCCACAACTCGTGGAGGCCGAAAATCTCAGTGGCGGCGGTGAAAGCGCGCACCGCATCCGCAGCGGTCACACCCATCTCCTCGGCCAGGCGGAACGCGTAGCTGGTTCCTCCGTAGTCGACCATTCGGTTCACCACGGTCGTCGCCACAATCTCGCGACGCAACGGATGGCGGCGAAGAATCGATTCGAACCGCCCGCGCAGCCTCGTCGGAAAATACTCCGAGAGCACGACTGCGAAGGCGGGGTCATCGGGCAATGATCCGGACAACAGCTCGTCCTTGAGCGAGATCTTCACATGTGCCAGCAGATTGGCCAGCTCCGGGGACGTGAGTCCGGCGCCCATCTCGGCCCGCCGCCGTATCTCGGCATCGGAGGGCAGGGCCTCCAACGTCCGGTCGAGTCCCCGTCGCTGTTCCAGATCGCCGAGCAACCGGCGGTGCACCGCGGCCATCCGCCCGGCATGGGCGCGCGAAAGGCCCATCCGGAAATTCTGCGAAATATTGTCCCGCAGTACCAGTTCGGCGACCTCGCCGGTCATGTCCGCGAGCAGACTGTCGCGCTCGCCGGTCGACAGCTCGCCGCTCGCGACGCCGTCGTCCAGCAGCACCTTGATGTTGACCTCGTGATCGGAGCAGTCGACGCCGGCAGAATTGTCGAGGGCATCGGTGTTGCACCGACCGGCTCCGAGGCAGAACTCGATCCGTCCCCGTGAGGTAACTCCGAGATTGCCGCCCTCTCCGATCACCTTGACACGCAGCTCATTCGCATTCACGCGTACGGCATCGTTGGATTTGTCACCGGCGTCGGCGTTGGTCTCGACTGCTGCCTTGATATAGGTGCCGATCCCTCCGTTCCACAGCAGATCCACCGGAGCCTTCAAGATCGCACGGATGAGTTCCGGCGGAGACAGCGCATCGACCTCGGATTCCAGACCCAGTGCCGTCCGGACCGCGGGCGAAATCGGTATGGACTTCACCGTGCGGTCGAACACACCGCCTCCCGGACTGATCGCTGACGGCGCGTAGTCCGCCCAAGACGAGCGCGGCAGCGCGAACATCCGCTCCCGCTCAGCGAAGGAGGTCTCCGCGTCAGGGTTCGGGTCCAGGAAGATGTGCCGATGGTCGAAGGCGGCCACCAGGCGGATATGCCGCGACAACAGCATGCCGTTACCGAACACATCACCCGACATATCGCCGATCCCGACGACGGTGATGTCCTGGGATTGACAATCGACATCCATCTCGGCGAAATGCCGCTTGACCGATTCCCAGGCACCACGGGCGGTGATGCCCATCGTCTTGTGGTCGTACCCGACCGAGCCCCCCGATGCGAACGCATCACCGAGCCAGAACCCATACCCGCGGGCAACGTCGTTCGCGATATCCGAGAATGTGGCCGTGCCTTTGTCGGCGGCTACCACCAAGTACGCGTCATCACCGTCACGGCGGACGACACGCGGCGGCGAAACGATCTGCCCGGAAGAACGGTCGACGTTATCCGTCACGTCGAGCAACCCGGAAATGAAGATGCGATAGCAGGCAATCCCCTCGGCCTGAAGCGCACGGCGGTCGGCCGCCGGATCGCCGATCGCGTCCGGAGAACGCTTCAGCACGAACCCGCCCTTCGCTCCGACCGGGACGATGACGGCGTTCTTGACCGCCTGCGCCTTCACCAGCCCCAGAATCTCGGTGCGGAAATCCTCCTGTCGATCCGACCAGCGCAAGCCGCCACGAGCAACCAGCCCGAAGCGAAGATGGACGCCCTCGACCCGCGGAGAGTGAACGAAGATCTCGAATCGCGGTCTGGGTTGCGGCAGTTCAGCGATACCTCGCGGATCGAGCTTGAACGACAGACATTCTCGGGGCTTGCCGGTACCGCCCACGAAGTAGTTCGTACGCAGCGTCGCCTCGATCAGGCCGAGTAGGGCGCGCAGAATCCGGTCGGCGTCGAGTCCGGCCACCTGCTCGATCCCCGTGTGAAGCCGATCCGACACCTCTCGAATGCGTTCCTCCGCACCATCGCGGGAGCAATCCGGATCGAACTGGGCGTGGAACAACTCGAACAACGATTGCGCCAGCACGGAATTCTGACGCAGCACCCGCGCGATGGTACGGACCGGATACACGAAACCGGCCTGTTGTAAATATCCGGCGTAGGCCCGCAACACCGCGATCGAACGCCAGTGCATCGTAGTCCGCAGCACCAGTTCGTTGAGATCGTCGATCTCGGCCCGACCGAACCACATGGCTTCCACCGCGTCGGAGAAGCGGTGACGCATGCTTGCTTCCGAAACGGTCGATGCCGTACTCGTGGGCGACAAGTCGGTCTCGAGGTCCGATCCACACGCGGCCAGCAACGGCGCGGGCACCCGCAGGCCGAAATCATAGATCCACCGTTGCGTTCCGTCCGCAAGCACGATCTGGTACGGCCGTTCGTCCACCACCTCTACCCCGAGGCTGTGCAGCACCGGGAGAACGCGGCTCAACGATATGCCTTCGCCGTGCACGTACAGCGCGAAGCGCCATTCTCCCTCGCTCTCACCGTAATCCCGGTACAGATTCGTGTCGATCCCGCCAGCATCGAGTCGTTCCAGCCTGCGCACATCATCGAGTGCGCGCGACGCACCGTACTCCTGCCGATAGGTCACCGGGAACGCCTCCACGTACGCCCGTGCCCGCTCGGAAGACACCTCAGAGCTGGTCGTGGCCTCCGAAACCAAACGATCGCCCCACGTCCGTGTCGTGGCGAAGAGCAACTCCTGCAGCTGTTCTCGGCGAACTTCGGACACAGCCGGCACCGCCGCACCGGGTCGCAGGTGCACCGTGAAGTACACGACCGCGAGTTCGGACTCACTGACCCGCGCCGAGTATTCGATCTGCTCGGCGTCGAACTCGGCGCTCAGGACCTCACTCATCCGCAATCGGACGTCAGTGGAGTACCGATCGCGCGGCAGATACACCAGACAGTAGACAATTCCGGAACGTTCGGGCCGCAGGAACAGCCGCAATTGGCGCCTGTGACCCAAATCCATGACCGCCGAGAGGGTTTCGAAGAGCCGGTGCGCGTCGCTGGAGAACAACTCGGCCCGCGGAAAGGTCTGCAGCATCTCGAGCAACGCCAGGCCCGAGAACGAACCCGGCTCGAACCCCGCCCACTCGATCACCTGCTGAACTCGATGAGAGATCACCGGAATATCGAGGATGTTCTCGTGCTGCCCCTTCCCGGTCAATGCACCGAAGAAGATGTGCTCGCCTCGCGCAGTCTGCTCGACGTCGGTGCCGCCCGGTTGGACGTCGGCGATGCTCACGACGTAATGATCAGGAGATCCCGGCAGGACGGAATCCAATGTGCAGTTGGATAATTCGAGAGCCGGTCGATCCGGACCACCCACCGGGATATCGATCTGCGATTCGAGACGATCTTGCAGGATACCGAATGTGTCGACCAGACCAGGTGCCGAAGGCACCGCGGAGATGAGCGATTGCCCGTCATCGAATCGACGATAGCCATAGCCCAGGAGTGTGAAGCGACCCTCGACCAGCCAGCGCAGCAACCGCGCGCACTCGTGCAGCTCGCTATCCGTCGACCACTGTGCGGCGGTGTCGAGTTCACCGGCCACCGCCAGCATGCGTCCTGACATATCGTCGCTATCGGTCCACACCTGTCGCACCGCCGTCAGCAACGGTGACAGCGCCGTTTCGATGCGATCCAGCTGTTCGTTCTCGGTCGTTATGGGGAGTTGGACGTGGATCCAGGATTCCCCGGCCAACTCACCGTCCTCAGACCCCGCCCCGCCCGGCGCCACGCTGCGCAGCTTGCCGCGCTGATCGCGCGATACAGCGAAGATCGGATGAATCACTTCGGTCGCGACGACGCCGCAACGTCGCAGCAAGGACGAGACAGAATCGACGAGCATCGGCATGTCGTCGTTCACGATCTGGATCGCCGCGCCCAGCCCGGAATCGTCGTCCGGCCGATACACCCGGGTAGTGGCTGTCCCGGGTCTGCGAATGTGCGCCAGCGCCAGATGGTTACGGAAGATTCGCCCTGCCCGATCGGTCAGCGCGGCCGCCGAATCCGGCGCGAGCCAACGAAAATACACGGTCTCGAGATCGGCCGGATCCTCACGGAGCCGCCGCCAGGAGATCGCCTGCTGGGTGGTTGCCACCATGGAACCGCACCTTCCGGGAGATGAGCCGAGTTCATGCGCCGTTATTTAACGGCACGTTATTTACTGTAACACCTTTGCGGCGGGCGCAGCTCACGAAGTGGGCCGCGAGACAGCCGGACACATGAGGCGTTCAGTGAGTCAAAAGGCCCGCGCGCATCAGAAACGTGCGCGCAGCCGCAGCGTTGACCATGGGACCGGTCTCGACGGACAACCCCGAGCGGACATCGGCGTACCAAGCGTCATTGGATGGCCCGATCGCAACGAACGCGTCACCATCCGTCAGCACCGACGTCGCGGTCGAACGCCAACGGGTCAGTTCGGACGACACCTTGCTCGCCGGCACGATGTCGACCGTCAGCATCAGATCCCTGCCGCCGCTCACACTGCCCGAAAGGAGCATGCTGTCGGCCGGAATCACGCACCTCTGAGCGCTCTGCTCACCGTCCACGGAACGGCAGTCCGCCGCGAAACGCAGCGTCGCGGGTAGCGATTCGAACGGGGTGCCCAAACCCCCGATAGGAACTGCCGCCGCGCAGGATCGCAGGACGACCACGACAGCCACGAGGATCGCGGCAAGACCGATGACGACGGCCAACAGCTGCCCAAGCATCGTCCGACCTCGACTCGCAAGAGCTCTGCTCGCCGTTGCCACCCCGGCGGCGCCCACCGCGGCAGCCACGCCGCCCATCCGCATCGCGGACTTCTCGGCCTCCCGGGCCAGCTCGGCCGACGCGTGCACGCCCGACTCCAACCGAGATGCGATGGCACGCAACGGAGCACCGCAATGAGCGCAACACGACTGCACGCCGTCGGAAGGCCGCAGGCAATATTCACAGATCGACGACAACTCGCTCATTGCCACTCACTCAATGTCCGGTGATCACGATCGACGAGAGTGCGACGCTGTTCACGGCCTGATCACCCTTCGACTGCAATACCGTCAACACGATCGTCGAGGCGCTCACCGGCGGGTTCATCTTCGTCACCACGGGAGCGCGCTGATCCAGCGTCTGCTGCGTATAGCTGGTGGCGTTCGGATCATCGAACTGGTATGAAACCCGGCTCACAGTACGGTATTTCGTCCACTGGTCGGCTCCGTCGGTGCCGATCTCGTCGAAACCAGGCACGACACTGATCGAATCGATCAGGTACGTGTGGCCCAAGTCGATGGTCAGGACCTGCCCGTCCAGGTGATAGGCCCGCGCACATGTCCACGCCTTCCCCGGACCAGCGAAGGCATCCGAACCGGACGCACCGCCCGGCGGGCAATGCGCCTTCACCGCCCGTGGCTGAATGGTGCTGCCCGGCGGTGTCGACGGAGTCGGGGCCGTTGCCGATGGATTGCCGCCCGCAGTCGGCGCGGCCGTCGGTAGAACCAACCGATCGGTCTTGTTGTCGCCGCCACTGAAGACCAACACCAGGATCAAGGCGAGCACGATACCCCCGCCGATCATCAAGGCAACCTTGGGCTTTCGCACTACCAGCAGGAAGTTACGAACCCGGTCGGCAGGCCGCTGAAGAGCACCTTGTCCGGATCGCGGCGAATCCGAAGCCTCCGAGTCCAAGCCTCGATCGACCTGTGCGCTGCGATCTGGAAGTACCGTGGCAAAATCTGGCGCCTGAGCGTCGGCGGTTTGGCCGTTCAGCAGAGCCAGAATTTGCTCGCTTGCTCTGGGTCCGCGCGGACCCTCGTGTTCCGTTGGACGAGTCGGCGGATAGTCCAAGTCTTCGAGCGGATCCACGGGGTCCGATGGTTCGCCGACATCGAGGCCGTCGCGCGACAGCCTCTTTCGAGCCGAAGAACGATCGTCGAGCCCGGGAGCCGGCCCGACAGGGAGAGACCCTGACATGTCGGTCCCGCCGAGCACGGGATCGGACAACAACGCATCCAGTACCGCGACTCGATGGCGCAGAAAGCTATCGTCCGGATCCGCGGCGGGCATGGCCGGATCGTATCCGTGCCGATGGCCTCGCCACGCCGCCTGCTATTCCCGGTGACGGGAAAGCCGCGTCACCGAGTTCGCTGCCCGGTTACGAAATACTCCGGGGGCACATCGAACACTCGCGCCAAGGCGATGATCAGATCCAAACGCGGAATCGCGTCACCGTGTATGAGCCGGTACAGACCGGACTGAGAGACCGGGACATCGGGATAGGCCATTTCGAGATGCTGTGCGAGGGAATACAGCGTCAAGGATCGGGTCGCACCGTCTTCCGTCGAGACCATGGACTCGGAAATGAGGTCCGAGAGCCGACTGGAGAAGACCGCCGCGGCCACCTCGCGTGGGCTCGGATCCCCTGAGGATCCCACGGGCCGACCTTCGTCATCATGTGCGGATTCCGCTACCACCTCGACAGACATAGCTGTCCCACTTCCCTTCGCTTACCCGCCAACCGGGGTGATATCTGGAGGAGTTGACGTCAACGCGCCCGTCACGGAGGCTTCCGTGTCGACCGTAGATTCGAGGTACCGGGCCTCGCCGCGCGGCTCGATCACCTGAACTCGGACTGTGCGCATCGGAATACCGATGTCAATCGAGTCCTCGCCGACCTGCTCGATAGTCAAATCCGCCGACCGCCGCCGGATATTGCCGGAGTCACCGATGACAATGGTTGCACGTGCGCCCGTGCCGCGCACCGGGACTTGATCGAAAACCTCGATGGTCATCGACCGCTGATCGTCTTGTTCATCATCAGCGAGGTCGGAAGCCAATCGCAGTGCCCTTTCGTCGCCCACCGCGGAAACAGTCGACATCCAACGCTGTGGCCTTGACGAGTAGACCGTCACGCTCGCGCCGACCACCATCGTGCGCAAGACAATCTGCTGCGCTACCGCAAGACCCGTCCGAAGGTCGATTGTGCGACGTCGGGGATCATGCCGGACCGCGTCGAACAGTGGCAAGGCCAGAATATTCCTCTTTTGTCCGCCGATCGCACCGAGAATCTGGCCGTGTGGTCCCACCGGCACCTGGATTTCCGAGAGCAGATCGAATGGTGGGACCTGAGTATTCCGGACAAGGGTCAGAGAGCGGCCCGGTGGTGTAGGTGTCGGCAGCGTCATGAGATACGCCGTCGATTGTCGTCCCGTCAACGGGCACAGATAGGCGGGGACCCCGCCGACGACCTCCGGGCCGACGAACCGCACCAGGGCACGAGGCCCGGCTGTCCTGCGCGACAGCGTGATCACCATGGTGGTGCGCCCGCGATTGTGAATCCAGCAATCCTCCAGCCGCTGCTCACCGAGCGAGTGCCAGTCCACGGCGAAGGTGGTGACGAAACGCCCCGGATGCGCGGTGACCAAATGCTGCCAGGTCTCGCGCAACCCGGACGGTTCGATATCGGCATGCAGGGCACGGGTGGCATCGAGCAACGCCGAGGCAGGTAGCACCCTCGCCGCGAGGCCGTATTCGCGCAGGCGATTCGCGATCCGATGAGCTGCCGAAGCGAGCGCCTGCGGACCGGAGACCTCGCAGGGCCCACGGCGGACCAGCGATGTCACGTTGTACTCCAGGTCAAGACGCACCACCAGCCACGTGAGGCGTTCGCCCACCACAGGACGGGATCCGATGAGCTGGTCGTAGACCAGGCTGTACTCGCCCGTGGTACGGGCCCGGCGACCGGTGAAAGCGATGTCGATGTCGAGGGCGATCCCGTACTGGTCGAGGAGTGCCTCGACAACGTCCAGCGGGATCGTGTCTTCGGTGTACACCGTCGAATCCGCGATTACGGTCGGCAGATCCAGGTTGGGCGCCAGCTGAATCATCGCGACCAATGTTTTTGTGCCGGCATATATTCCGCACACACCGGCCGCGGTCACGACGTCGGTACACGAGGCGGAGTCCATGCGAGCCGCGGCACGGGCGTTCCGGCCGAATCGATACGCCGCCCAGTCGATGAGCCAACGCGCTGGAGTTCGACCGAGGATCTGCACGGCCACCGTCGTCACTGCTACCGCTACCGTCGCAACGAATCCCCACCACGACGTATGTCCCGAGACGAACACGATCACAGGGGTGCCAACGATGACCAGCACCGCGACCGGCACACGGTCGAGAGCACTCGGGCGAATTCCCAATCTTCTCATCGGCGCTGCCTCGTGACGGTGGGCACGACCCGCACGGCTACCCCGAGCAGTAAGGCACCGGCCACGAGATAGGCCGCCACTCGACCAGGCCGAGAGTCCTTCGCACGCGGAGGTACGGGTACCGGCAGTGGCGCGCCTCGAAACACTCCCGCCGGCGGCTGCGGCGGCGTACGAAAGCTCAAAGATGCTGCGGGATCAATCATTCCGGCACCCACGGCGTTGTCGATTCCCCGTGCGGGGGCGTGTGCGCCTGCCGCCAGCCGGGCGGCGATCTCGCCGGGTGTTTCGTCGGGGTAGCGCGAACGCACCAACGCGGCGACCCCGCTGACGTAGGCGGCGGCGAAGGACGCGCCACCCACCGCGGTCAACTTGCCCGGTTCGCCCACGGCATTGATCAGCCCGCCACCTCCCGGACCGAGCGATTCCACCCCGGTGCCCGGAGCGGCGATCGAAACCCACGGACCTGTCAGGGATTCGGATATCGGATCGCCGGTCGCGGTGGTGTAGCCGACCGTCAGGACATCGCCGAACCAGCCGGGGATCGAGATGGTCTTGACATTGTCCCAATTGCGCGGGTCGGTCGGGCGTCCCGGGTCGATTTCCGGATTCTGTTCGCAACCCGAGGCACTCGTGTCACCCGCACCGGCGACAATCAAGGCGCCGCGGACGTGCACCGCGTAGCCGATGGCGGCCGAGAGCACGGACTGATCGACTCCCAAATCCGCAGGGAGACAGCTCGGCATAGAAATCGTGATGACCTGAGCACCCAGATTCGCCGCATGCGTTATCGCCCTTGCCAAGGTGCGGACGTCCAGAGCTGCCTGCTGTCCTTGATCGACGCTCGCGCCACCCTGGGCCGGGCTGAAGGCACCCGATCGGCTGCGCAGCGAGATGATATGGGCATCGGGGGCCACACCGGCGAACCCGTCGGCGGGATCCGGTGCCGCACCGATGATTCCAGCGATCAACGTGCCGTGCGCGTCACAATCGGACAACCCATCGCCGCCTGTCTGCACATAGTCCCCGGCGCCGGACAGATTGGGCAATCGAGGATTCGGACTCACACCCGTGTCGATCACCGCCACCGTGACGCCGCCACCCCGGCTCAGCGAGCGGGCACGCTGCAGATCCAGTGCACGCTCCGGCTGTGGTGTCTGTGTCAGATCACTGTTCGGCAGCACTCCGACAGCAAGACAGCCCTTGTCTTGTTTGGTGGGAGCCTCCGGGCCCGGCGGATCGTCGGCGGGAAGGGCGCCGATGATGACCTGGGGCGGCTGCACCGCCAGCGCGGGAGCAGCGGACCCGGCGAGAAACACGCCGATAGCCAGAGCGACACCGCCTCCACTGCGAAGCGCCCGTGCCCCGCCCGGCATCAAATCGCCCGCATCGCGGTGTAGATGCCCATGGTCCAGCAGGCGAGGGCCGGGACAACCAGGATCAGCGCGAATTCGACCAGGTCTATGACACGGCGCACGACCGGTGAGAGGCGAATTCCCGGAAGCTTCACGCCCGCAACAGATCCGGCTGCCGCGGCCGCAGCGACCATGAGAACGACGGTCGCCCGCGCGGGCGCGCTACCGTAGCCGCCGATCAGAACGGCGGCCATGCCCAGGACAGTGAGCACAGCACCACCGAGCAATGTCACCGCCTGCATACGATCCGGATGCCAGCGGGCCCGCATCGCCAGCAGTCCCGCGACAGCCACAGCAAGCACGATCCCCCGGATCCCCCCTGGTTCAGCCGCCATAACCAGCACGGCCGACAAGCCCAGCAGCAGCGAATCAGCGAGGAACAGACCACGTAAGCTCGTCACCGCCAGCCGGGCGTGGGCTTCCAGCCTGACACCGGGCCGATCGTACGGCTGCTCCGCCGGCCCGTCCGGCTCCTCGATGCTTTCGGGGGCCACGGACTCGGCGTCGAAGATGTCGGTCAGAGTGCCCGGCCCCAATTCACGACCTGGATCAGGCAGATCCGGCGGCCGGATGCGTGCGACGACCACCGCCAGTCGCGGCGCGGTGGTCAACATGATCAGTGCCGCCAGAGCCGTCCCGCCGGCGATCTGGCGCACCGAGAGATCCAGGTAGGAAACCAAGTCCGAAGCGACCGCACCGACAATGCCGACGGTGGTGGCGGCGATCAAGGCGGGCGTCCCGATGCGTATCGAACGGAGGAGGACAGCGGCCACCACGGCGAGAACAGCCGCCCCTGCGGCGATATTGTCCGCGCCGAACCACCCGGGATGTCCATACGGTGGCGGCACCAGCATGGCCACTCCGGTGGACAACAGCGGCAGCGCTGCCAATGCCAGACTCAATGCCCCGCTCGTGCGCCCAGCGCGCCGGGCCGCAAACTCTGCACCGAACCAGCACAATGCGCCGAGTACGAGCGCCGGGACCGCGCACCACAGCACGGACGCTGTCGTGCTCCACGACCACGACAGCAACCCCGCGATGGTGAAGGCACCGAGTGCGAGCGCTACATGCCCAACCACAGCTGCAGTGCCGGAGTCGAATTCGCCGAATTCACGCTGATTGATGAAAGCCAGGGCATCGGTGATGTCCTCGACGACCGGGACGAAAATCTCGGTGGATTCGACGGTGGTCAACATCAGCACCGCGCCGTCGACGACGTCGTAGTCGGCGAGTGTCCGCCATCGGGGTATGGGTGGCATGCCGGGCTGGGCCAGAGTCCACTGGCCCGCGATGGGAGTGAACTCCACCGACTCGTCGTCGATCGCCGAGGCCAGAACCGCCAGCAGGTCATCGATGAAGGTCTCGACACTGAACTTCGTCGGCATCACCACATCGACCTGATAGTGGGCGATCATGATCGCGACCCGGACCCGCGCGACCTCGGCAGGCTGTTGTACCCCGGTCGGATTGGAAACCGGGGCTACCGCGGTGCTCACCAGTGGCCTCCCAGTTTTTGCTGACCTACCGATTCGGCTGGGAAGCCGTCGGCGAGCGCAGCCGCGAGTTCCTCGAATGCCAGCGCGGTGTCCTTCTGCACAAGCCGCAGATCGATCTCGCCGCCTTCGGCCAGATGCTCGTCATAGGGCAATTGGAACGTCGAGTGATTCGCGGAGTCGAACAGTTCCTCGATCCGGTTCACCTCGACAACGGGCTTGGTCGACTGCTGATGCACGATCGCGATGATCGAGGACGCCACCAGCCGATGGAGTCCGTGCCTGTTCAACCACTCGAGCGTGGCGACCGCTCCTGTCACCCCTCGCACAGTCGCCGGTGTCGCGACCACCGCTGCGTCGCTCGTCCGCAGTACCGTCGCGGTCACGGAGTCCAGAACGCCTGTGCCGCAATCGATCAGCATCAGGTTGTAATGCTTTCGGAGCACGCCCACAGCGCTGAGATACTCGGCTCCGGACAGCGCCTCCACCGACGACGGCGACCAGGGCGAGGCGACCACGGCGAGATCCGAGTTCGCGATCGAGGTGAACGACTGGACCGCCGAATAGGCTTCAAGTTTCGTCGCCTGCGCGAGGTCACGCAGCGTCAGGCCGAAGGGGTGCCGACTGCTGCGGCTGGGTAGATCACCGAAGTCGGGATTGGCGTCGACGGCGACCACGCGATCCGGGCGAAGCCCTGCGAACGTCGAGCCCAGCGCCGAGACGGTGGTGGTACGCCCCACTCCGCCCTTCACACTCAGCACAGCGATCTGGTAAGGCGTGTTGAGCTGCCTTCGAATTCGAGCGTGCCGACTCTCGGTCTGCTGCTCGGTCTGCGACAGTCCCAAATTGAATCCGACTCTGTTCAGCGCGCCCCGAACACCGCTGGTCGACCTCAGCTGTGCTTGCCGGCTCGCGGCGATGTCGGCGAGCAGTTCGGCCGATGTCAACGCGATGGGGAGCATCCCGGTCTGCTCGATGTCGGTGCCGCCGACCCGGTTCGCCGCGGTGGGCGCGACGTCGGCACGGACAGACAGAGCAGAAGGTGGTTGCGGGCGACCCGCCTGCGACGCGGTGGCGCCCGGCGCTGCCGAGCCGGCATGTGCATCGGTCACGCTGTGTTGTCGCGAGTACGCCCGCGCGCCACCGTGTACCGCGTGTGCGCCATCGGCGGACCGCGAACCGGACTGGGATTCATTCTCCTTCGACACGTTTCCCAAATCGATCGTGTGAAGGGAAGTAAAGGGCGGCTCGCCGATCAGGGGCGCCGATGCAGCCAACATGGGAATCGAACTTTGCTCTGTCACACCAGGCTCGGCGCTCACCACATGTCGTGCCGCCGTCTCGGCCGTTGCCGCCGCCGTGTGCGTGTCCGGCTCGGATCCGGACTCCGGCGCATGAGAGGGGTCGTAGCGCCGCTGTCGGTCTTCCTGCGGTTCCGGGAGCTGTGCGAAATAGGCCTCGTAGCCAAGGCGTCCCTGCGTGGAAGCCACGGCTTCACCGTTGCTCGGTGCTTGATCCACTTCCCACTCATCCTCTCGAAAACACCGGAAGGCCAGTCACATTCGGCTGGATACATACCAATTGCGGGCGGGCAGGAGGTCGACAAGAGCCCGTACCCCCAGGTGGAGGTTGACCGCGTCACCCGGCATATAGGTCGACAGGATCCGGCCATCGAGCGATCGCGCGGGTATCGCGACGAAGCGACCGGAAGGCGTGTCGTACACACTCAGGCACAGCTCGTGATCGGTGGAATTGTCGTCGTCGTGATACTCGACCATCAGCACCTCGGCCCGGCTCGTCGCTTCCGCCGCGGCTCGTGTCAGCAAACTCGCGGTATGCGGTAGCGCCCCCAGCTCCGCCAAGGCGCGCCGCCGCTCATCGGAATCCGCGGGGATGGTGGCCAGGTCTTCCTCCGCGACGGTGAATGGACTGAAATCCAGCGGGGCCGCGGGGCCGAGCGCCTCGAGAAGCACCGCCGTGAGCATGTCCAGCCGCTCACCGTCTGCGAACACCCTTTGAATGACGACATGGTCATCACAGCGCAACGCCAGTACGTGCGTGTCACCTGCACGCACCAGCGATAACCTCAACATCGCACCGTGCGTCGGCATGCCGGGTTCGGGGACGATGATGCGGGCCACCAATTCGGCATCTGGGCGCTCCAGGCAGCGCAGCCAGTGCTCGATCACGGGGTGAATGCGATCGCCGTCGATAATGCCCTGCTTGGTCAAGTCAGTGGCGACTGCCGCCCATACCCGCTCACGGTCGGCGATCCGAGTTATGTTCGGCATCAGCGCCAAGACCAGAGGATAATCCTCGAGACCGGCCATATGCTTGAGCATCAGGGCGGAATCGACATTCAGATCGATTGCCACCGGTTCCTCGTTCATCCGACCGCCATCAGCCGGAAGGGATGAGGGTGCAGCCCGGCCGTCATACCCGGGGCAGAACGGGCGGGCGGCACCAGTTACCCACCGATGGCGTAGAAGCGATTGCCATTGTTGACGTCGGTGACTTTCATCAGACCCTGAGACGAGGCCGTTTGAGCAATGGCACCTTTGACGCTTTGCATACTTGTGTGATACTCATCCAGTTTCCGGCCCAGGGCGTCCATGACCGTCTGATAACCAGTAGCACCGGAACCGGTAAAATCGCTCAGCAGCTGCGATTTCAGCGTTACCATGTTCTGATAATTCGACTCCATGTTGGCAATAATTGCCCCGAGTGTTGCATGATGGATATCTACTGCGGCGAAATCGTATTTCATTGGAATTCGATCCTTTCCGGGATTTAAGAGTTAAGTCACACTCGGTCGAGGTTGATTCCGGCGGCCGCGCTGGTACTCCAACCGCCGACCGAGGAATTCACATGCGATGCATTCTCGATGTCCTGAGCGTCGACCCGCACACCGGTCTGTGAAAGCTGGGTGACAATGTCGCCGAGGGTGCCGGCCAGCGCCTTGCCCTTCTGCCAGGCATCGCCCAGAGTGTTGTAAATTGCTGCTCCCGTGCCGGCACTGACCACGGCCTGGTGGAGGTCATCCTGGACGTTGCTCAAGGCAGTGAGCTGGTTCTCGAGCTCGTTGAGGCATTGGGTGGTGCTGTTCGCCGAACTTTGCAGCCGTGCGGGATCACCGGTGTAGATACTCATCTCGCGTTCCTTTCGCGGTCGATCTCAATGTCGGCCTCGGCATATGGCCGAGGACGTGCGGGGTGTGGTCGGATCAGTCGAAAGGATCCGACCAGTCTGCGTCGTGCCCGAGCGCAGCGACAGCAAGCAGGCTTTCCGAGGCCGAGACCCGGTAGTCGTCCGCGTCCGCGTTTTCGATGACACCGATCGCGGGTTCCTGTTCCAGAGTCGGCACATCCGTCGGTTCTCCAGGGGCGAAGACTCTGCCGGATCTGGTTTCCTCGTCGCGACGACGACGGCGAGCACCGGACACACTCGCGCCACGGGGCGCGGTACGAGCCGGAGCCGGTTGCGCCGACTCCGCCGCGGGAGCACCCGCCCCGAAAGTCTTTGCCGCGGAGAGCTTCCAATTCGCCGGCATCCGGAAGCCGGTCGCACTGCCGGCCATGGTGCCCAGACCACCCCGGACCATACTGAGCGGGACGGCACTGCCCACTCCTCCGTTGAGGCCGGACAGAGTGCTCGAGTTCGGCGAAGTGCCGTAGAAGCCGCCCTGACCGTCATTCGTCGCCGGATTCTGCGCACCGGCATCCCTGGCGGAATCCGTTGCGGACGGCGGAGCCTGTTGCCCGGCAGCAGACTGCCCGGGATCCACAGGACCCGGCGAGGGAGTGGTCGGCTGCCCGCCACCGTTCGGGCCCGGGCCCGGTCCGGGGGGATCGGGCTGCGTCCCAATCGGATTCGGCGGGTGGACCGGATTCTCTCCGATCGGGCCGCGGTCCAGAAGTTTACCGATCGGCACCGGCTTCACCGGTGTCGGGTTCGGCCCCGATGTAAGGCTGTGCGGGAATGGGGAAGTGTCGTAATTGCCAACAGGATTCGAGGCGAGGCTCCCGCCGCCGACAATGGTCGGTGCCGCGCTCGGTGCGGGCATCGCGGCCATCGCGGCGGTTGTGATGGCCGAGTAACCGGCCATCGCCACGATCGCCTTGACCCGCTGGACGTTGTACGCCACCTCGAGCGCCGCCATCGCCGCTCCGCGTGTTCCGACCACGTCCACAGCCATCGCCGCGGGTCGAGCGAGATCGATGGCCGCGCACTCGACCAGCACGTCGGCCATCGTCGCCTGCACGGACGCGGTGGCTTCGGCCACCTGGCTCAGCAACGCACCGGCTTGAGCGGACTTCGCCGCTTGCGTCCGCAGCCAGTCCGCATGGACTTTGAACGCGGACTGGGCGCGATCCGAGGATGGCCCCGTCCAGGTCACCGACATGGCGCTCATCGACCCGTCCGAGCCACTCGCCGCTGTACCGAGCGCGCCGGACATCGCGTTGTACGCGGCGGCGACTGTCCCCACCACAGCCGCCGACGGTGCCGCGAGCACCCGGGCGGCGATCACCTCGGGTACACCCGCTGAGGGATCAATGGGAATCATGGCGATGCTCCGAACCATCCGAGCCGACAATAGGAATCAGACGGTCAACACTCGCGAACCAGCCGCGCCGACTCCGGCACCGCCGGAGACATCGCTCGTCGCGTAGTCCAGACCAACCGGAATGAGCACATTGGCTCCTGCCACCAAATGCGCGATGCCCTCGGTCGTAGCGCCGAGGAACAGCTGCTGGTAGCCGAGAAGGTCGCCCCAGAACGACTGACTGACCTCATCACACTGCGACACCATGGCGGTCGTGGCGCCCACGATCGCGGGGAGCTCCTGGGCGCCGAGCACGGTCGTCAGGCTGGCTTGGTGGGATAGGAGAGCAGCACTGATGACCGGGAGTTCCTCGGGGATGACTTCGAGACTCATGGTTCATCTCCTAACGACGGTTTGCCGACTCGAATCGAGCCGGTGCAACACCAACGTTATTTCATTCCCACCGTTGGGAAAGAGAGTTGAACTGCTGCTCAGAGCACGAAAATATCGTTCATCTCACGAGGTTTCCGACGTGACGGCGGCCTGGACCAAGTCGCGGCGAGAATGCAGAGGCTCCACGAGAATGCCGCGGCCCACCGGTTGTTTCATCGCCTTGACGTCGCCGATGAGAATGCCGTCGAGTTTCGAACCGTCCATGATGAGGCCCGAGGAGTTCAAGTTCTTGATCTGTCCGAGCACATTGTCGTACATCGCCGTGTCAGCCTGTGCGATATTGCGCGCCACGATGACATGCAAGCCGGTATCGCGACTGTCGACAATGATGTCCTTGAGCGAATCGAGCGGGTTCAATTGACCACGCTGCGCGACCATGTGGTAGTCGTCGATGACTACGAATATCTCCGGCCCCTGCCACCAAGAACGGTCCCTGAGCTGTTGCGAGGTGACTCCGACAGGGGCACGCCGACTGCGCATTTTCGCCGCGAACGCCGGCAACCCCTCAGTGAGATCACGCTCGTTGGTCAAATGCCCGAGGAGCTGTTCCTCGCGCACCGCATCCAAGTGCCGACGACGGTAGTCGATCAGCAGGACCTGAGCCTGCTGGGGAGAAAAACGCCGACGAATGGATTCCAGCAGCGCCGCCAGCACCGTCGACTTGCCACAACTCGAAGACCCCAGCACGACCAGATGAGGGGAGACCCCGAAGTCGATCGCCGCAGGCCCGAGATCGGACTCACGGACCCCGAACGGAACCACCAGGCGCTCTGCCAGCGACACCGGTGCGGGAAGGCCGACGCTGATTTCCGCGAGACTGATCCGGCCAGGCAGCAGCCGCACCTCGGGCGCTCGACGGCCACGATACTTGCTGGTGAGCATCTCGATCGCCGCGTTCAGGCCGACGCTCGCCGTCTCAGGATCACCGATGCCATCGATGCGCGGCAACGCGGTGAGCATATGCAATGCGTCGGTTGAGACACAGCGGCCCGGCCGATCGGCCGGAATCGCGGCCACGATCTGACGATGCGACATGAAGACCGTGTCGGTCAGATCGCCCAGTCGCATCTCCAGTCGAGTCTGCAGCAGATCCTTCACCGCGGGGCGGATCGCCGCCCACCGCGAACTGCTGATCACCAGGTGAATCCCGAAGTTCAGGCCCTGCAACGCCAGGGACTCGACCACCGGGAGGTATTCGTCGAAATATGGTCCGCTGGGTGAGAATCCGACATCCCAGCCATCGATCACCAGGAAGACATCCCCGTGCAGGTCGCCACGCGCGCTCAGCTGCGCCGACTCCGCCGCCACCGCGCGTCGGCGCCGGAAATCCCGCATGCTGTCGATGCCCAGTTCCGCGAACAGCGACTGGCGACTCGCTATCAGATTCGTGATGAGCGCGAAGGTGCGCCGCACGCGGTCGCTGTCGCGCGCCGAGGCCACCGCCCCGACGTGAGGCAGGGAGCGCAGGCCCGACAGCCCACTCGAGAAGTCGAGGCAGTAGAACTGAACCTGCTCCGGGGAGTGGGTGAGCGCCGCGGACAAGATCAAGCTCTGCAGCGCGGTGGACTTACCGGACTGAGGCCCTCCGACGATGGCGACGTGGCCACCCGCCCCCGACAGGTCTACCGTCCAGATGTCCTGGCGCTGCTGGCGCGGCTTGTCCACCAGCGCCCATGGCAACTGCAATGTGCCCGGCTGCACAGCCTCCACCAAGCGGTCCAGTGTCGGAGGAATACCCAAGGGCTGCAACCACATTCGATGGGCAGGTCGCCCGTGTCCCGACAGCTCGTGCAGCACCGTGTCCATGATCGTGATCGGCTCCCCCTCCGGGGCAACGATCTCCACATCGGGCTCGGGTTCCGGCAGGGCCGAGGTTTGTTCCGCCACGGGCGTGGCAGTGAATCGGGTCGGCGGCCGGTAGCCACTTCCGGCGCGGCGCGCTCGCTGTGTGCTCTGTGAGGCCGCACGGACCGGCGCGCTGTAGGGCGCGCCGACGTAGGCCGCCTGGAAGCGCTGCAGGTCGCCCGAACCCGCTCGCAGATATCCCGCACCGGGTTTCTTCGGCAGATGGTAGGCGTCGGCGGTTCCGATCGCGTCACGAGAGTCGCTGGTCTGGTTGGTGCGCAGCGCGATTCGATACGAGAGATGCGCCTCGAGCTCGCCCATGCGGTTGGCCGGCACCTTCTGTGATGCCAGCAGCAGGTGGATGCGCAACGAACGGCCCAGCCGGCCGATGGCGACGAACAGCTTCGAGAAGTTCGGATGCTGTTCCAGCAGTTCCGCGAACTCGTCGAGGATGATCAGCAGCGTGGGCAACGGATCCAACCGGGCGCCCTGCTCGCGCGCGCGCTCGTAGTCGGAGACGCTGGCGAAATTCCCGGCGTCGCGCAGAATGCGCTGTCGCCGGGCCATTTCACCATTGATGACGTCCTCCATGCGGGTGACCAGGTCGGCCTCCTCCTCCATGTTGGTCACCACCGCCGTCACATGCGACAGCTTGTCGAATCCGAGAAAGGTTGCGCCGCCTTTGAAGTCGACCAACAGCAGGTTGAGGACATCCGGCGAGTGAGTCGACACCGCCGAAAGCACCAGGGAACGCAGGAATTCCGACTTGCCGGCACCAGTGGCGCCGATGCACATGCCGTGCGGTCCCATGCCCTCCTCGGAGGACTCCTTGATGTCCAGGTGCACGATCCCACCCATCGGATCGTGGCCGAACGGGATGTTGAGCCGGGTGCGATCAGCATCGCGGCGCGGCACCCAGTACTGATCCACACGGAAGTCTCCCGGATCGGGGATACCGACCATCTCCTCCCACGAGGTACCGACGGTCTGTTCCGCGGTCATCGCCTCGACCACACTCGAGAGCCGGTACGGCGACAGACGGCGAGCCAGGCCGATGAGCGCACCGGGAGACATCGCGTCCGCGTCGCCGACTCGCCGCCGCCCGCGCGCGGTCAACTCGAACAGCGAGCGGTCCGCCTCCACCGTGAAGCGCAACGCTCGCGGTAGCGGCTGTTCGGTACTGCCGAGCCGTATCCAGGTGCACCCGTCGATCCCGGCGATCTCACGTTCACTGGTGCTTCCGGTGACGCCCGAGATGAGCAGGAAATGCCTGCGCTCCAGCGAAGGCTGGCTGTTGACCGAGAAGGGACCTCGGTTGAGCCCGGCCAGCACCTTGGCGCGCAACTCGGCCACCGTGGAATAGATCATCCGGCCCGATCCGATGGCGTCGGTCTCGTCGGCGTGCTGCGTGTGGGGCAACCATTTCAACCAATCCCACTCCGGTGCTTCGGGGTTCGAGAGCACCGCCGCCACACCCAGCTGATCAGGGCCGTGCAGCACCACCGCCTCGGCGACCATGGCGCGAACCAGGGCGGCCGTCGCCGCCGGGTCGCCGTCGAGTCCTATCTCCGGCGCCGACAGGAGGTTGATCGCCACCGGCATCCCACCGACTGTCGAGTATGCCTTGGCGAATCGAGTCACCTCCACAACGCCGACCGGGTCCAAGTCCTGCAGCGGCGCCGCCTCGGGCACGATCACGCGTACTTGATTGGCGATGCGGCCGCGTCCCACCCGAACCCGCAGAAACTGCGGGCTGGAAACCTGGACCTCCCACATTCGGACGCTGCCGACGAGACGTCCGATCTCCACCGGCCCCGGATGGATGTAATGCAGATAGGCGTGCAGATCTGTCTCGGACCGCAGTACAGCGTGACGATTGTCGGCGACGCTCCGCAGATAGTCCTTGCGCTCCTCGTTCAGCGCGGCCGACCCGCCAGCGCCACTGCCGCCGAGCGCGCCACCCACCATGCCGAACATCGACACGATCATCATGACCGGAAAGAACATGGACATCGGCGACACCGAGCCGCCGCTACGGAACATCATGACCATCATTCCGCCCATCCCGGCCATCATGATCACCGGCATGATCATCCGAATCCGGGATGGCGGAACAGGTTTCGGCAACTCTGTGGGCGGCTGCAGGCGCAGCTCCGTCACCGCCGGAGCCTTCGGACCGCGCGGCGGCCGAGCCGGACGGACAAACCGACGAGTGGTGGTCATCGTTGCCCTCCAGGCAGCGTCGAGGCGGCCTTGTCCGTGGCGATTCCATCATGTTGAACGAACGCGTCCTTCTGCGACAGCGTCGGCCCTACCGCGAAGAGCGACACGATGTTCCATGGCGCGGGGATCGGATCTCGCAGGCCCAGTGCCGTCAATGTGGGATCCGCCGAAGCATTGCCGAGATTGGCTTCGATGCCGTAGCGGACGCCGCTGTCGGAGATCCAAAACAGCGCTTCACGCAATGGCGAGGCCGGGTCGGCACCGGTGACTCGAACGAATCGACCGGTGTTGCGAGGCAGATAGACCGCATCCGCGGTACTGCCGTGCGACCCGGTGGACGTCACCAATGGCACCGTACTGTTCTGTTCGTCGCCGTCCAGCGGCAACTGCCGGCCTACCAGCAGACCTGTCGCCGCACTCGAATCCGATCCACCGCGCGACCATCGATAGCAGGTGACATTGAAGCGCTGCGCGTCCAGAATCCGGACGGTCGCGACAGGATAGGACGCGGTGCCCGGCCAGTCCCCCGGTCTCAGGTTGGCACTGATGATGTCGGGGCCGACCGTCGTCGTCGACACCGCCCCGTGCGCGTTCGCGTTGCGAACCATCGCCGCCAGCACGGGACCCACCTGAACCACGCCTGACTGGGATACCAAGTAATAGGCGGCCCCGTGGTCCAAGGTCGACACCGTCAGAATCGACCCCACGGAGACTATGAGACCGCTGGCGAGCGTCACGGTCTGACCGGCGCCGGGCACATCCGGCACCCTGATCGGCGGCACCTCCGGGATCGCCCCCAGCAATCCCTTCGAAGCGGGCATCACCTGTGCCGTCGCGTCGATGCCCAGCGCCATCGTGACCGCTGTATCGCTGAGATCGATTGCGGCACGGACTATTCCGCGGTCATGATCGGAGTAGATCAACCAGGTGGTCGAGCTCTCCCGCAATAGTCGCGCCTCCCCCGCAACCAGCGGGCGGGTCGTGTCGCCATCGACGGTGAGCGGGCTGCCGATCGCGAACGTGCTCACCGGCGAATAGATGGTGGAAGGCAGGCCGGTGTTCTGATCGACGGGCGCCGCCGCGCCGGTGCGTGTGCTGTCACACACCGACCAGAATGAGTCCTGGCCACCAGAGTTGACGATACTTCCAGGTGCGCCGGGGATACCGACCAACGGCCCGCGCGGATACTTCGACAGTTCGTCGCGAGACACGCCGATCGGATCTTCCGGCGCACCGGCGATGAGCCTCGCCGAGGTCAGATTGAGCGCCGGAAAGAGTCTCCCGTTGATGTGCACGAACAGCGCGCCCGTGTCCTTGTCCGCGACGACGTGCGATTCACCCACCTGTTTGGCGGGTTTGAAGAACGCCAGCGCGGCCGAGCCGGCGATGACGACACAGGCCAGCGCCACGCCGATGGACAGCGCGGTGGAACGGCCCCGATGTGGATCGTCGAGCATCGACGCGTCCCGCCGGATCAGCGCGTGCTCGATCCGCCTGAACAAAAATCGCCAGCCCGAGATCTGGTGCTTGGTCACCACCCGAAAGCGGGCCGCCCCTGTGCTTTTAGGAGAAACCGCCGTACCTCTCGCTCGATGAGCCATCCGACCATGCCGTCCCTCAGCCCACGGTGGTGGGAGCCAAACCCTCGAGCGCGGCCGCGATATCGTCCGCCGATATCGTCATCAGCTCTTCATCCGTCATCTGGGCGACATCGGCGTCCTCGCGCGTGAAGCGATAGTCACGCTCGGCTTCGGCGGATTCCAGCACATTGCGGATGAAGCGACCGTTGCCGACCAGGTCGATCCGGCGACGTCCGTTCCGGGTCTGCGAGGCCAGCTGCTCACAGCGCTCGCGCAGCACCTCGAGCGCCGACGCCGCAAGAATCGAATCCTTCTTGTGCGCAATATGATCCGCGATCCGAACAAGTTCGTCCGCGTCGTAGCTGGCGAACCGGATGCGTTTGGTGAAACGCGACGCGAGGCCCTCGTTCGAGGCCAGGAAGCGATCGATCTGATCCTCGTAACCGGCGATCACCACCACCAACTTGTCGCGGTCGTTCTCCATACGCGCCAGCAACGTATCCACCGCTTCCTTGCCGAACGCGTCACCACCGGACAGGCCCTCTTGGATAAGCGTGTACGCCTCGTCGATGAACAACACACCACCCAACGCCGAATCGATGAGCGCGTTGGTCTTCGGCGCGGTATGGCCCAGATGCGTACCCACCATGTCAGTGCGGGATACCTCGACGACCTCGGCGTTCTCGACCACGCCGAGACCTGCGAAGATCTTCGCGATCACCCGCGCGATGGTGGTTTTGCCGGTGCCCGGCGGTCCAGAGAAGATCAGGTGATGAGAGCGGGACTCTACGGCCAGA
This sequence comes from Nocardia sp. NBC_00511, assembly GCF_045161165.1. Lineage (NCBI taxonomy): Bacteria > Bacillati > Actinomycetota > Actinomycetes > Mycobacteriales > Nocardiaceae > Nocardia > Nocardia sp. NBC_00511. The sequence continues at coordinate 76,775 of NZ_CP107850.1, forward strand.
CCACGTTTCACACGCACCTGGTCCATGAGGACACCGGATTTGAGCCGGTTTACCTGCTCCTTCACCGAGGCCATTCCGATCTGCGCCTGCAACAGATCCGAGGCCTCGGACAGCAGGGACTCGCGCTCGGAGCGGGCTGCCGTGGCAGCGGCCTCGGTCGGATCATCACCGGACTTGGGGTCCCAGCGGTTCGTACGGGTCGCGAGCACATCGGCGGTCGTGACCTCGAAGCGGTACGCCTTGTCCGCCACCGCCTTCTGCCACTCTGGACGCTCGGGCCACAGCGCTGAGCTCCGCAAGCTCTTCAGAATTCGGTCGGCGTCCTCGTGATCTCCGTTGTGGCGCATCACCATACCGAGCAGGAAGTGAGCATCGGCCCAAATATAGGAGAGACTGCCAGAAGCGCTTTCTTCCACGAGGCGCTGAGCACGCGGCAGTGCCTCGCCGAAACGACCCTGATGGGCAAGCGCCTGAGTCGCCATCAACTCGGCCGCGATGTCCAGCAACCCGTCTTCCAGAATCGGCTTGCGGGAGCGGAAATCGGTGACATCGGGCCAGCGTTGAGTCCGGAAGTACAACGACAGGCGCACGAAATTGGCGACATCGTCACGCGGAATGCGATCGAGAATGGCGGAGGCCTCATCCCATTCGTTGTCCGCGGCGTACTGGCACGCTTGTGCCAGAGCGATCTGATCGCGATCGGCCATGGCCACCCGCAACCCATACATACCGATATCGACCTGGCACCACAGAGACCGATCGGGCAGACCAGCACGCTGCTGGTCCCGATACAGGTTGTGCACCGAACGATAAGCCCCGTAGATCACCTCCGACGTGATCTCACCGGCCATCGCCCGGCCCAGCCAGGCATCGCACATGTCCGGATCTAGCCCCGTGGCAGCCCGCAGAGCCGTCAGAGCATGCTCATCGTTCCGCGCTCCCCCCGCTACCAGTCCAAGGCTCTGAACCCCCGTGTAAAACGCATCCTCGGCCGCAGACACCTCGGAATTCCCTTCCGCCGATCACCGTCATAACGGAGGGTAGACACGCTGGACCGGGAAGCGTTTCCCATCGGTGGGAAGATCGTCAGGGGGAAGATCCGACGCCGAACCTTCCCCGAAATGGGAATCAGTGCCCACTGGAGGCGACTCACATATGCCACACTCTGGTGCGCCGCCAGTTGACGGCACACCAGATCGGGACCGATGGGTATCCTCATCCCCACGGCCCCGACTCGCGACGGGATTTACCCGGCATCCAGTCGCGAGTGGCTTCGGGTCGCGACCCTCCTGGGTCATGACGGGGTGATTGGGACTCCACCCCGCAACCGGAGCCTGGTTCGGCACAAGGAAGCCACGTCCAACCCACAGCCGCCGACTTCCTTGTGCCGATCAACTCAACATCGGGACATATCGCCCGCTTGCACGGAGGCCGGACATACCGCTTCGATCGGCAGTCCAGGCGAATTCACAGCACCCGCACGACTACGGCATCACTCGACATGCGTGACCATTGGACGGTCGAGCCGGAGTGTGGCGCTTCGATCACCATTCCCTTGCCCGCGGCCAACTGCACATGCTCGGGTCCGCGGGTGCTGAACGACCCGGCCGGGAACACGAGATCGCCTGGGCGCACCTCGGATACCGGCACTCGAACGCCGGCATGCATCTGCTCATAGGTTGTCCGGGGCAGCACGACATGCCCGCCCGAGGCCCGCGCGACCGCGTATTGGGTCAGCCCCGAGCAGTCGAACCCGCCACGACTGGGGCCGCCCGCACCACCACCACCCCACACGTACGGAGTGCCCAGCCAACCACTCGCGGCGCTGACCGCCTTGCTGCCCAGGGTGCCATCCGAGCGAAAACGAGGGATCTGCCGAGTTCTGCGCACCCTCGTCTGCCGAGACCTGGTGTTGCGCCGTCCTTTCACTGGCTGTGGTGTGGCCGCCGGCATGATCTGCGCGGCGAGTTTGCGGTTGACGACCGTATCGGTGTCGACCTGATCGGTGGCCTTGACGATCGCGATCTGGGCAGCGTCCAGCAATGCCGGCACGCTGAATCTGGTGTCCCTGACCGATGAGATGGCCTGGATACGCGATTGCAGATCTGCGATCTGATCGGTCAGCCGATTGCGGCCCGCTACGGTGGCGCCACCGGACGTGGATACGGTCTGCACAACCAACCCGTCACGGTTGGCGTGCGTGTCGGCCACCGACAGCTGCATGCCACTGGCACCGCTGTATCCGGTTTCGAGCGCGCCCGCGAACGCACCGGGACGCGCAGGTGTCGCCTCGACAATGAGCGCGCGAGCGGGATCGGGGCGATCGGTGCCGTAAAGGCCCAGAAGAGATTTGAGCACCCCATTCAGGTCGTCGGTGAACGCAGTCGCCATTCGTACCACCAGCCTTGACGTTTCATCGCGCCGACCATCATGAACGAATTCGACTATGCACGAACAAAACGACAACCGCTTCCCACAATCGGGAAGATCAGACAATAGGTGAGCAGACAACAGTGAGGCGGTGCCAGCGGATATGACCGTGCCTACGGATGCTCAGTCGTCGTCGCTGGGCGGGGACACACAGCTCGTGACGGACCCGACTCAGTCGACACCGGTCGTCGCGCAACCGCTGTACCCCACATCCGATCCGTCCAGCGGATATGGAGTCGGCCAGCACTATTGGACCGTGCCGGCATTGCCTGCGCCTGCCGCCGCGTCCACAGCGCTGAAAAGTTTTGTCGCCCTGTCCGATACAGCGATTCAGACCGCGGTCGACCTGCTCGGCCGCGGACTCTCCCAGCCCCCACCGCAGGTGAGCGATCTGATGAGCACAGTCGTGGTCTCGAACCTCGGTTCAGGAACGGCCACACAGGCATACCAGAGCACACTCGACGCAGTGCAGACCCGTGCAGCTCGACTGCAAGATCTGGACGCTCAGGTACTTCAGGTGTCGATGGTCTGTGCCGCGAACAAGGACAAGACGCTGGCATGGATGGAAAGGACGGTCGGCAACCTGGTCGGCGATCTGGGCACCAAGGCGGCGGCCATCGGTCCGCGAAAACCGAAGCCGGCAGAAGAGTCGACGATCATGAGTGAGATCGCCGAAGCGGTCGATGCGGTGTACGAACGACTCGCCAGCGTCGCGGAAGACAATGCGGCGATGGTCGGCGGCAGCAACACCGGCAGTGACGGCAGCGGTGCCGGCGGAGATCCGAATAGCACTGATCCGACAACCCAGGGCACATCGGGCTCCACGACCGCTGGTGGATCCACCGGCGGGGGATCCACCAGCGGTGGCGACAGTGGCATCGGCAGCATGCTCTCGTCCTTGGCCATGCTTCCGGTGATGGCGATCCCTCTCGTGTCCGAGGTCGCCAAACTCCTCAAACCCGACGACAAGGGCAAGGGCCAGAACGACCCCCAGCATCCTGACGGCCAGACACCTGGGGGGCAGCCCACCACGCCACAACCCGCCGCGACCGACGCTCCGGCCGCACAGCAGGCCGTCCCGTCCGTCCAACCTCCTCAGGTAGCCGGCCTGCCGCCCGCGTCAGACCCCAACGCGGCCAAAGCCACCCCCGCGGCCCCTGACGCCGCCAAACCGGCTGCCGCACCCGCACCGACGTGAGCGAACGGCGCTGATGTCCCAGCGGCGCCGCATAATACGATGGAGGCCGAGTCGCTGACAGCGACTCGGCCTCGCCACTGTCCACTGTGGCGCAAGGAATTACGAAGATTCCGGTGTCGGAACAACCGTCGGCCCGGCCACCGAGACACCCCCCGGCGGTCCCGCGACAACAGGAACGACCACGGCACCGTGGCCGACGCTCGGGGTGGACGCTGCCACCGAACCGGCACCGGGGTGAGAAACGATCTGCTCGTGTGCGTACACCGTGTCGCGCAGAGATTGGCGAGTCGGATCGCCCGCCAGCAGCAAAACGATTTCGTTCGCCCGACGCTCGAAGACCAACGCGCGCAGGGCTTCCGCCTCGGTATCCACGCGCAGTCCGCCGAGGTCGACCCGGCCGACATCGACCCGCCGCGACAGCGTGACGGCCGCGAGCAGGTCGTCGGCGTCACGCAGATCATCCCAGAGTTGGCGGGGGACAGAGATTCCAGACTGCAGGGTGCTGAGAATGCGCTCGCGCATACTCCGCACAGTCGCGACGTGGGAGCTGGATACGCCACGGGAGGCCGTCGTGTGAGCCCGATACGCGAGTACCAATTCTCGGGCGCGGATCGCCGAATCCGGCACCGCCACCAAGGTCTCCGGAGCGGTAAATCCGGACAGCGCGAGCCTGTCCACTGTGCCGTCGACCGGTACTCGCAGGTCGAGGTCGTATGAAGGACCGACGAGGTCGTCGATCGCCGTGTCGGGCAGTGCGGCACGCAGACTCGCGTCGATCGGGCCGGACGAGACGAGCGCGGAGAGATGGGCTTCGGACTCGCGGGACCGAGCCAGGGCGAATTCAGCCAGTACACGGGCGGGATCCGCCACTCCCTCCCAGGCCGCGGTGACCTCAGCGTCGATCGGTTCCTCAATGGCCCACGGGGTCGAGACCTCATCGGGCAGGAACAGACCGGCAGGCAACCAGCCACGACCCTCGTTGGAGGTGAGGAGGATTCGCTGTCCGGACGGGCCGCGCATGACCGATACAGCCCAGGCCAGACCCACCGGCGGGGTGTCCACCGCGGCGAGCACCGCGCCCAGCAGGGCGCGAGCCAGCACAAGGTCCTCGTTGACCACATCGTTGACCACGTGCGAGGTGCCGGTCTCCCGGTCCTTCGCCGCGGCCACCGCGGCCGCGAACGGCGACGGCATCGGCAGGGCGGCCGCGCCGCCATCGGCCATCTGAGTGGACGCCGCGCCCGTCGTCGCAGGCGAACCGCTGTCCTGCGTTGCGGGCGTCGCACCGATTGCCCCACCGGCGAATGGTCCAGGACCGCCGTCTGTCGCAGCGGGCGCGACGCCGCTAGAAGGTGACGCGACCGGTTCGGATCCGCTCGTGTTCTGAGCCTCCGCACCGGTGGGCGGCGCGACGCCATTCCCGGCGAGATCGGCGCTATTCCCGGCGAGATCGGCGCCACCCGCTGTAGGCGCCGTGGATGATGCGGCCAGGCCGCCAGCCGTAACCCCGGTCGGCGCGACTGTCGGCGGAGCCGAAACCGGTTGGGCAGTACTGTGATCCGATGGCGCCGAGTTCGCGGTTCCGCCCGGCGTACCGGTGACCGGCGCGTTGCCGTTGGAGTGTGGTGGTGTGCCCGGCTGGTCACCGCCGTGGTTGATCGCCGCGGCACCTTCATGGTCGACCCGCTCATAATCGTCGGCCGCGCGGCGCAATGCCAGGGCTGTCTGGTCATGTTGATCGGCCAATTGCATTCCGGCCTTTTGGCGCGCATCGTAATAGCCGTACAGCGCCGTCTCGACCGCGCTCGCAATCCTTCCGTAGGTGTCAGGGAACGCGGTGAGCCACTCGTGGGGTGGCTCAGCCCACGCCCGGATCGCAGTCGCGACCTCTTCGTGTTGCACTGCGAGTCGACGCAATACCCCAGGTTCGACTTGTACGCTGTCCGGCATGCTGATCCGAACCCCTTTCACACTTCGCCGCTAATTGTCGGCCATTCCCTCCGATGGGAATACACCCATTCCCATCCGAGGGAAGTGAATTGATCGGCGCACAGTCAGTGTCTGGCTACCGTACGAATGGGTATTCCGACTTCTGCCAACGCCGGGTGATCTGCGATTTGACCGTGCACATAGACAGCGTCTCGCAGCGAAACGCGATCGGGTTCGGTCGCGAGCAGGAGCACCAACTCATTGCAGCGCCGTTCAAATGTCAAGGCGCGCAACCGCCCCAATTCAGCGCTCAGGCGATCGATCCGCAACTCTCCCACCGGAATACTGGATGTGTTCAGTTGGAGCGGCAACATCATCGCAGCCAGCAGATCGCTGGTGTCGGACAGTTCATCCCACCACTCGGTGGGTACGGGCCGCCGCCGCAGCAGCGTGTGCAGCAGACGTACACGAGCCGCCACCGCACCGAACTCGTCCACAGATCCCGCCGCGGGCGTAGTGGTCACCCGCCGATGTGCGTCCTGTGCCAGATCCAGCCGTGTGCGCGCGATCGCCTCCTCGCGGACCGCGGCCACCCGTTCGAGTAGCCTTGGCGCAGCGGTCATTTCGAGCCGATCCCTTCGCCCCGGAGCAGGCGTGGAGAAATCCAGCTCCCGCGCGGCGGTCACCGCCTCTGCCATCGGGAGATCAGGGAAGGCTCGGCGGATACTCGAATCGATCGGCCGGGACGACACCAGCGCCGCGAGACTCGCATCTGAACCCGCGCCCCACGCCAACGCGAACTCCACCAGCACGCGCGCGGGGTCCGCCAGTCCTTCCCAAGTGCTCTCCCGCGCGACCTCCCATACCCAGGGAGTCGCGACCTCGCGCGGCAGATACAACCCCGAGGGGACCCAACCCCGGCCCTCGTTCGAGGTCACGAAAGCACTGAGACCCCTGGCATGCCGCAATACCGCGACCGACCATGCCGGCCCCAGCGGCGAGTCATCCACCACCGCGAGGATGCTGCGCAGCAGGGTTCGCGCCAAGACGAGCTCACCGTCAACCGTTCGGCCCGCCGTGAAGCCAGGACCGGCGGCCATGGCCATGGCCGCGCCGACAGCGCTCACAATCGAGTCCGCGCTCGCGTCGCTACCGCCGGGACCTGTCCCGACGACGACCCGAGGATCTGACTCGGCCCGTCGATCGGGTCGCCCGTGCCCGCGGCGCGAATGATGTTCTGCGCCATGCGCGGAGGTGGCCGCGGTCGATGCGGTCGGTCCGACCGGGCTGTTGGCGGGCCGGCCCGCTCCACCGGGCGCGGCAACACGCGGCACAGGGTTGGAAACACGTGCCGACGTGGTGTCGGTCGGAGGTTCGGCCGGGCCGAATTGCCGAATAGAACGCATCGACGGCGAATCGGGCTCTTGCGTGTCCTCCCGTCCGGGACGAACCGGAGCGGGTCGAATATCGGCAGCGCCGATACTCGGCAGCACAGGGCCGATCGGCGAAGGCCCCGGAAACGACTGCGCATCAGACGGGACGATCGGCGTTGGGGTACCGTCGCCACCCGTGTCCGGATCCCACCGTGCCGAACCTCCGCCGCCTGACGGCGAAGCAGTATCGAGGGTGGAAGTATGCGGGTCGACCCCGCTGGGATAGCCGGCATCCCCCGGGTTCGACTCGGCTGCTGATCCTGGCGAATCCGGCATCGGTCCGCCCCCTACGGTACCTGGATCAGGCTGCAGCAGATCAGAACTCGGTGACGTGACGCCTTCCGCCGCTCCCCCTGGGTACCACGGGGCCGCGGAATCCGCTCGAGGCCACTCGGTTTGCCACCCGTGCCCGTCCGAGCCTGACGTCACGATTCCCGGGCCGCCGCTAGGTGCGGGCACCGAGCCCGCGTCCCCGGCGGTCTCTGAAACATTCAGGCGTGGAGAACCGTCCCGTCCATGCCCGAGTGCCCCCATCGCATCGACTGTCCCGTGAGGTGAGGCCCACTCTCTTTGAGACACAATGGAATTCGGATCGAAACCAGCGCCCAGCAAACCCGTCTGACGAAGCGGAGGACCTGAGCGCCTCCCGCCGGAAGAGTTGTGGCCGGCCGAGGGATGAAAAGGGATGGGCTGCGTACCGTTGCCCCCTGGATTCGGCCGCCCCGTCAAATCCGCGATATCCGCCAAGCTGGGAAAGCCGCTCGGCCCCACGGCGTGCCGCGCGTCCGAGATCACCTGGTCGACCTCATCTTTGGCAGCGTTGATGATCGCCACGATGTCGGCGGTCTTCTCTTTCGGCGAGCTGCCGTCGTCCGATCGCCCCTGCACAGCCCGGATCCGGGCTTCCGCGTCGTCGGCGATATCGAGAATGCGATTCCGTGTTCGACGGACCAGATCCGCCATCTGATCGAAGACGTCGGCAGCGACATTCAACGCACCTTCGAAACGATTCAACCGAACTTGTTCGGCCGCCATCGCGTCCCGCGCCGGCGACAAACCGTCGCTGACCCGGACGCGCTCGTCGAAACCACGCCGCGCCTGCGCGTAACCCGCCACATCGACTCCAGAGGCACCGGCCCGGGCCGCGGATCCCAGTCCGTTCCAGGATCCGGGTTCGATGCTCGGCCAGTTGTCGCCGACGATGGCCTGCCAGTTCGGATGGTCATGCTGAGGAGACATGGGCGATCCGGTCTAGGGGCCGGCCCGCTCGACCGCGACACCACCGGCAGAGTCGACTGCCGCCAGCGACTGTACGGCCTCCGCGGTGTGCCGATAGGTATCGGCCACGATCTGTCCATTGCCCGCGACAGCTTCGGCCAGAGTCGTCCTGATCCAGCCCGCGGTGGCGGTGAGGTCTCTGTCGAGAGGAGACAACCCGACACCCTGCGGTACCAACAGGGTCAGTGCTTTCGACAGCCGTTCGGTGGCCGCGGTCGAGGCAGTGGCGACCAGGTCCGCGGCAGCCAGCACCTCGTGAGGTTCATCGATATCGAGCTTGTCAGCCATGATGTTCCATTCGCATCAAGGTCGGAGGGTCCCGAGTTCGGCGGCTTCCGCGAGCCGGTAGGAGGCCTCGGTCGGCAGATCGAACGAATCGATGGTGTACGGGCGAGTCCCGTTGTACTCCATTTCCGCCCGCAGACCGACACGAGACTTCAGATGCGCGAGCCGGGCGAGTTTCACGATCTCGGCCGCCAACCACTGGTCCCCGTTCTCACGTGCCTCGTCAGTGATATGGATGCCGACGATCTCACCGTCGCGATTACAGGCGACACCGGCGCAGTGATCGGGATTGAATACCTCGTAGGTCATGTTCAGCCAGTCCGGCACAGCGTCTTCCTGCGCATCGTATTCTTCGATGTCGTTCACCGCTGCTCCTCGGGGTCGGCCGCCGACGGCGGAAAGGGGGAATCTGATTCGCCGAGCGGGTTTTCCAGCTGTTCGACGAGTGGCGCCCAGGTCGGATCCTCGATGCCGAGGACACGTCGCAGCTGCCAGAAGCGACTGCCCAGATACAGGTCCGCCGTGCGGTCCTGTGCCACATCGAGATGATTGGACCCCTCGGCCTCGGGGTTGAGCCGCACCGTCGAGACCGGCGGCTCGCTGTCGTCCACCAACATCACCGTTCCGCCACCGGGTATGAAGACGTGCTGGCAGCGCTTGTCGGCCGCGATCGCTACCGCGGCGCAGTTGGTGGTGATACTGACCTGAGGGTCCAGGAGTAACTGCACGACCCACGCTCGTGCGGTGATCTCCGGACGATCGCCATAGATGCCCAGCGACTGCGCCACTTCGAGATCCAAGACCAGCACCGCGTCCGACGCTGTCACCCCGACGACGACAAGACGCCTCGGGCTGCCGGACGGATACGGGAGATCGTCGGCAGCCAGTGTCAACACGTCGGTGCCGGGGCCGGCGACGGCGTCGGGAAACGCGGTAACCATGCCTGTCGCCACCTCCACGGAATACGCGATGACAGGGCTGGGCGCTCGCCCACCGACTCCGGCCAGCCGCACCAATCCCTCGTCATGCAACCAACGGACGGTCTCGGCGACGGACACCTCGGGCACCGTGGTCATGAAGTGACCGCGACGCTCTCGACCGTAGCTGCCGCGGGCCAGGGATCCTGCTCCATCAAAGCCTGGTACTGGCGGCCGGCGTCAGCGGTGCTCTCCGCGATCGCCGCCATGATTTCCGCGACCAACTTCGTGTTGCCCAACTGTTCGGCGGTGCCGGGCGTGAGATAAAGGTCGGTCAATCTGCCCATCGCGTCCACCTCGGGAAGGACCGCACCGCTCGGAGAGGGGCGGCGGGCACGAATGGCGTTGATCTTTTCCCGCAGATCGGCGATACGGTGACGCAGATCGCGGGCAGCGTCCAACGCGGCTTGCACGTCGGGATGAATGTCGCTCACACAGAACCTCCAGAGTTGGCGGGGGCATAGTTGTTGGCGGGCGCCGGAGTCGGTGGCGTCACGGTCGGTGCGATTGTCGGCTTCTCGCCGATCACCGCCTCGGTATACGGAGTGTCATCGACGTACATGAGGCGGTCGGGATGCCAGGCGACCACGCGATTGCGATCCCCGCCCGCACCGCCGCCCTGCATCCCCGGCGCCGAGGGCATGTACGGCATGTAGGGCGAGCTACCGCTCCGGGCAGCGACACCTGAACCTGCTGAAGTCTGCAGCGGCTCAACAACATTCGTGCGCGGGAGCCCATTGCTGGTCAGCGCGGCGGCGGTCGGCACCATCGGCATGGTCGCCGCCTGGTAGGCGACCGGCGTGACCGCATCGGCGGGGGTACCGAGACCACCGGCGTCGACGGAAGGAACAGCCGGGTCAGCGCCGCCGATATCCGACGACGAGGGCACCGACGGCAAGCCGTCGAACGGATAACCGCTGTCGTCGAGGGTCGGATCGTCGGCTATCGAGTTACCCTGCTGCGTAGCGGAATTCATTCCGCTCAAGGCCGCCATCAGGGCGGGCATCATCTGAGAGAGCATGCTTCCGGTGCCGGCGCTGCCGCCGCCTGTGGTCTGGCTGCCACTGCCCCCAGCCTTGGTAGGCTGAAGGGTCGAACTGAGTTTGGTGCTGTACTCCGTGGCCGTCTGCGCCGATCGGGCATTCTGCTCGTTGAATTGCGCCAGGGCAGTCGCCAGCGCGGCAGAGTTCTTGGACCGCATGGCAGCCAAAAGCCGTTGACGCACAGCGATGATCTCCTGCGGGGTCGGATGGCGCGCTTTCGCGGTCTCGAAGGCCTCGGCGTACGAATCGACATCGCTGGCGAGCCCACCTAGCGTTGTGCCGATTTCGTCCAGCTGATTGCGGTAGCCGCTGAGCTGTGCCGCCGCTGTGGTACCGACGGGGGTCCATTCGTGAAGAACCGGAATCGCGGCATCAAGCCCCGCGAGCGTCGAGCTGTGCGTACCGGACAAGAATTGACGGACCGAATCCGCGAACGATCTCGCCGGCCCTGGACCAGGACCACCGTTCAACTGCTGAGCGAAAGTCAGCGAGTCCACCGGCGCGCTACTGATCGCGCTCGGCAGCGGGCCCATACGATACCCGTAACTGTCCGGCTCGGGAAGAGGATTGGCGAGAACGTCACCGGTGTCGCCGCCGATTCGGCGGCCGCCCTCGGCATCGGTCGCCGTGTAGTCGGCGACCGATGCTCCGATCTTATGGCTATGCGGCGCAAGCCGATTCAGCGTGGAGATCGCGTCGTTGGTGGCTGACTCGAATCGCGCATTGTGGTACGACGCGGCCAGCACAGAGCCGAGGTCTCCCCCGGCCGCTTGCACCCAGCCGGTAGGCATTCCGGCATGGAACTCCCGCGTCAGCTGAGCCAGCGTCACCGCCGTTTCCGTCAGCTGTTGCGGATCGACATTCAAAGCCATGCGCGTCTCCTTTGCACCCGCCTACTCGTCAGCTCGTGGACGCCGCTGCCATCGATACCTGCGTTGCGTTCGGATCGATGCCTGCGGCCATCGGGTCGCCCGGCTTGCTTGCGGCACTGGTCATCTCGATGCCGTGCGGATGCATGAAGCCGGCGAAGGTCCCGATATCCCCGGCAGCATCGGGCGAGGTATCCGATGGCAGGCTCGACTGCGCGCCGTCCGGCGGCACCGGCTGAGTCGGGGAAGTGGGCGCGGTCTGACCATCGCCCGACAACGGCTTCAGCTGACCGTCGTCGCCAAAGCGCATCAGGTTACCTCGGACAATGACGTCGACGGTGCCATCCGTCAGCGACCCCATCACCCGCACGATCGCGGTGTGCTCCGGATCGTGGAAGATGGCTACGTCACCGGTCATCAACTGGCTCGGATCGACCCTGTCACCAATCTGCTTGTTGTCCGACCACTTCGCCGATGTCTTGGCATACGCACCCTGGGCATCGGTATCACCGTGGTTGGAGAACGCGGCATCCAATGCCTGCGCCACGACGGCCGAAACCTTTTGCGTCACACCGTCGGGGAAGGTGTACGTCACCGAACCATCCGCATCCGGCTGATGCGCCATCGGTTGGGCAGTCGGCTGAGTCGACGTCGTCGCCTTGTCCACGGGCGCGGCCTGCTGAGCCGCAGGCGATGTCGACGGCGAGCCGGACGTACTCGTCACCGGCGGAGGTGTGGCAGCCGGTGAAGTCTGTGCAGGCGTGGGTGTCACCGGCGGCGGGGAGGGCTCGTACTGCCCGTTGCCGAGCTGGTCTCCAGGAGTGTCGCCCAGGCCCTGCTGGCCACGCAGCATGTCCATCATCATGGGCAACGAACTCAAATCGCCCAGCCCGCCAGCACTCGGTGTGGTCATAGGGGCGTTCGAAGGAATAGCGTTGAGCTTGTTCGCGAGGTCGTCGAGCTGTTGCGCGGTTCCGTTGTTTGCCCCGGTGGGATCGGTGGCCGGAGTAGGTCCGGGGGTAGAACCCGGAGTTGGACCGGTGGTTCCGTTCGGATCTATTGGTGGCGGCGCGGAAGCCTGCCAACCATTGGGATCGGCGGGAGAACCGGAGGGGTCGGTCGGAGAGCCAGAGGGAATCGTGGGGGAGCCAGACGGATCGGTGGGAGAGCCAGAGGCAGGGCCGGGCACCTTTGGTACACCCGAATTCGCGCCACCGGTCGGATCACCAGTGGATACGGCTGGAATTTTCGGTGCACCGTCCGCCTGAGCACCGAACTGGCCAGCATAGCTTGTCATGGTATCCGCAAGATTCTGCAGCGACGCTGCGATGAACTGCATGACCCACATATTCTCGGTCATCGTTGTCGGATCGGCCGGTGCCTGCACCGCGTAGCTATTCATCTCCTCGATACACCTGTTGATGTCCTGCCGACCTTGCTCGGCGATATCCGCGCTCGTCTTGAGCCACTTGAGTAGTTCTGCCTCAGCAGTCTGCAATTGCTTCACCGCCGCACTCATATTGCTCACGAGCTGCTTATATGACGTCAACGTGTCGCCAGCGCCCGCTAGCTGGCCGGGCAGGGGAATATTGACATCCAGAAGACCAGGCGGCGGGGCAGTATCGCCGTTACCAAACCTATCGAATTGCTTTTTGAAGTAGACGGGCACACTCTTGTACATCTCGACTCCAGCAGGGGAGAGCAGATATACGGGGTCATAGTGCGCAGTAATCATCTTGTCATTACTCGGCATCTTGACAAAAGCCATTTGGGTAGTCACTTGGGTAGTCACCATGCCGGATCACCTTCATCGATAGTTTGCACGCGACGCATCCATCATTCAGGCGTGGGACCGATGACTACCGCACCAGTCGCGTCGAGAAGATCGTAGGGAATCGACGGCTTCAGCGCGATGGAGCGTGGCTTGGCTTGTGTATCGGACGAATTGGGTAGGGCTTTTACCGCCACCTTCTTATCCAGGTCCTGATAGAATGCAAGGGCCCCATCAAGGGTCGAGCCTGCGTATCGATTGAGCTTCGCCTGCGTACTCTTTTCAGCATCCGAAAGAACGTTCGCCTTAACAGCTTTCGGCGAAATTTTCAACCCGTTCTCTTTTGCCAGCGTTACGAAGTCTTTTATATTGTTCTTCGGCAATTTCCGCAAGGCGGCGTCGCCCGCATCTTTGAAAACATCCATACCGACTTTATCCAGCGCTGGACCGAGAAGATGACCACCTATCGGTCCACCAATAGTGTATAAAGCGGCGTCGAGGGCACCGGCACCGACCGCGTCGCTGAGAGATTTTCCATTAGCAAGTTCGAACCCGGCGTCAGCCACACCAGACAGCACCCCGCCCGCGACCGGGACCATGCCCAAACCACCGACGACGAGGTCTTTCCAACTGAAGCCCCAGCTCATGAGATCACCTGTACCTAACGGACGAGACCGCTTACTCACGCTTCTGTCATTCTCCGGGATTCCCAGTGATGGGAATCCCGGCGTCTGAGAACGCTCAGGCGCCTTACCGATCGATCAGGACCATCGGCTGGCATGAAAACTACTCGGAAGGCCAGTCACTCTGACGACAGCACCCGTATGAGGTGCCTCGACGCATTGTTCATTTCCGATGTACATCATCACATGCTGCGGGCTCCCACCATCGAACTCGGAGTCCGGAAAAATCAGATCACCTGGACGAATATTTGACGGACTGACCTTGGGGAGCTGCTGATACTGCGCGGTGGCGCCGCTGGGGATATTCACGCCAGCCGACAGCGCGGCATAATGCATCAACCCCTGACAGTCGAAAGCGTCAGGGCCCTCTCCACCCCAGACATAAGGTTTGCCGAGCTCCGACACTACGGTCGAAATCGCCTTCTGCGCGGCGGGGGTCGTCACCGATCCGGTCGACAGGGCCCTACCTTGGTAACTCTTACCGTTGAGGTTGTACAAGTACTGCAGTGTGAGCTGGTTGATCGCGTCCGCGATCTCGCTGTCCGTCAGCTGGGTTCCCGAGACCAGGCTTTGCCCCTGCTTCAGGGTCGCAGCCAGGATATCGTGTACTTGCTGTTGGCCGGCGGCGGTATACGCGCCACTACCCACCTTGGACAGCGCCGTGTCCAGGTTATGGATGAGGGTCGTCAATGCCGTGCGATCGAGGCCGTGTCCACCCGCAAGGCGAGTCAGATACGCGGCGAGTTGGTTGTCGAGGTTGTTGAATGCGGTTGCGGCGGTGTGTTGATAGAGCTGTGTCGTGGCCAACGCCTGTGCAGCCGAGCCGTTTCCCGCGACTACACCCTTTGTGCTGCTGGCAATCGGCCTGCTGGCGGGGGGTGTTGGTGTGGCAGGCTGAGGATTCTTGCCGTAGGCGCCTTCGAGCGCTTTCAATGCTTGCAGCGCGGCCACAGCATTAGGGTTCGGCGCGGTCACGGCATGCCCGCCGCCCGCGCCACCGCCGAGAAGCGACGAGGCCAGCATCGGCAGCATCAGCATGCTCGGCAAAAGGTCGGATGCCAGCGACGACAAAGCATCCGGATCGATGCGCAATCCCGTGTCATGTTCCGGAACCTCGGTCATTGAACCGGTTCGGCCTGGGCTCGGGTTCCCGACTATCGGGCCGGTCGCGGGCGGCGCAGCTGAAAACGTCTGCGACTGCAGCACATCGGCTGGCGGCGACATGACCCCCGGCGTAGTACCTACCACGGGAGGCTGGGGCACCCCGGTCCCCGAGCCAGCCTGTGTGACGGTCTCGAGTTGTCCGCCCGCTGCCGCATCGGGCTGCGGGGCCGTCACATTTCCAGATTCCTGTGGTTTCGCGCCAGGCTGTTCAGGAACCGCGATCCCCGACTGCGGCGACGCCTCCGTCTCGGACGGCCCTGCGTCGATCTGGATAGCCGGGCGCGGCATCCCATCGACGTCGGCGCCCTGGACTCTCAGCGCGCGAGTCCAGGGCGTCGATGCGGCAGCTTCTGGATCACTGTGCGCGGCTGCGTCTTCCGGGGCGATCCTGGCATCCTCGGTCACTGTGCCGCGCTCAGCACCCGTTTGATCCGTACATCACGTCCGGTTGGCAACGCCTGTTGCACCATCCGACCGCTGGCCCCGTCGCGACACACGATCTGCTGCGGGCCGATAGCCACTCCGACCCGTGTCGGCGCATAGTTCTCGTAGCCCCAGAACACCAGATCGCCTGCGGACACCGCTGCCGGATCTACTCGGCTACCGCAATAGCTCTGCACTGCAAGGGTTTCCGGCAACACAACCGTGCCGGTGGCGGTCCGCGTGGGACACTGCACCGAGCGCACAGCGGGATCACCCAGCGAGCCAGTGTCCGCCGGATCCCCATCACAGGATCCGGGCGTACCGGCCGCGGTCGAAGCATCGCGAATTATCGATGCCGACACCTCGGCCGGATCGGTATCGGCGCCGAACGCGTCAGGTCGTTGGGTCAGCGACTGCGCGATCATCGCGGCGCAATCGACGGCGAGGCCGGTGTTGAGGAATCGCTCAGGAGCGGACTGATACGGCGCGTACCGCATGGCCGTCGCGCAGGCGCGCATCCAGCCCGAGACCTGCGTATCGTCGTCCGCGAATGTGATCTGCGCATAGGGATTCACCGCCGGCGACGCATCGGACTGCGGACCTGCCGCGGCCACTGAGACCGCCGCCGTTGTCGGAGTCGCGGCGACCGTCGATGCCGGATCCGGACCAACCGCAGTATCGCACTGGCTGAAGAAGTCCCCGCCCACCGCGGAGAAGGTGCTGGCAACCCCCATGACGACAACCACCAGCAGAACAATCGGGATGAGCACGACGAGCGCTGCCAGCATCGACCAGACCACCCGTGCGGCCGTGAAAACTGCCAGTAGTTTCAGCATGATTCATCCCTTTCCGAAATCGTGCACCACCATGCCGACCCTGACTCCCGAGCACCCTCGCCTATTGACGCCACCCTCGGCGAGTCCACGGTCGCCACCCCGGGCGCGGACGGTGCAATGTGTCTGCCACGTCAGACATCCAGTCCGGGTAGTCCCTGGTTGCGGAGCTGACCGGTCCGGGCGGCGCGAGCAGCGCCCACGGCGAAGGCATATTCATCGGAGCCGCCCATTGGTCGGTGGACTGCGCCTTGGAAACTTCGTCTCGTGCACGGCGCATCCGCTCGGCATTTGTCGGATCGGCCATGAGGTCAGTGACCGACACACGTACGCGCTTAGCGTGCTCATTGCCAATCCAGGTCCACATACGCTTTGCCGCATTTTGATCGATTCCGTCATTACGCATGTCAGCCATCAACTGTTGCTCGTTGTGAACGGGGGTCGGACTTCCCGCCGTCCGTTTTGCGGGTACCCAGACCCCCTGCTTCTTGACGGCATATCTTTCCAGATCGTCACCGCTGGCCAGCGCGCCCAGCACTCTCAGGCGGTCCTCGTTTTGATCTTTCATATAGGCATTGACCCACTTGAGCTGGTTTCCTTTGCGCCCATTATCCAATGTGACACCTCCTTGGTGAGCACGACGGAATCCGTGAGCAGCTGCTTCCAAAGTGGCCAAATCAGCAGCGACATTTTCATGTGAGGCCAGCCCTGCTTCGGCCTTGGTTGCAGACCGTGTACGCCGATTGGTCGAGTTCACAACACGGTTCATCGCCGCGGCCACGAATTTGAGGTGCGCGTCGGTTACTTGGTATCCCTTAGCGTCGTCGGTAACGATGCCCCACGAACGGATCGCCGCGTGGATGACTTTCCCATCTCGGAATCCGGCACCGATCAGAGCCCCGTGGAGGTCGGGCGCGCCTGCGCCTACATCCACAGCTGACCTGATTGCTCGCGAAGCGCCCTCGACAGTGTCGATTCCGTCACGTCCCGCGCCGCGCCGCGCCGCGTTCGAGAAGAGCTCGCGATTCATCATGGATTGCACATAGAAGCCGTTGGGCCCACCTATTCCCGGGGCGCCCCAGACGCCGTATTGTGAAATCGACGTAGCCTTTTCCTGCTTAGAGAAACGTCGCAGCGGGGTGCGTCGATTGAAGGCCCACTCGGTGACCGGCGAGTTATCGAAGGCGCTGGCCGCTGCCAGCGTAGCCAACACGCCCACTCCATGCCGAGACGCACCGACGCTACCCATTCCTACGGCGGTACCTCCGCCACCGCCTCCACCGCTGCCATTCGTTTTGGCTGCACCGTTCTGGATCGCCAGCGCAACACGATTGGAAATCCAGTCACTTCCACTGTTCAAGCCACGAGAAAGCTTGGAACTCTGCAGTATTGCGACCATCGTGAAGATACCGCTGAGGATCGCGACCGCACTGACTTGTCCCTGAGCCTGCCGAAGTAAGCTTGTTTCCAAGATCTCGTAACCGCCGAGAAAAACGACTTCAGCAACCATACGTCCGACCGCGAACCCGGAGTGCACCAGATTCCGCACCGTCGCTGTCTGTGTCGGGCCGTATATATAAACCCCGAAAGTCAGGCAGACAACCGCAATCAGCGCGTGGTAGATCGAGTCGAGTACCGACCATATAATTCTCACCGAGAACATACCCGAGAAAATCAGCTGAGGTATGGCAGCAATCAAGAACAACAGTCCGGTGCCGATTTTTCCGGCACTCGGGTTTTGGATAGATTTATAGGCAGCAACGTCCCCACATGCCTGGATGGCCGCCTTTACCTGACCATCGTCACCACTTTGCTCACCCGCTTCCCAGCCTGCCTTACACGCCCCGGAAAGTGTATGCCCGAAGTTCCATACTTGAACGGTATCACTTCCGAGGCCATCCGCCATTTCCTCCTGCATTGTCGCAACCAGTTTAGTGGGTTGCGGATCGCTGTTACCCATCAACCCGGCATCGAATTCTATGGCGACATCGCGGCCTTGAGCAATCCACCCATCCGGCGACAGGACGTCGGCCAGCGGGTCGGCGAGTATCAGCGTTCCCAGCACTGCCGCCCCGAGCATGACGACTATTTGCATAGCCATCTTGGCGTGGTAACCACGCAGCGCGAACCACGCGACGAAAAAGGCGCCGATGGTGGTAGCAGTCATCAGGATGATCGGTGTATTCAGCTGTCCGGCAAACGATTTACCCATAGCCCGTAGCGGAGTCGCGATATAGTTCAACCACGAGAACCCCATAACATATCCAGGCAGCCACAAGACAAAGTCGATAATCAGAAGCCAACCTTCGAAAATCGCGCCGTTGAACAATGCGTATCCCGTTTTTATGGGATGTAACAGGCCACCGTCGTCGAGAACAATGGAGTAGCTCGAGACATCGGTACCGGCCGAATCATGAACTTTCATGAAGCTCATAGCGCTGTTACCGGATGCCGTGGCCGTACTGCTCTGTGCCATGGCAACCGCACCGAGGATGCCAGGGAAGACGAACAGGCCGAACAACACTCCACAGATGATCACCACCCACTTTCGGCGGCGAGTGGTGCAGATCCACCCCCACACCCAGCGAAGTAGCGCACGCGGGTGCGAGCGGCTCATTCGATCGATCAAGGCCTCAGGCATGTTCCACCCGCTGTGTCTTCGTATCACCCGTGTTGCACGAACGCCATCCCTGTGTCATGGCAGGGCTCGTCGCTCGAGTGACCGGCTCCTGGCGGCGACCGGCGTGCTGGTGATCGCGGCCGCGCGATCGGGACGCGCCGGACCCAGTACCTTCCCGCGTCCGATCCGGTTGAGCGCGTCGCGCATGAACATCTCGCCACGTCGCTCCTCAGGCACCTGTCGACCTATACCGGCGGGCGGGGAGGTCTCCTCTCGCAGAATCTGCAGAAGATAGGGCGCGTGTTCGAGATCGACCCCGAGCCATTCCAGGCTGTTGCGCGCGAGAGTCTCATCCCGCTGCCGGAAGACGAATCGGTTCGGGATGAGGTTGTGTGCGGCACCTTGAAAGTCGGTGGCCGGATCGTGCGACGCCAATGCGATCGCCGCCAGATGCTTACGACCATCACGGCTGAAATCCGAGGTCACCGCGGACCCGACCTGGGTCTGGGTAAAATGATGCGCTTCGTCACCGACCAGCAGGCCGAACCGGCCGTTGTCGCTCAGGAACGCCTCACGGGCCGCGACCCCGACCAGCTCGTACAGCGCGGTGCCGAGCCGCTTGGTCAGCGGTAGCCGGTTGTACAGGTGCGGAGTGGTGAGCTCCTCCGCCGTCGGCAGCGCCACATTGTGACTACGGATGACCGTGGCGGCGGCATCGAGACGCAACGGCCTCAACGCGGGGTCGAACAACACAGGCACCCGATCTGCGACCGTTCCGAGCCGCGCCGCCAGATCGGCATACTCCTCCCCCGTTCCCCGCGTGTCGCGTAACCGTAATATGACCTGAAACAGATCCTCCAGTGAGCGGATCTTGTGCTCTTCGATGCCACGCGGCGTCAACAGCGCACTACACAAAGCGCCGGCACCGGAGGTAGGCGACAGATCCAGCAGCGGAAGAATTGAATCCAGCGCCCGTTCACCTGCGATCCGCGCATCGAACAGTCTCAACGGGTCCAATGAGACTGTGGGATTCGCCAGATCGATGATGACCGCATCATCGATCGCCGACACGAAGTGCTCCCATTCCCCGACCTGGCTGCGATCGATCGCAAGAAATTGCCCACCCATATCGTGCACGAGTACAGCGATCAACTTGAGAAAGTACGACTTTCCCGAGCCCAACTCACCGGTGACAGCGAACGACGCCGACAGGTCGTGCAGGGCCGCCTCCATGATCCCGAAATGTATCGGCTCGAAATGACCCGACATCAGGTTCACACCGATGACCGGGCCGCTGTCGTCCCCGATTTGACTGGTGGTGAACGGCACAAAGGCCGACCACATATCCGACGGGACAATATGGGAGTAATCATCGAATGCCCGCCGCGGCGGGCACCCGGGGATCAGCATCGACCAGAGATCGACCTGCGCGCCGAGTGGGGCGGTCAACTCTATCTGAAACCGCTTATAGCGACGCTTGAGCAGGTTAACCGCATCCATCGTCGTTTCACGTGAGGGACTGCCGATCGCGATCACGGTCGTGAACGAGACCTCCGACTCTCCGCCCTTGACCTCGAAGTGCTGGTTGTATTCACCCAGCATCTGCGCCTTCGACAGTAAGGTGTTCTGCGCGAAGGACACCTCCTGGTCGCGTTGGTCCATCTGTTCCCCCAGGCGTCGCAGATTCGTCTCGTTGGCCTTGAGGACCTGATCAGCGGGC
Organism: Nocardia sp. NBC_00511; assembly: GCF_045161165.1. NCBI lineage: Bacteria > Bacillati > Actinomycetota > Actinomycetes > Mycobacteriales > Nocardiaceae > Nocardia > Nocardia sp. NBC_00511. Next base: position 97,431 of record NZ_CP107850.1, read on the forward strand.
CGCGTCGATACCCGGATCCCCCAATCGACGCTCACCTCCCCGATGCCTTCGAGCACGCTGAGAAATTCACTGCCACCGGGAAACGTCATACCCGCGTACGGGAACGCATGCGGGGTCAGCATTGCCTGGTAAGAGGGTCGGAACTCGAAATCGGGCTGGACGATCTTGATCACCGGCACGAACGACGGACGTAAGCGTCGACTACTTTCTACCTGAGCGCCCTCATCCAATGCCGCCGATCGGAAGACCGCCGCCGTAGCGTCATCGAGCACACCCGCCTGCGTCGGTGCCACCGGATCGCCGGCGGCACCCCGTGAAAGGTAGTGCTCCCAGAGCCACTGAAACAGCGCGGCCGGCACGGGCACCGGATCGAAGTCTCCTCCGATCCGGGACAGAATCTCGTTTGCTTTCTCCTCGCACTCATCCAGATCGCCGCGTGAGATCGCCGTCGCGTCGCCTCCACCGCCGTGCCACAAACGCGTCAGCGCAGTCATCCCCGGACTCGTCGATCCGACTGGAATCGACAGCAGAAATATGCGGGTCTGCGGCACGATCGCGCGAATTCGTTCGTACGATGCCACTACCTCGTCCGCGTAGCCTTCACATTCGTCCAGGTCGACGCCCTCCACCATCTTGCTCAGCACGTCGACGGTGTTGAGGCGAGCCTGAATCCCGAGCATCAGGGATCCGTTGGGCAGGTTGTTGACCAGCGCATGATGCGCTTGTTTCACATCGAACTTGTCACTCGCGCTGCGTAATCCATAGCCGAGTGGGCTCATGAAGTAGGTCGCGGTGACCAGCCCCGATTGAGTGAACTGAAGGTTGCCGCGAATAGCTACCGTGGGCTGCAGATCGCGGTCAAACCGCATCGGAAGCTCCCTGGACGACGTCCGGTAGCAGCACGACAACCGTCTGTTCGATGAACAAGGTGCGCCGCGCAGATTCAGAATCTATCGGCATACCGGACGCCGAGACCGGCTTCCGACTTACCAGCAAGCGCCCCAGCCAGTACGCTCGCGAACTCAATCGGACGCCGGTGTACGGGATCAGGCCGAGAGCAAAGACTGTCACTACTGTGATGATCACTCCGGTAATGAAGGTGATCGCCGGATTCCAGGGTAAATTCACCGAGCATACGCTCGTAAAAAGCAGCAGTACTGCCGCGGCGCCTATCTGAGGAAGCGTGTAGGGGCCGAACGGAAGCCGCTGCCCGTTCGGGGCTTTACCGACCATCGTAGGCACACGTTTGACGGGAGTGAACACTTTGATCACTTCGGTCACCGATACCCCCCAATGGGGTAGTCCGGGACGATAGTGCCCGAGTCCACTCGGCCGTAGTTGATGACCGATGGAAGTATCCAGAAAACGACGCCCGCAAAGATCGCCGAACCGGCCACCAATGCCACCCTGCCGGGAGAGAGTCTATTTCTGAACGCTTCTGATATAAGGATCCCTCCGGAACCGATGGTCAGAATCACTATTCCGAACCAGCGACCCTCTTCCATTATATTGGTTAATATCTGGAGCAGGTGCGGCGTTCCCATGATGAATTCCTTCTGTTCAGTTCTGCGTCGGCGGCGGGATGACAGCCTGACTTGCAGGAGTTCGGTTTGCGGTGCTGGTCGGGCCGGCACCGCCTTGGGACTCGGGACCGGACTCGATGGTCAAGGGATTCAGCAGTGCAGGAGCCGGATCCACACTTGCGACCTGCCATTGGCCCGCAGTCCGAACCATCGTCAGCGGATAGTCGAGCGTCGGTGTGACCACCCCGCCATCGCCTTTGGGATTGATCGACACCAGTACCCTGGCGGTATTCGTACGGGTGCCGCACTCGGGATCGTCGGCGCTGATAGTTGCCGTCTCGACGGAGGTGAACGGTGTCGGTTTGAGCGCCGCGATGCCGGAACCAGCGGTCGTGTAGCGCGCGATGTCGCCGGAGCCGGTGAGCAGTGCTTGCAGGAATCCGGAGGCCACTGTCCCCAGCACGGTGTCGACGGCACAGGAGGCGCGGTACACCAGGGTCAGGTCCGATCCGGAAGCGGGTGGTTCCACCACCGCGGGCAACGACAGAGCGCGCACCCGGCCCGCGCCGACCGAGACCGCGACGCGATAGAACTGGCGTTGTACATCCGTCTGCGCGGTCGCACGCGTGGCTGATCGCACGGATATCGTCACCGACCAAATGTCGATACCGGACTCGGAACTCGACAGTGACACGAAAGCCACCGCGGGGTCGGAAACCTGCCTTCCGACGGGTGGCAACGTGGCCGATTGAGCGCCGCTGACGTAGGCCCCCAACTGGGACTGTCCAGCGGCGCTGAGACTCAGGTAGGTCACCACGAAGTCGCGAGCGAACGATCCCGCAAGCTGCGCGTGCCCGACAACCGAGGTCGTCGTATTGACCGTTGGTCCGGAGGAAGAAGAATCGAAAGCATCGAAGATGGCACGGCCGCCACCGAGTATGGCCAGACCCGCGACCGCGATGACCGCGATACTTTCACGACGACGGCGAGCCGCCATTCTGCGAAGCAGCAGGTCACCGGAATCGGTCTTGCTACCGGTCAGTGAACTCACTCTCGAATGGTAAGGAAGAACCACTCACTTATTTCTCCGCAGCTATTCCCACCCCTGGAGGGGCTCAGAGTGATCTACTGCCCCGCCCCCACCGCGCCCGCAACTGATCGTCGTAGCCTACCGGCGATGTACGATCCCGTACCTGCCAGACCGTACGGCTCGCGGGCGTGGACAGCGGCGATCCAGGTGCGGCGTGAACGAATTGAACGATGGCCAGTGGTTGCCGCGAATAGCCCGGGTAGGGATAGACCAACAGCGAAGTCGGGGTGTATCCCCCATCGTAATTGAGTGTCCGCACCACGATTCCGGCCGCGTACCCTGTACTGACCTGATCACTCAACGTCACCAGCCGGGCGCGGTCGTCGGGATGAAATACATCGCGGGGACTGAACAGATAGTCCCAACGGATCCAGGGTGCGGGATCTGTCAACCAATGTGAGATTGCACCGTGCGCCAGTTGCACGACAGCGAGTCGGGTTCCAGCCCGCCTGTGGGCTTCTCGCAATCCCACCCGCTCGAGGCCAGGGGCCTGTGCCGGATGGTCAGGCGACGTAATGTCCTCGATCAGCCACCACGCACCGCGTCCGCGTTGATCCTCACGTGCCCGCATGCTGATTCTCCACCGGCTCGGACATCCGGCTCCGTCGGTGATAGCCGCCTCGAACTGTAGCTTTGCGCCGGGCTTCGGGTCATAGAGCAGGTCTAGTACCTCACCGTGCCGATCGAAAGTCGAAACCCGGTGGAAGAGTTCGGCGATCGACATTCGGGGTGTGTATTCCTCGGGGGCGACACCGGCCAATTCGACGATCCCGCTGGGTACCGCGATGGTCTGCGAATCCAGATCCCAGATGGCACCGACCGCTGGGCCGAGGACCGGTGGTGACACTGATGCCGGACCCATCCACAGCTGCACCGCATGTGTGTCCCCCGCCGGGCCGAGGACCGGGCGTACCCGCAGCAGATGTGGTCCGGATCTTGTCTCGACGATCCGCTGTGACATGGCGGCACGTTCGCGTACCAGTGACACAGCCTCGAGGATCTCGGCAGTGGTCATGACGTCGTACATGGCGGGAACCTTGGCCAACTGGCGCTGCAGGGAACGCTGCCAGGCGGCGAACTCGCGGGATTCACCGCCGACCGAGGCGACCGAAGGGTCATCCGGTACCAACGTCTCGATAGTCATCCAGGAAATCACTGAGCCGCTCCATTGTCCTAACTGACACATCCACGACCCGAGACGGAGGTCCCGATAAGGACTGCCACAGAGCACAATGTACCGTTATATAGCGGCTCATTCAAATTTGACCAGAACGGCATCCGCCGGCCACAGCTCCACCGATTCCTAACCCCGCGCGAGGGACAGCGCCAGCACTCCGGCTCCGGCAATCACTCCGATCTCACCCACTTCCGAGGACACCACCCGGAGACTGGGCAGATAGAGCTGTTTGGCGTGTTCGACGACGGCAGCCCTCAACGGTTTCCACAGCACGCCGCCGGCCTGGGGCAGGGTGCCACCCAACGCGACCAGCTCCACATCGAGCAGGGCCGCTGCCGAGGCGATCGCGCGCCCGAGCGCGGTACCAGCCCTGCTCAACGCCTCGATCGCTACCCCATTGCCGACGTCGGCGGCATTGATGAGATCGGCGACACCATCACCGTGCCACCCACGCTCCCGTGCCCAACGGGACGCACTGGCTCCGCTGGCGACAGCTGCCAGGCACCCACGTCCCCCGCAGTCGCACGATTCGTCGAATCCCGGAATCAGGAGATGCCCGAAATTGCCGGCGTTGCCAGTCCGCCCGACCAGAACGAAGCCGCCTATCGTGATACCGCCGGTAATCGTGTCCGAGACACGCAGCGCCAGACTGTCGGTGCAGCCCGCGGTGGCACCGAACGTCCGCTCGGCCAGCGCCAGACACAGTCCGTCCGACCCCAGCTGAACCGACGCCTGTGGGAACAACACGCGGGCCGCCTCGACAACCCCGAATCCGGCTCGCCACGAAGGGATCCCGCTCGGCGCGATCATGCCTGCGGCCATATCGATCGCCCCGCCACACGCGATGCCGAGCGCGCTGACCTCAGCTCCACCCGCGACCTCCAGCAGCAAGTCTCGGCACACATCCCAGGGCGCCGTGCGCGGCAACGGCGCCCGTCGTATCTCGGCCACGTCGACATCGTCGCGCACAGGCGATACCGCGAAGTCGGTTGTTCCGATCTCCAACGCCAGGATTGTCATGGATTACCTACCATTGCAGTGAGTTTCGTGCAGCTCGACTTCAGATCGCGCTGGTCGGACGAATCGGGTGCCCGAGAACGAGGAGCCGTTTCGGCGTGGGGTGAGACGCCTCGACGTGTTCGCGTTCGGCACCGATCCGAGTGATCCGCATCGGGCGCTTCTGATCTATGGACATGACACGGTGGCGATCGAGGTCATCGACGACCCTGCCCGCGTTGTCGTAGGCGACACCCGCCCATATCACGGCACGCGGGGCCTCGCCGCGTGCGATGAACACCTGTGCGAGTTCCTGGCAAGTGCTCAGCAATGGACAGCTGCGACATACCTGAACTGCCGTTCTCCATGACTCCGGTGTGCCGGCGTCGAGGTCCCAGTCATTGGGACCGTCAGCGCACGGTGGGCGATGTGATCTGCTGGTCACCGCGGCGACACCGGCTGATCCGGTGGTCACCCGTGGTGGGGTGGTGGTTCGAAGGACGCTCATAGCCGACTCCGGAAGTTCACAGGACGCGCGCCCGGACCGCAGACGTCGCCCCACTGATCGGGCGGTCATCGAGGCTGCTCGACAGTCCTCGGAAACGGCCGAGAATCAGCCGTATCAGCACGCTAACCGACGAATTAGTCGCTCCGCAAGGTTTACACCGTCATGTAACGGCTCATTGACGAAGGCGCAACGTCACCGCATCGTTGTATAGTGGTTCGCTGAACAATGAACCATTGGCAGACGAAGATTCGAGGACGATAGGCACCGTGGAATACACAATCGACGAACTGGCGCGGGCAGCCGAGATGACGGTCCGCAGTGTTCGGGTGTACCACGAACGCGGTCTGCTACCCTCCCCCGACGTCCGTGGTCGCACCGGCTACTACAGCATGGATCACCTGACCCGACTCAACACGATCGCTCGACTCCTCAACCGGGGCATGAAGCTCAACGGCATCCGCGAGTTGCTCGATGCGTGGGACCGCGGCGACGGCCTCGCCGAGCTGCTCGGTGTCACCGACCAGCCGAGCGCGGAATCCACCCTCGATGCCGGACCAGCCGATACGACAGTGGCCGTCAACCGGACTCCGGATCAGCCTGACACTCTCGAAACTCCCACGAGCGACGACAATCCGCTCGAGACCTACCGACTGGCCAATCCACGCTGCTACGACCTAGCGACAAGACTCACGAACGCTGGCTTGCCGGCGCCCAGCGCCTTCGAACTCATAGAACGACTGCGCCTCGACTGCGCTCGACTCGTCGCAGGCTACACCGACGACATCGGCCATCTACTTCGCAGCACAGCCGTCTTCGAATCGTCACGAGAACCCGGAGATCCCGTCCTCGAGTCCGACCTCACGATCGCAAACCTCATGATTACTCGCGCCACGGTCGAGCTCATCGACCTGGCAGCGCTCCGTTCTCGCGATCAACCACCCACGTCCTCCTGACCCTCACCCGCCCGCGGACGCCTGCCGGGCGACCGGCGCGTATCGAGTCGAAGTACATCGGATCCGAACGATCGCGAGTTCGCCGCTGCCTGGCTCCGCAGTGGGTCAGATATGCGGCGCCCGGCCCGTCGACGCCGCCGCGATCTTTCCGTTCAGCCGCACCGCAGTCACTGCGGAGTTACGCAATGTCGCGGAAGTATCCGATACACAGCTGGTCTCAGCACATAGTCCGCGGTCGGCTCTGAAAGAAAACACGCGTAGGAACTCCGATGTTCGCTCAAGTCGTTCCCGGCAGGCTCAATTCGAGACCTGAGCCTGCAGGAGGCCGCCATGAGCAACACAGAGGAAACCCGGGCGTCGATACCATGCACCAAACCTCGCGTGCCATGCTCAACGCGGCCCAGCGACTGGGACCTCGACGCAAGCGGACCCAACCAGTGGCAACAAGCGATAGAGACATGCCAGCAGTGCCCCGTGCTGTCTCAATGTCGCGAACTGGTACAACTTCTCAGCGCGAAAGGCACCGGACCAAAAGGGATGATCTGGGCTGGTATCGCTTACGACAGTCGAGGCAGGGTCGTACTGGATCTGAATCAGCACAACGATTCTGCGGTGCTCCACGCGTCCATGAAGATCTTTCGCCGTTCACCCAACACGATATCGATACACTCGACCACTCGCGAGCCATTCGATGCAACAACAGTCAAGGGCGTCCACTTGGTTTTGCGTCGGCGCGACCACTCTCGAACATCACAACGCCCGTCGGCTGTGCTCGAAGTTAAACAGCAGAGTCCTTCTCACCACTGGTGAGTTGGCTCAGCGTCCCGAGCGCGGTGACATCTAAGGTAAGTCGATGGTTCGAGCGACGCCATGGCACCTACCGAAAAATCACCCACAAGGTACCGGTGGATCGCCCGTGCGGACCGTCAGCCGCGTCTGGCACCGCCTCGAGAACATCGCCACACGCCGACCTCGGGGCAACGCAGGAAATCTGTTCACCGCGGCCCTCTGCATGTTTCTCCTGTTCCTGCTGTTCCGCCCATGGGTCGCCGCGTCTGGCGTCGATGGCGTGGCCCAAGCGAATGCCTTCGGAACACTTCACGTGACCAACACACGGGTCTCCTTCTGGTCTGGCTCGCCCCCTTCAGGTGCGCTGATTTCCGGCACGAGAGGCATTCTGACGGGGCTCGCCGCCCTCGCCACCCTCTTCACCTCACTGGCGAACTGGCGTGCACCGAACCGGACCGCATCCTATGCGGTCCCCGCCCTCGCGACCGCCACCACGCTGTTGACCACCTCTACCGTGTTGTACCTCGATAGTAAGGGCAACGATATGAGGCACATGCTCGCACCGGGTCCCGCGACCGATCTAGGCACTCAGGCAGGACTCGTCATCCGATGGCTGGCCGGCAACGGCGACTACCCGGTGCCGGGTCTGCACAAGTCCAGCTACACCACCGCCAGTCTCACCGTGTGGGCGACGCTTGCCCCGGTAGTCTCGCTCGCGTCGGCCGCCGTCGCGATCAATCCCCTGATTCGGCGAACCACAGGCCGGTGGAGGATTTCTGCTTCCCGGTCACCCGTGAAGCAGAAATCGCTGCGGGTCGGCCTCGATGACGAGACCTGGCACCAATAGCGCCTGCGCGCCAAGCCCTGACACCTCGCGGACAGATGCCATCGATTTCCCGCGGCCAAATCAGTCGGTTGCTGAAATCCTGTCGCGGCCAACGCTACCGAGTTCTACTCGTGTCCGAGCGCGAGCCGGAGCATGTCGGAGGTCTGATCGAGCAGTTTCTCCATACGGGCTACTGCGTCGTCGAGCAGATCCGGTATAGCAGACAGGGTTTCGTGATCGCGACGGCGCGCGGCGATCCCTTTGTCGAAATAGTCAGCGCTCAAGCTCGTATTACCACCGAGGTCCGCCACCACATCGACACGACTCTCCGTAGCCGTATTCTTCTGTTGGACAACATATTTGGGCAAATCACCCGAGAGATGCCGAGTCACGATCGCAGAGACGGCTTCGGCGGACAAACCGGGCAGCGCTGGGGATGCCCCCCGCCGATCGATGCACGGCATAGGGGCATAACCATGCTTATCGAGCGTGACGAACAACGGCTGGTCGACGCCGACTGCGTCGATCGTGATGCCTGGCACGGTACCGGATTCGAGCGCGGCCTCCAGCATGGCATTTCCACTGTAACGTTGAAGTGCCGGACGGACATCCAGCCAGGCGTGCAGCGTCGACGCGTGACACGGTTGCGAGTCGATGGAAGCGTTGATCGTGCTCAGCGGTTGCGGCCCGATATGGATCGCTCCCGGTTCCACGCGCACATCGCCGACGGTTAACCGTCCGATGTCGGCATAAGACATTCCGGCGGCCCGGAGTACCAACAATGCCCCGTTACGCCTACCGACCAGTCCACCAGGCCAGCCCCACGTCGGGATAAGCGGCAGCAGTGCATCGACAGCAGTGCGCCAGCGCGTCGACTGTGCGGCGCGCGCCTGATCGAGAGCCTGCCTCAGCTCCTCTGCCCGCCCAGGGGCAGGCAAACCCGCAGCACGATGAGCTCGATTGATGGCGGTGACCCGGCCCGCCTGAGTTGCGGGACGGCCCGGATTGTCCGCGAGATACTCCAGAAGCGTCAGAGGCACTGCGGGAAGCGCTGAGACCTCACCCGCCGCGCACCAGACAGCGAAACTTCGCCAATCCCGGCGATACCGCGCGGACAGGCCGGAAGGCGCAGCGGCGCAATCGAATTCGCCATGCGCGATGTCCGCCGGCATTCGTTCCTCCCTACAGACCCAGGTGATCGGCCACAGAAACGGATTCCGCCTGCCCGGGCTCGATGTAGCTGCTCACAGTGCGAGCGTCACGGTGACGCAGGTGCCGAGCGACCATCTGCGCGTCCGCGCCATTGGCGAGCGCCTGAACAATTGTTCCCACACGGCCCGAATGCCCGCGTAGTTTGGCGACCACCTCAGGCTCGAACCCGGCTTCAAGAGCGCGACGTTTGAGCATGTTGGGCACCGACCGGGCAGTGATGGCGCGCTCGTGCGGAAGTCCGTCTCGGTCGAGCGGACGAAACAAAGGAACCCTGACTCGCCGGAATTGCGGCCAATTGCTGTCGCAGATATGCAGTTCAGCGCCGGTATCGTCACGGCGAAGCGCCCGTTGGACCGCCAGTTGTCCGGCCGCGGAGGAATCCGCGGCACCGGATGCGACGGCTCGGTCGAACACGGCGAGCACCGTCAGCCAGCGCAGCAATACACACCCTGGGCACGTCCTGGCGTCGATGCCACGCCCGACCGCAACCTCGTCGCCAGGCACCGTGCCACCGGTAGCGGGTACTCGGATCAGCAAATATGGGTTCTCAGACCTGCTCATGGGGCACACATCGGCGACCGACATCGCCACCAGTTCGGACCGACGTAGGCCTGCGGCGAATTGGAGGACCAAAAGGGCGATATCGCGTCGCGCGGCGATCCGATCCCGCCAGCCCTGGGCACTCTCATCGATGCTCGCGACCAAGCGCCTCAACATCGGGGATGAGAGCGGCACGGCCGTGTCCGCCTCGGCCCCGCTTTGTGCACGCAGATCGCCCAGACGGGCCAGCGTCAGTCTGACAGTCTCCGAGCAGACGGGATTGGGCAACCCTGCCGCGGCGTAGTGATAGCCAATGGCCGTACACCAGGCCTGGATCGTACTCATCGCGTACTGCGGCTTCCCGTCGCGCGTGATCGATTCGCCGGCCTGGGCCAGGTAGGTCGCGACACTTTCCTCGCATGTCGCGACCATCCCCGAGTCTGTAGGCAACGGGGGAACACCGCACGCGTCACACCAGGCGACGAACCTCGTCCATGACGTGGCATAGGCCGCGAGGGTCTTCGGCGATTTGACCCGTCCTCGGAACTCGAGAGACGCCGCTGTGGAGTCCGCAATCCTCACGACGTCCGAGCATACCGACCCGGGGTCGGTATGTAAGCCGACGACACGACCAGTACGTGCTCAATTTATCTGGCCTCGCCTGCGAATATCTCTGCCTTGTTTCCGATATTCGCGTGTAAGGGAAGCCGATACAACAAACTCCGGGGTGAGCTGAACACTAGGTTCGAAGCTCGTGATCTCCGGTCCGCGGAGGTGGCCCCCTCGACCCTGCATGCCTTCTGCAGGTCCGTAAGTAGTCTATAGCAGATCGCCTCTACCTGCGGTTTCTCTGGAATGGGGCGATGGCTCACCCCCCGACCGGACCGGGCGGCAATGAGCCGGGAATCTCGTGGCCCAAGCTCTCGCCGGCCAAATTCACCAAACGCACGTCGGACCCACTAGCCGACTGATCCAATCTCGTCTCGAGTCCGAGACACCTCAGCCGCCGACGACTTCGCGACAAGTATCCCCAGGTCAAGACATACAACCCACCAAATCGAACGGTGCCCGACTTTTCGCGGTCTTTGCACACCTTCCTGCCAAATCAGTAGCAACGAGGCTCAGCGTGCCATTTAGGGCCTATTCTGGGGTTTCTCCACCTCGCAAGCATGGTCGAAGCTGCGGAGAAACCACGTTAGGGTGAGATTTCAGCGAATACACAGCTATCAGTCGTATTGGCGTCGAGATCAGCTCAGACCGCGGAATCGCGGTCATCTCCTCTCCCCGATCGTCGGATCCTGCGACTTCGGTGCGGGCCCGCAAGGCCGAAGCGGGGACAATCGCAGAAGGTGACACTCGGAGGCCTCCCCCACCTCCTCGTCCGGTTCCCGCCGACTGCCGCCATCGCGGTCTGTCGCGCGAGGCAAAAGTCTGTCGCGTCGCCGATAGGCCGGCGGGCAGGCCTGGGCTCGTTCCCGTCCACTCGTGCTCTGCGGAACGAGCATCGAGCATCGAGCATCGAGTGACCTTCGACAAGAAGCCGTAGCGTTCACCTTCCCTCGGAGATGGCAGGCCCAGGCGTGGAGCTAAGGATGGGTGTAGATCCCAGCGTTGACCGTCGCCCTTCAATGCTTCTCAGTACGACGGCGACGTTGATGCCACTCCCCCGCCTTTCGAGTGCCGACTCCCGCGGCGAACGCACTCGTGTCACCCGGGAGCGGGGGACGCACCAGGCATTTGAGAAATCACCATCCCGCCGAGGCAGCAGATATCTGATGCATGTAATCGGATGCGGGCAGATCGGGCGAGGCACACGAGGCTGATCCGATTGTCAGCCCCGGCGACGGTTCCGACTGATCCGGCCAAGCTAGGCCGTGGAGCTAACGACTCCGTGCAGGCTACAAGGACGGGGAATTTCAACAGGAGAGCTCGCACGTCTCGACGTGTGCGCCTGTCCACGCATGCATTCAAATCTGCGGCACAGCCCACGGATCCTTTGCGCCCCAACACACCCTGCACCCAGTGCCGGGTCCACTTGCCGCAGCGACAGGGAGAGGCACGGGCACTCTCGACCGATACCGGCTCGATGCGCTTCGCCACCTCACTATGCGGGAGCACACGGCGAATGGAGGATCCTGCGCCTCAACCCTCCCGGCGCTTGCGATCGCATCTCATCCAGACATCGCCTACGGCGACGAGGATCGCAGCTTGCTCCAGAGCATCCACCGATGAAGCTGCCAACCGTCACAAGCGCGCTTCCCGGCGCGAGTTGGATGGCGCGATACACTTAGCGCTGCTCTACTTCCGGCGAGACTATCTGCAACGATCCGAGACCTGAGGGGAGGTACGCGATGCTGAAGCAGACAGGGTATACAGGACGGCTCGGTGTCGCGCAGATACCTCCGGTCGCCCCGGCACACATACTCTTGCCCGAAGGGAGCGGGCACTTGAGGCACCAGCGCCAAGCGCCTCGATTGTTCCCGAATCTGCACCCTGAGCTGCAGTTCATGAGTTATGCAAGACAAGTGGCGCGCCTCTCCGCCAAACCAGCTGCCCGATTTAGCGTCTTACGTGAGGCGGGTAATCAGACTAGTCATGCGACGTACACTAAGACGATAGATAAGACCTTAGAACACTCCTTGCGTATCGCCGAATTCAGAGTCTCACGTCAAGGCCATGTCGTAGGCGCAGTTTCGACAGATACATATATCTCTCGCTTCACCCATACAGACACCCTCGAACACGTCATTGAGGTAGCTTGGTCACTGACCACAGCAGTGGCAACATCCACGAGGTTCAACAAAGTCGAATCGATGGCAATCACAATGGCGAATTACGCTCCCCTTACTAAGTCAAGCTCGTCTCCCCTAGCCATTGCGATCAATGAGACCATTGTTGCCATCACTACAACAGTCTTTAGGTTGACCTTTTCCAATGGTTTAACTTTGCCCCAAGACACTGTACCGACTTTGGCAATCGATGCCCCTCTATATAATGGCTTTGTTGAAGCACTCGGCACTGGCAGAATTTTGGCAACCAATAGGGGGGCTGAGGTGGCGCTCACCATTACCCCATCACCGATAATATCTAGTGCCCTTTTACAGGCAGCTAAACACACCCTCGAACTTGCTGGACCATATACCTTCATATCGACAATAATCAGTGTAATCAATACAGTCACATCAAGGTCATCTCATTCTGCTTTTATTGTGACACTTACATTGACCTGTCAATCGGACGATACAGCTACTTGTTTTAGTGCGAATAATAAAGTCGTCTACACTGCGTGGTGTATCACCCTAAGATCGGACATATATCAGATATCATCGCAAGGCGTCCAACGCATCTCTTCGAGTGCGCATTTAATTGCCTTTCTTTCGCCTGTTACTAGTGCAAAATTATCGCCTTCGAACAAGAGCTTATTTATGACGCTTTCTATAACAGCTTTCATGCCGCTTATAATCGTCAAATCACCGACCAGGCGTCACCCCCGGACATAGACCTTTTCGAAGTCCATGACGAGTGCTCTGAGCACGACACGGATCTAGCCAGGAACCCTGGCGATACGCACGACGGGAATCGACGTCTAGCATCGGACCGGTAAGTCACCTCGGTTCCAGACCATGAACCCGATGGGTTTTCAGACCACGCCACAGAGTGGTTGCGCTGCAAGAAATTTGACGAGACTGACTGGGGTGTCCGACGTCTGAAGACCGCCGACGACACACCCCTTCGAGATGGTTGGTTCTGCCGCAACGCCTCCGGTAGTGTTCCGTGCGTGACCAGTTCGCGTTTGCTGTCAGATGTCCGAGCCGTGAGACGAACGATTTTGGTGGCCAACCAAAAAGGGGGAGTGGGGAAGTCGTCGATCGTCGCTGCCATCGCCGTAGCCGTTGCTCGACGCGGCAAGCGGGTGTTGGTGGTCGACGCCGATCAGCAAGGTAACTGCACTGTCCGCGATCTGGGCGTCAAAGAGTCCGACGAAGGCCGATCATTGGCAATGACCCTGCAGTACGGGTCACCACTCGAGGCTGTGCGCGATGTCCGACCGAATCTCGACGTCGTCTGCGGCGGAAAGCTTCTGGCGATGGCGGGCGCGGTCGCCGCTGGTGCCGAACAGCACGGCATCGATCCGCGGCAGAATCTCCTTCTCGCGCTCGAAGCGCTGGTCGACAGTGTCGGCTACGACTTGGTCCTCATCGACTCCGGCCCCGGTGACCGGGCCGTCCTGGACCTCCTGCTCCAGGTCGTCAGCTGGCTGATCGTGCCCACCAAGGAAGACGACGGCAGTATCGACGGCGCTGAACTGCTCGCGCGACGCTACCTCTGGGCTCGTAAGAACGGCGCGCAGATCGAACTGATGGGCATGGTGCTGTTCGACTGCAACCCGCGCGCGATCCGCCGCAACGAGGACACCCTTGGCAAGATCATGGACCTCCTCGAGGGCACAGGGATCGAGCCCTTTCGCAGTTTCATCAGGCAGGACAAGGCATCGGCGCTCGATGCCCGGGCCTTCCACCTGACCGCGGAGGAGTTGATCGCCTTCTCTCCGAAGAACAATGCGGGCGGCGAGACAGACGAGGCCGGCCCCGCCAAGCGATGGTCACGTGACACTGAACCGCTGGCAACCGACTACCAAAAGCTGACGAGAGAAGTACTGATCCGACTCGCAGCGGGCGAGCGCGCTAAGGAGGTCGTGTAAATGGCTCGCAAAGGGGCTTTCAAAGAAGACGATCTCGGCGACATCGACGACCTTCTGCCTCCGCCCCCACCGGCGCCGGTAGCAGCGGTCGCCCAGCCGCCCAGTGTGGCGGCGGATCTCTCACTTCACGAGCCGGCAGTCGATGAGCCCGCACAACCGTTACCCGCCCCTCCTAAAGCACCACGCAAGGCTGCCGCGCCCAAAAGCGCTGCGGCGGGAACGGACACGTCTGCCAAGCGGACACGCACAACGCCAGCACGCGCCCGCGCGGTACAAACCATCGCTGAAGCGCACGTCGCCGCACGCGTCGCCGAGGCCCTGCGTCACCTCACGCATAGTGAAAAACAGCAACGGGGGAAGGGCCGAAGCTACGGCGAGGTCGTCCTCGACGCAATCGAGGAACACGAAACAGAACTGCGCCAACACTTTCAGGAGCTTGTCAACGCCAAACCGTCGGGTCGACTCTTCAGCCGCGTCGATCAAACGCGACCGCGTCGGCGCAGGCATACCGAGCCGCCCGTGAAAATCCCACTCGCCGGCATCATCGCACCCGATATCCAGCTACTCGACAACCTCGTCGACGAGTGGCAAGCAGGTAGCCGCAGCGCACTCGTCGACGAGGCCCTGAAACGCTACCTCGCCGAAGAGATAGCAGCGCTCACCATCGAAGGCGAGATCCACGAAGACGAGATGGAGACCTCTGACTGAGTCGGGAATCCATCTCATGACGGTGAAGGTGCCCGGGACCCCACACAGACCTGGTCCCGGGCACCTTCGGTGAAGGAACCCCAAGGGCGACTACCAATGTTCGTCAAGTGACGAAACAGTAGCCGCACCGGTTTCCTCGATACCGCAGATTCTGTCACCGTGCGAGCGCCCGGAACCCCGGAGACATCGGGATATGCGGAAGCCCCGGCCGCAGAACCACACCCGCCTCATTGGTGTCAACGTTCGCCTGCGGATAGACCACCAGGACCTGCTTGAGCGCCTCGGTGAAGTCACGTCGGAACTGGTGGCGGCGTCGCCGGTCCGAAGAGTCTGCCGCCGAGCCGAACTGGACCATCAGTGATTCCCACGGAATCGTCGTCTCGCGCTTCACCGAGAACATGCGGTAGGTGAGCCAGGCATAGATGTCGAGACGTAATGCGGAGCCACCCAACGCCTTGATGGCGTTCATGTCCAACGGCACCGGGTGCGAGGTGACCTCGTTGAAGAACTCGTCACTCAGACGAACCGTCGATGTGAACAACGACGGATGGCCATCCTCGGACTCCGCACCACACCAGATGTTGTATGCGCTGGCCACGTACAGTTTCGCACCGATGCGACGGTTCAAATCACCCTTGTACTCGATGGTGAGCGTCGCGTTGAACAGTCGGTGAGACTGATTCCGCATCCTAGTCAGCGACCCGTTCTTGCCACCGGTCGCGGCCAGGCCCATAGCGGCCATGAAATCCGTGAGACTGTCTCCCAGAACGACTTCGGGCGATCCCGTCCGCACCGCCTCGGTCGACAAAAACGTCAGGATCAACCGCGGCATCGTTCCATACGGGTAACCGATCGACACGGGCTTGTTGTTGATGTCGGTCGTCATGCCCGGCTGCACAGTCAATGACAAGTCGCCATTGCGGCGACCCCAGGCCGGCACATCGCCCGGATCACGGTACGGCAGCGAGGTCTGGGTGAACATGCGAGCCAAGTAACCGACTTCCTGCTCGCCATCCCACACTTCAGCAGCCGCCCGGACAATCTCCAGGGGAGTGCGTTTGGGGCGTGCCATGACCCCTAGCATGGCACGCCGTCAGCAAAATGCCAGTGTCCCTCGCGCCTGCGCATACCTTGCGGACACAACATGGTTGATCCCACGCATATTTTGCGGACATGCCGGATGCAATCACCCGGCAGCCGTCGATTCGGAGCCCTCAACATCCGCCAACCCACGCATATCTTGCGGACAAGATGGTCCATCCCTGCTCGTCACAGACCTTCCGGGAAGCGAGCGGATCCATGCGGCGGCACGCATATCTTGCGGACCTGCCGAGCATCGGCGCCTGCGGGTAGAACAGTCGACCTCGCACAACCGCCGCGAAGGTGCCCGCGCCACACAACAACCGGCCGCGGCCTCACTGCGCATACCTCGCGGACGGCCCGCTGACCTGGCGGGTCTCGCCCGCTGCATGTCTTGCGGACTTCGACTCTGCCGGGCATCGTCCGCGCGCATATCTTGCGGACATGCACCGGCAATCCACGCATATCTTGCGGACAGTGGATAAGTACCGTCCGCAAGATATGCGTATGCATCGGGCGGGCAACACCGAGGCTGAGCTACATTTGCCCAGCTCACAGCCGTCCCGAACGGCATCTCGCGGGGTCTGCGACGCGAGGACAAACCCAGAAGACCGCGCATATCTTGCGGACCGTGAACCGATGGAGTTATCCACGCATAACCTGCGGACGATCTCCACAGGTTGTCGCGCGAGGCGCCTCGAGGCGTAGCTTTTCCACGCATATCTCGCGGACAGCCTGCGCGGCGTTTTCCCAGCATCGCGCGCATACCTTGCGGACACACTACGCATACCTTGCGGACGCGGACGCACCGTTTCCGCAGCTGACACGCACTAAACACGTCCCCCCTGTAGTTCTTTCCCTAGAAAAGAATCCTGTAGTAGGCTCGGCGGCGGTTGTGGATAGAGACCCTCCGGGCACAACCACTCTCAAATGCGAATTCCATCAAGCCGATGCCATCTGATGCCTGGTCATCGGCATGATTGCCCCTGTTCCCGCTGGCTACGCCCCGGGCCCGGCGACGTCCATGCTGAGGTTCATGCCACCCCGCGCAGTGCCTCGACTCCACGAAGCGCCCCGCTCGTTGCCCCAGTTCTGTCTCCGGTCCGAACGCATCGAACACGTCGGCAGAGATATCGCAGGACCTCGGGCGTCCGCCTCTTATGCGCGATCCAGACCGACAACATCCGCCGAAACCACCGAATACTCAGCAACGACGCGACCACGCACTGGCACTCGGTTCGGTCAGGATCAATCAGCGCAGGCACCCGAGCCCAACCTCGGGTCTGACAACCAGGGCAGATCCAACGCCCGCAGCAGGCCGAGGGCCTCTCAGCGCCGTCTGTCCACCTGGCACTCGACGTAATCCACGAAGTTGGACGAGACTGGCAACCCGCGATAGTCCTGCCCGGCCGTCCAGTTCAGCCATTCGACTCCGCTCAGGCAACCGTTCCGCACCCTGGCGGATGTCTCGGCCGACCGGCACTGCTTACCGTCAACAGCGTCGGCGGCGCGCGGAGAGTGAGCCGCACAAGCGGACCGTACAAGGACAATTCAGTTGAGCAGCAAGGCAATTGACGCCCGAAATGGCGCTCAAGATGCCACCCGGACCACGCCCGCTGCTCTACTGCTCCACACAGTTCTGCCTGTCCAACTCATGCAGGACACGCTGCCCGGCTGTCGATCCCATATCGACACTGGACACTCCACAACAGAGGTGCCCAGAAGCGAGCAACGAACCAGTCACTGACTCAAGTTATTTCACCGCCGAGCATCCTGTCCGGTAGTCGATTGACAAGCTCAAGGGAGGCGCATCTCCGCCGATGGATGAAATCGCCTCGTACACAGAACAGATCGACCTGATTCCCGCCACCGAAGCGCACGGCTGTCCGCTCTCCGCGGAGCCTGAGCAGTGGCGATCGGACTTCTCCGCGTCAATGAGCTACACCGACTATCTGTCACTTCAGACGGTCCTCTCAGCACAGCATCCGCTCTCCCCTGAGCACAACGAGATGCTCTTCATCGTGCAGCATCAGACAACCGAGCTGTGGCTCAAGCTGGTTCTGCATGAGTTGACGGCTACGCTTCAAACGGTCAGCCAGGGCGATCTGCCATCAGCTTTGAGAACGCTGGCCCGTGTAGTGCGTATTCTCGAACAACTCGTGAGTGCCTGGGACGTACTCGCGACGATGACTCCGTTCGAGTACGCGACCATCCGCCCTTACCTCGCTCACGCTTCGGGATTCCAGTCACATCAATATCGACGCCTGGAATTCGTTCTGGGCAACAAGAATCCACAGCTGCTACGCCTGTACCGGAATCAACCGGAGATACACCAGCAGATCCGCACAACGCTGGAGGCACCTTCGCTCTATGACGAAGTAATCGCGCTGCTTGCGCGTAACGGATTTCCGGTCGGCCCCGAACGGCTCGTTCGAGATTGGTCTCAGCCTACGGAGTATGACAACACCGTTGAGGACTCATGGCTC
Source organism: Nocardia sp. NBC_00511 (assembly GCF_045161165.1). Classification (NCBI taxonomy): domain Bacteria; kingdom Bacillati; phylum Actinomycetota; class Actinomycetes; order Mycobacteriales; family Nocardiaceae; genus Nocardia; species Nocardia sp. NBC_00511. The sequence continues at coordinate 116,021 of NZ_CP107850.1, forward strand.
GAGGTCTACCGAAAACCCCACGTACATGGCGGATTCTACTCGATGGCCGAGACTCTCGTCGATCTCGAGGACACTCTCCGGCAGTGGCGATTCCGCCACCTGACCACCGTCGAAAGAGTCATCGGTCTCAAGGGCGGAACCGGCGGAACGGAGGGCGTGCCGTACCTTCGACGCATGCTTGACGTGACACTGTTTCCTGAACTCTGGCACGTCAGGACGAACTTGTAAGCCCGGAGCTCGGCACATCGCCCGAGTCACTCTACGACATGCCTACAGCTGAAGCTGTCGAGCAGGGCGTTGTACTCGGCAAATGCCGTACGCGCGGCGACCGCGCAGGTCGCTACCACGAGTCTTTCGAATTCGTTCGGCGCCAATTCCGAGATACCCGGCGCCAGTACAAGTTCGAGTAGCGTCCCGCGCTCATCGAGCGTTACGGTTACCAGACTGTCGGCTGATGTTTCGCGCACTCGGATGCCCGCGATCGCCTCCGCAAGCTCATCCAGCTGATCGGTACCCCCGCCAGCGCCGACTTTGCCGAACCCGACGATATCCATGGCGTCATCCATGACGACCGACTCAGATATTTCCTTCATGCGACGTCCTCGCTATGCGATCGTCTCATCGATTCTTCGCAGCCTTGCGGTGACAGACATCCGCTGTCTCGCTGACCTCGAGCTACCACCGGGCCGCCGTCCAGCTGGAGATATCGCCGAAAATCGGCGTGCGCACGGATGTCTGCGCAAATCCTGAGTGGAAGGTTCTCTAGCGTAGAGGGCGCTCGTGGAACCCGAAGGAACACTCGTGACTACCACTCATCGATTTCCGATGACTCCATCTTTCGAGACAGGCGCGGATTCAGCATGGATCGGGTTGAAGTCGGAGGTCAATTCACTGCGTCTGAGGCAGATCTCCGACGGCCGCATAGACCCGGGTCGGGCGAACACCGTGAGCGCACATCGTGCCGTGTGGCGCGTGGCCGACTCGATACTTCAACTCGCCCCCAACTTTCCACACGACGGTGAGTACCTCGACGCAGTGGTGAGGGACCTCCGTAACTGGGCTCGTGACGGATTCAACCGGCCGGACTTCTCTCGCTCGATGCGATTGTTCCAGCCTGACCGGAGACGGGCTGACGGACGGACCCATCTCGCGGTCTTCCCGATGTATGCCCGAAACGGCAATGGGCAGTGCCGGTATGAGGCGATGCTCGTCAGTCAAGTATGGCCACACTGGCTCGAGAAGCTGGAGCAGACCTACCACCCCGCGTCCATTCACGTGCCGCTGATGGTCACAGACTTCACGGCCGGCTTCGAACCCGAATCGGGCCTGTGCTACCCGGATACGGTATCGGCAAGCCCGCACGGAGGCGATCGCGCCGACAACTCACTGATCCTGTTCGAGTTCGAGGCTGCCCGGTTTCGTTCGGTATGCGCAGCAATGGTCAGACCCTTGAATCTGGCCCTGGACAGCGAGGTCGCGGCCGCCATCGAGCATCGCCGAACCGCCCACCATGCCTTCCTGGCTCTCGGTTTGTTGCGCGAACAAACCAGCGGTCCCGGTCACGTCTCTCCGAGGTCGGCGACAAGGGTTCAGCGCGGACCATATTGGATGCGAGCACTAGACGAGCTTCGGCGAGACTTGTCCGCCTACCTCATGGCAACAGACTTGGCTCCGACTGGACACCCGGTTGGACTCCTGGTGCCCGGAGTCCTACTGCTGGACAGGGCATTTCGGGCACCACTGTCGGGGGGTCGATGGGAAAACTTCGACAGCCTGGCCGGCCAGATACTGTTCGGCTGCCTGCGGGACAATGACGTCTTCGGCCTGAGTGGCGGGCAGATGTACATCGACGATGATCGTGCAACCCAGGTGATCGCCGAATTGGCGGACGCGATAGATCAGCTCTTCAGCGACAACAGCGATATGCTCGCGCCGACGCTGTGGGCCGCCGGCCATGAATTGATATCCCGGTATGTACCCGCGTCCGAGGAGTCGACCTGGTCCCACGGGACCGCAACACTGTCCGATGCCCTTCCTGACGAGTTCCCGCTGGACGTGTTCTTCGAGCACCTGGCCTCGGACATGCCAAGGGCGGCCCAACGTCATCATCCACCAAGGGGCTCAATCGAAGCCGCTGATCGCGGAGTCGGTCACAGCCAGGCCGACCGCGGCACGCAATGACAGTCCCAAGCCGCGCTTCCAGATGTGCTTAAGCTCGGCATCGCCGCGATCGTGTAGCGCGGCGGCAATACACATCGCGCGATACGCGTGCCGGTAGGTCAAGTCCTGACCTGCGAGATAGTCGACTCGCCAATGACCGCGTCCGACATGCTGAGCGCGATGAGTCGTCGCCCCCGAAGTCATCGCATCGGGCGTCACCTTGATTCGCTCATCAGGCGGGCGCGGCGACGCAAAAGCGGCCCGCCAAGTATCGACCGTCCATGAAGTACTGTGATGTGTCGTCATCAGAATTCCGGATCATATGTATTCGCGGGATTTCTCCCGGCTCATTCGATGAAGCGCGCGAATCGATTGTGACAACATCTCTGAGCAGCAACATCGGCCATCTCATCGAGATCTTCCGTCGACGGAATCCACGCGGTTCGTGAGTGCGCGCGGTTCGTGAGTCCGCGCGATGCGCCCGAACCATGTCTGGTGGCCGGCGGTTATGGATAGCCAAGCTGAGGAATCCGCGACCAAATTCGTCGCTGCCTGGCGGATCATGGCGCGATCTGGATGCGCCGACCACATTTGCTGACCGAGTACGGGCCTAGAGCCTGGGCTAGATCGCGGGTTCGAATACTTTGGGCTACATCGACATCCAGCAGTAGAGCTGTTGCGTCGAGGACGCTGCTTCGCGAGCCAATCCGGCGAGCTCGTCGAGGAAATCAGCGAGCCTCGCCTCACGCCCCGCAAACTTGCCGGCGTCCTGCCATCGAGTGTGAGTCCACAGGGTCACCGCCTCCGCCAGCGACGAGGAGTCGGCGACGGCAAGACAATCCCGAAGACTTTCGGTGATCGTCACGACCCGCGGACCGTTGCCGGGAGTAATCGAAATAAGCGGAGCGCACCAGCGAGGGTCATCGAGGACGCGGTCATAGTCGACTCGGCGTAGCAGCGATTCCAGCTTCGCCATATGCAACGCCGGGTTGATACTGGTGACCATTCCGATGGCTGGCAGTCCCAGCGACGCAGCAGCGCACTGTATTGCGGCGGCAGCGGTAGCGTCGTCCGTCGCGGCGAAGTACTCGTAGAGACTGATCATGACATCTCCAGTGTGCTGAGCATTGATGCGGACGGTCGAACTCCAGAACTGGGACGCGGCGGATCTGGTACGACAAAGTAGGGACAGCGATCGGGCCCCGGCGACTGTGGCCATTGGGCCGCACACAGGATTGGCAACGCTACGGGGGTTGGGGTGGGCCGCCCGGGATGCAGAGGGGTAACTCCCGGGCGGCCCACGACGACACCCACCGTGGTCGCAGCCACAAATCCTGGACGAGATCTGCATGGTCGAGTGCCGTACACGTAAATCTAGAGAGATAGCGCATTCGAGACATCCGCCAGGCTGCGGACCTGCCCGGGAGTCGCGGTTCAGAACCGGACGATCACGGCATACCGAACCCAAGACCAACTACGAATGGAGGACCAACTCTATTGGGAGCCAGCCCGATCCGGGCCGGTCAGCGCTGAGTCATATCACCTGACCGGGGACTTCCTCTGGCTTAGTGGCGAAGAACCCGGACTGGAGGTGGCCGATCGTCGACTGCAGGACAGCGAGGTCGTCATAGAGCCGGGCTACCAGCATCGCGCCCTCGAGTGAACCGATAATGACGCCGGCCTTCTCCTGCGGAGATCCGTCGAATTCGAGGCTTCCTTCGGCCAAACCCTGCGCTAAGACTGTCGAGAGCCAATCCTTGTTCTGGTCGAAGAACCGGACGACGGCCTGTTGCATGGGAGCCGACAAAGTCTTGAACTCAGCTGCGAGCATGCCGCACAAGCACATTCGCTGTTCGCGTAACACGCCGACGTACAAGTTCGCATAGAACTCGAACCGCGCCGCGGCACCCTGCCCATCCACCGCCGACAGCGCGTTGAAGAAGCGCTGCTCATATCGCTGTATGAGGGCGAGTCCGAGTTCAGCCTTCCCCGGAAAGTGGTAATGCAGAGCGGGTTTGGACAGCGACAGAGCGGCCGCGATGTCTGCGTAGCTGAAACTGTTGAAACCCCGAGTTTGCACTAGTTGCTCGGCAACATCGAGGATATGGGACCGTGTGCGTCCCTCCGTGCCCGCGGGGCGTGGCTTCATTGTCTGTTACCCCTTGACCATTGTGCGGACAGTGGCGATAATTTGACCTACTAGTAAGGCAGTATACCTTCCGGTCATTCGAAGTGGCTCACGCGCTTTCCGGTCTGGCACAGGATGTCGCAAAGTTGTCGTGGACCCGCAAGACCTGGCATCGCCGACCACCGTGAACATTGCAGCCCACCCGGCCCGCACCCCATTGCGCCCTCCAGGCTTGGCTGTAACCTTCCCATCGATGAGGAAGGCGAGTCGACCTGGCTCGCACGCAGATCGAATTATCAAGCACTCGTGCGCTTTTCGATGATTACCGATCGTATCCCATCCGACGGAGACAGCGTGTGGCTGCGTTGCATGTCCACGCGGAGCTACGATCGACGCTCATGCGGGTTGTGGTTGTGGGTTCGGGAATATCAGGACTGTCCAGCGCCGCCGCCTTGCTGGACGCCGGGCACCAGGTTACCGTCTGCAGTGACACTCCGATCGAGGCGACAACCTCGTATCTCGCTGCGGCGGTGTGGTTTCCAACAGCCATCGCACGCTCACCGCAGACAACGGAATGGAGTACGACGACCTTCGCCCATCTGGAAAGGCAAGCCGCAACCCGCACGCCTGGTGTCCGAATGCGTGAGTCTCTGGCGTTGTATCGCGAACACCCGCATGTCCCTTCCTGGTCGAGGTTGGTGCGAGGCTTCCGCGATGCCGACGACGACGAACTGCCGCCGACATACCGAGCCGGGTTCCGTTTCAGGGTGCCAATGGTCGAGATGCCCATCTATCTGCCCTGGCTGAAGGACTCGATCACTGTCCGAGGGGCTCGATGGATGCGTTGCGTGATCCATCATCTCGACGATCTGGCCGACCTGGCGCCGGACGTGATCGTCAACTGCGCCGGCCTGCGCGCCGCCCACTTGGTCGATGATCCGAGACTCGTTCCGATCCGCGGGCAGATCGTCCGGGTGACCAACCCAGGCCTGTCCATGTCGGTTCGTGACGAAGCCCATCCACTCGGACGTGCTTATGTTCATCCCCGAAGCAACGACTGCATTCTCGGAGGGTCGCTCCAGGTAGGGGAGTGGGATGTGCAGCCGGACCCAGAGCTGACTCGATCAATCCTGCGGCGGTGTCAGGATCTCGTTCCCGCTTTGGCCGACAGCGCTGTCGTCGAGACGCTGGTGGGCCTACGTCCTGGGCGTGAGACGGTGCGCCTGGAACTGGATACGACCACGATCCCCGACACTCCGGTTGTGCACAATTACGGACACGGCGGCTCGGGCATCACCCTCGGTCATGGCTGCGCGACTACGGTAGCTGACATCGTCGGACGGCTGTGAGACCCGTGCGTGCCGCCGCGTGCGCGGGATGAAACCCGTATCGCTCGCCCCCAATCGAGTGGTCAGCGGGGCGCGCTCAGCGCCGAGCTCCCGAGACTTGATCCCAGAGTGAGGAAGTCGAGTAGAACGCCGAGAATGGTGGAACTGGCAGATCCGGTCGAGAGCATGTTGCCAACCTTATGAGTCGTTGAGCCGCTGGTGACGCAGGGCATCGATACCGGGTGCTTGTTCAGCCCCGGTACAGCGCCGTGTCCGCATAGAGGGAGTGGCACGCGCGTCACGCCGATTCCTCTATGCGCGGGATTTCAATCTAGCGCCTTCCCGTCTGTGGGGACCTGCAGCAGCAGCTGGTCGTCGGTATGGATTGCCAAGTCGCACAAGGGTATACGTGAAAGGATTTCATACCGTTGAAGGATGGCACGTTGTATAGTGGTAGATTAATCGGAGGAGTCTGAGGCCGATACCGAGGGGGCAGATCGCATGATTCACTACACCGGCGAGCGGTTGATCGACCTGGCGAGACGCCCGGTCTGCCTGCGAGCTATCTCCGTGAGATGCGCGTCGTTTCGACGGTGCTGCCCTTCCAGGTCAACGACTACGTGGACGAGGAACTGATCGATTGGTCGACCATCGAGGAGGACCCGATCTTTCGATTGACATTCCCCCACCGAGACATGCTGCCGTCCCAGATCTTCTCCGATATCGCTGAACTCGTCGATGCCGGTGCACCACGCGATGTGCTGAACAAGGCCGGTGCACAGGCTCGCCGACTGCTCAACCCACACCCCGGCGGCCAAATCGACTCCAATATTCCTGTCCTGCAAGGGAAACCAGCGCTCGGATTACAGCACAAGTACCGTGAGACGGTCTTGGTATTTCCCTCCCAGGGTCAAACTTGTCATGCGTACTGCGGCTATTGTTTCCGCTGGGCCAGTTCGTGGGCAGCGAGACCCGTCAGGCTCTCTCGGACATCGACACCATGGTCGCGTACCTCCGGCATCACACAGAGGTCACCGATGTCGTGTTCACCGGGGGAGACCCGATGATCATGAGGACTGAAGTCCTCGGCCGATGGGTCGACGCACTGCTCACTCCGGAGCTGGAGCACATCCGCTCCATTCGATTCGGAACCAAAGCCCTGTCGTATCAGCCATCCAGGTTCACCAACGAGTGCGAGGGAGATCCGTTGATGCAGCTGTTCTCTCGATGTGTCGAAGCGGGTCGACACGTCGCTGTGATGGCGCACTTCTCGCATCCACGTGAGTTGTCGACAGCGGTGATGCGGCGTGCACTCCGCCGTATCACCACCACAGGGGCGATCGTTCGGGCACAGGCGCCGGTAATCGCACACGTCAACGATGACGCCGCGACATGGGTGTGCATGTGGCAACGTCTGGTGGAGTTGGGTGTGATCCCCTATTACATGTTCGTGGAGCGAGATACAGGTGCGCACAACTACTTCGAGGTTCCGCTCGTGCGTGCACTGGGGATCTACAGCGACGCGGTGCACCGAGTCTCGGGGCTCGCTCGCTCTGCCCGAGGACCGGTCATGTCGACCCACGAAGGTAAGATCGTGATCGACGGTGCACCGAAAATCATGGGCACCAAGGTCTTTGCTCTCCGCATGCTGCAAGCACGGAATCCCCACGATACGGGTCGGCAGTTCTTCGCCCACTACGATCAGACCGCGTGCTGGTGGGATGGACTACGCCCAGCCCTCGGTACTACCTTCCCAACCCGATCGTCCGCTCTCACCTAGAGGCATCGTCCTCCAGCGCGTTGGCTGGAGGCTCACTCGATCACATGTAGACGCCTGGCGGGCTTTTTGATCACGTGTGTCGGGCTGGGGTACAGCGTCAGCCCGCTCTGATCGTCGACAGCCACCTGGAGGTCCGGGTAGAACGTCCTGACCGCATCCAGGTGCTTCTTGAAATCTCGGCGGAACTGGTGGCGGCCTTGCTTGGTGTCGGCAAGCGCGGTTCCGAACTGGAGCATGAGAAGCGGCCACGAAATGCGCACGGGGTCTTCGAGTTTGAAGACCCGATAGGTCAACCAGATGTAGATATCCATCGCCATCGGGGAGGACTGCAGGGCATTGAGCACCTTCATGTCCACCGGCACCGGATGTTCGATGACTTCCTTGAAGAATTCGCTGGACAAGTTGATAGTGCTGGGCATGAGAGAGGGCTGCAGTTCGTTGCGACCCCCCATCCGTCTGGTCTGACCGGTCCACCACAGGTCCCAGCTGGTCGCGACGCTCAACTTGATTGCCTTGGATCGCTGCTTGGCGCTGCTGTCCTTGTAATCGATGATGATGCTGCAGCGAAGGAGCCGCTCGGTCTGATTTTGGAATCGGCCGATGGTGCCGGTTTTCCCACCAGTCGCACGCCCGAGGCCCACCGTTCGCATGAACTCGCTCTGCGAGTTGCCCAGTACGATCACTGGTTCGCCGGTCAAGACCGCCTCGGTCGACAGATGTGCCAGGATCAGCCGCGGGATGCCGCCATAGGGAAATCCGTAGGACTGGGCCGCCCCGTCCTCCATCACCATGCCGGGCTGGACAGAGATCCGGTACGCACCGCTTTGGCGGCCCCAGACCGCCTTATCTGCACCAGGATCCTTGTAGGGGAGGCTGAATTGCGTGAAGAGCCTGCCCAGATAGCCCACTTCTTGGAGCTCTTGCTCTCGCAGGGCCTGTATCTCGGCAGCGCAGGCGGCGAGCTCTGCATCATCTCGTTTCGGCCGCGGCATGAGGGTCAGCATTGCACGATCGACATCGATATGCGCGCCCGGCTTCGGCGTGTCGGTGTCGATGCGCATTACATGCCGACCGTACTCCGGGGGATACGCGTTCGCATGATCGGAGTCACATTCAAGCTAGTTGGTCGGCAAGAAATGCGCATCGGGTCGAGAAAGCTGATGCTCGTCGACATTGGCTCGGCCAAAGTCCCACGATCCTGCGCATTTCTTGCCGACCAACCTGTCCGGTCACCCCGGGGGCCGCGTCTCGTCGCTGCCTGAGCGGCAGAGGACGTCGCGGACAGCTCCCGGACGTGAGGGCCGGGAGCTGGTGCGGCCCTCACGTCCGGTGGGTTGTCCACACGTCGCGCGCTACCGCTACTACTACAAGATATTTTCTCTACAGGAAGAACAACTACTTGTAGGGGCAAATTTAGGCCGTCTGACCTGCGAAGATATCAGGTCGGGGTCGGCCTTAAATGTGTGCACAGTCGGCAAGAAATGTGTGAGCGGACCACGAATCGCGAGAAGGCCGGTCGGCGTTAAATGTGTGGATGAAATCTGCAATCCACAGGGTTGTGCACAGATTGATGCACACAGTCGGCGAGAAATGCGCGATCTTGAATTACAGGGTACGAGGCCATCCGATGGTCGGCAACAAATGCGCACGTTCGGCGTGTCACGACACGCCCCAGCAGGTAAGAATCGACTCCCGCACGTCCTGGGGAGGAGGGAGGAGGTCGAAGACTCCAGGCCCTCGGTCCGAGCCTCGGTAGGAACCGGTGCCCCAGAGACCGCCCAACGTCTGGAAGCGCGCACGCGCGAAAGACGCGATGGAGCGGAGCCCTCTGCTTGCACGGTCGGCAAGAAATGCGTGGTCTGACACAAGTCCGCGCCACGCGTCGTCCGACCGGCTACAGCTTCCGCCTCTACCGGCGTGATGGCCACGAGTTGCCGATCCCCGCCCTGACCGGGGGAGTCGGCTTGTTATGCGCGCCGCTGGCGCACTCGCCGGTGATCGGGCTGGCCTGCTCTGGTCACGCATAACAAGCCGACCGCCCAGACCGATGCTGCCGATCATTGCAGGTCAGTGGAATCCGAGGATGATGGTCGGTGCGTAATGCGCACGGGACACTCTGCGCGGCAACCGATTCCGCCCGCGGGGCCGGTCGGCAGGTTATGCGCACGCCAGACGTCATCGCCGCCGGACTTTGCGACTGGAAGGGCCTCGACCCGCAGGGCAGGGCGCGCAACTCTGCCTCGGTGTCAGTTCCTGGAGAGAATGCGTGACCTCCAGCAGGCCAGGTCGGCTGGAAATGCGTGAATCAGGTCTAGTCGACATCTAGACGATGAGAAGTCGCAGGCCAACCACTAACGCTCCCACGACTACCGGCCCGGCGAGGGGGCGTGCGCGCATAAACAGCCGACTCGGCCGCGGCCGGCCACGGCGCTGCGGGCACGGATTGTGCCCGGCGCGCTCAGGATCGAGGTTGTCGGCGCTACGGAGGTAGGCAAGCCCGAGGTGGGAGCCGCGCTGATGGTGCGTTCCAGGCGGACGTGCGCATTTCTTGCCGACCTGGGCGTGATGCACGGCTAAAGACGCGGTCGGCGAGAAATGCGCACTTTGCCACACACGGGACGCCCGCCCGGCGTGTGGCAAACGAGCCTGCGGGGCCGGTCGGTGAACGCGTCCCGAGTGGCGGGACCGCTGAGCAGGGAGCGCGAGTTCGCCTCCTGGCAAGTCGTTACTCGCAGAACACCGGCGCCCCCACCTGCCACAGCATCAGGGCTGCTGCAGGATTGGGTAACAGGTTGTCACGTACCCCGGCAGCAGCCCGCATGCCCGACCTCTACGGGGTGTAGAAGTGACTCGAGTACCGCCACCTGTTCACACAACAATGAGCGGTGCCATCGGGACCAGCCCGGATACCATGGTGTCCGCAACCCGCCGTCACTGCGGGAAGAGGTCGCTTCCACGCGTGCGCATTGCCAAGACGAGGTGACTGGATCCCTTTGGGCAGGTCCAGAGGTTGTGAGGGTTCTGATGCACCAGAATGGGTGCAGGAGGACGGTTCACGACGTGGCGTGACGACGACACACCCCCGAGCAGATCATCCGCAAGCTCCGCGAAGGCGGGAAGCTGATCGGGGAGAAGTTCTCGATCGAGGAGGTGTGTAAACACCTCGAGATCTCCGAGGCCTCCGGGCATCGCTGGCAAGCCCAGTACGGTGGCATGAAATCCGACGATGCCAACGGTGGAAAGAGCTCGAACGTGAGAACGCCCGGTTGAAGAAGATGGTCGCCGAGTAAGCCCTCGACATCGACATGCTTGAGGAACTCAACCGAGGAAACTTCTGAACCCGGACCGCCGCCGCAGGGCCGTACTGGTTCTGCAGCAACGGTTTCGGGTGTCGCAACGACGAGCATGCAGGCTGACGCAAGGCGCACGCACTATGTCGCAGCGAAGGCTTGGTCACCAACCATAAACGGACGCACAGACTCTGGCGTGAGGAAGGATTGGAAAGACCGAGTCGCGTCCGCAAGAAGCGCCGCATCGGACCCGGTCGCAACCAACGGTTGAAGGCGTCGTTCCCGGATCAGATGTGGGCCCTGGACTTTCAGGTGGACGTCACCGTCGACGGCCGACAGGCGCGGTTCCTCAACATCATCGACGAGTTCACGCGAGAAGCGTTGGCCACAAAAGCATTCCGCTCCTGCACCGCAGATCCGCTCATCACAGTGCTCGACGAGATTATCGCGGCGACCGGGCGAAGACCGACGCATGTCCGCATGGACAACGGCACCGAGATGACCGCACACGCGATGACCGACTGGTGCCGGTTCACCGGTGTCGATGGCGTGTGTGCTCAGTCCTGCGTCCTGGAGGGCTCCTCGTAATTGTCTTTGATTCACAGTCCTCAGACTTGCCATAATTTCTTTGCTGAGCGTCTTACCTTGATGAGTCATGAAATGACCCAAACAATCTATAAGTAACTTCGGAAGAAACGCGAGCCTATGGTCAACGACGAGTACCTTACGATCTTCTGCAGGATAACGCGCTCCTACAGTACGGTAGTTATCGCGATGTCGGTCTGTGTTGCCGATGATGTGGTCGAACACCGCCATTTTAGCTTGTTGCTCTTCAGGATAATATTGAACAGCTTCGGCCGCAGTGCTGCCTACAAATTTCTGCGCTGAGCCGCGTCCCATTCCTTCTGGGAGGGTGGACGAAGGTGGTCGTTGGCACGAGTCCGAAGCCTAACTGCTGGTCGGCGCGGTAGGCCGCCACTTCACGCTTCGCATATTCTCCGGGCATCGTGGGTATCCCCAGACGCTGGCCGAGTTGTTCACCGGCCTCAGGTTTGAAGACGTATAGCTGGTCATCACTGCCAATCAGCAGATGAACCTTGTTGCTATGCCCCTTCTCTAAAAGCCGCCGCCGTTCTCTCCAAGTCGCTGTCCGGAATTTCAGTTCCCGAATAGACATCTCGGCGGAGTCTGGGGCGTATATCTCCGCTGTTCGACTCATGTCGCTGGCGGGCTCGCTGATGGTCTTAATCGGGAGAGCTGCATCCCCACGTGGCTATTTACGCTATCGCCTGTATTGGCGTCCCCAGCCACGTCGATAGCATGCACAGATCTATGGTGGTGCTGCTCCCTGCCGGTCGCTCTATTTGTCCCCCTCAGCGGACTTGGAGCCGGGTGTATCCGAGGGCGGAATTTCGTCCATCATGCGATAGTAACCCATCGAAAATGACTGTCACAGAGCTCGCCTCGTCGCCGAAGTCGAGGACCTCCCCGACACGACGTCGGACGCGGTCGCCAGCGAACTCGAAAGGACCCGACGGGAGGCCACTCGGTACGAATCATGCGATCTGCGGACAATTGATGAGCCAAAGCCACGTTCCGTCGGACTGGCACCGTGCGACTTCGACGCTGGAGTGACCGTTGGGAAGGCGCCGCAATGTCAGCGCGAGTCGTCCGTGGCGAATGGTTTGCTGCTGCAGGGCGGAGTCGATTGGTCGGGACGACAGATAGTTCTTCAAAACCTGACGGATGGCGTCATGTCCGGTGATGGATCGTCCGGGTCCGAGCATGATCGTCGCTTCCGGCTCGTACAGCGCGACGATGCCTTCCAAGTCGCCGCTTTTCATCCGCTCGATGAAGTACTTACCTAGATCTTCGGGCCGATCGACGAACGTCACAGTTCTCATGCTGTCCTCCTCCAACACCTCGGAGCCTAGGCCGGGTAACCGAATGGAGTTATCCGCCAAGATGCCGACATGGACGTCTCAGCTGGCAACAGTGTGCAATCATTGCACGGGAGCGTCATACGCACCGAGCCATTATCCGAGTTAACGGGCGACTCCGAACTCTTTATCGTTCCCGCGACAGCCGTACCCGACGCGGACGCGTTGATTGCCGAACAGGACCGCCAGCACCAGTTCTGGCAGATAGCCTTCGATCGGACTGGCCGCGCCCAGACAGATCACCCTGGCTCCCCAGCCCCACTGGAAGAACGCCGTGAGTGCGCCGATGCGGCCGCCGCTGCCAGCAGATTCAGTACCGCCGTGATCGCGGGGATGAGTAGCCTGCGGAAGGCCAGCATCAACAACAGGAAGCTGAACCTGACGATTGTGCGCCGCCCTGTGCATCGGAGGACGCTAAGCCGCACTCCGTGCCATCGCACCGGTGGGCGCGGCCGGCTCAGTCCCTGGTTCGTTCGCTGCCGGGCTCCTTCGTGGCGCCTCGCCCTCAGGCAAGCACTTTGCCTGAATGGGATGTCAGGCCCACTATTGCGTGCACCAGCGCGTTGGTCGGGTATCGGCCAAAGTCGGCAATCGTCAACACGGAGCAACCATCCAGGTCGGTTGGCCGCACCAGTCGCAGGACCTGCCTCTGCGAGGCAGGTCTCTAGCGAGGCTCTGAGATAGCTGAGCCGGGAGCGAAACCGACCTCCAGTTGCCGTGGCACCCGCGCAGTGGTTATTCCGAGAGCGCGACCACGACGAGGGCACCGGAACGTCACCGCGCCGTCGCAAAGGTCCCGCGATCGGGTGGGTTGCAAGGGCCAGCCGTACACCAATTCGAGTGGCGGGTGCGAATCGCCCACCCGGGCCGAGTCAGTCTGTCGCAATGAGAACCAAATCTGTCTGACACGACACCGGCAACAGGCTGGATGAACTCGTATCGTCCTTCTATGACTGAAGACGACATCTGACGTCGAGTCGCTCACAGAGGCCGGACGGCGTCGCTCTTCGGCGGATCGTCGCAAATTTCGCGGAGGTACCTATGGCTCTTATCGACACCGCTGGTATCCACCACGTGCGGTTGACGGTAGCTGACCTGGACCGATCGAGCGCCTTCTACCAGGACATATTGGGGTTCACGATCGCCATCGACCAGGCAGGTGATCCCGCCGACCCTGAGGTGCGCACCGATCCTTCACGCTTCTACGGCGGAGTGGTGCTTCAAAACCGGGGAACCCTTCTCGGGCTCCGGCCCATCGCCGACTCAGCTGACCGATTCGACTCCGAACGCGTGGGGCTCGACCATCTCAGCTTCTCCGTGTCCAGTATCGATGAGTTACCCGCGGCAGCCCGACGATTGGCGGACACGGGGATCGAGCATGGCGAGATTACCGAGGTCACTGCCTTAGGCATCGCGATCCTGTCCTTCAGTGATCCCGATGGTATCCATCTCGAACTGACAGCGCCTCTCACCTAGCTCGTCAAAGAGAACCCGCCATGCGAATTCACATCACCCACTGCCGTTCAGCCGCATACACCGTCACAGTCGCATCCCAATCGCCGAACGAAGTCTCACTCGAACCACATCGGCTCTCCGCTACAACGGAATTCATGGACTGCCTGCTGGTCAAACCGGGAGTTCAACCTGGGGACACCATACTGGTCGACCTCGCCGCAGCGGTTGTCGACCGAATCGCGAGTGAGACCGCAGCTGGGCAGATCATCGTCGACGGGTACAACCAACACCCGATATCGCAGGTACCCAACAGCAGTGAGCCGCAGTGCAGCTCGCTGACCGACCTCAGCGAAATCGTCTCGGAACTGACGGTCCGCCTGACCGCCCGTGGCAGGCGCGTACATAATACTCCCTCGGGATGGCGAAAGACCTGGGAATCCGATCCGTACGAGTACCCCGGATCTCAACGCATCCTGGAATTCGCCATCGGCCAGGAACCGGTCATTTGGAGCGCCGCTGACATCGACGGGTGGAGCACCCGCTGCGGTCTGCTATTTCGTCCCTAGGAGGCGCAAAAGATGCGACATTATGCGGATGTTGCGACTGACGATGTGGTGTGACGATCGACCTGTGGCGATCGCCACTATCAGCGCAACGAGAGAAGCAGTGGTCAAGGCGACTAGAGATGACTCGGTGCCATCAGTCACGCGATGGTTACAGATCCGATGCAACTGTTCGTGAGGACCTCGGCTGCGCTGGTGTTGCCCACACCCGAACAGAGGAGTCTGCTGACCCGACAAGGGCTCCGCGTATCTTGAACGAAAGGCATCTCAGGGACCAGGTGTCCGCGTTAGTCGACGACTCCACGCTCGTCGGCGCATCCGCGCACACCCCGGGGCTCAAACTGATGGCGAACATCGGCCCGGCGACTTGTCGATCGGTTGCTCACCTCGGTGTCGCCGTGCGGATTGAGCCTCCGGTATCGGCACGCGGGACGTCCACGGTCCTCATGGGCTAAAACGTTGCTGCGCAACAGGATTCCGTCTCCGTGAAGTGGCGGATGTTACCCATGTCTGCGAGTTCGTACCCTCTAGCAAGGATCGGTCCGAAACGCCAGCGTCGATCGCGAACAGCCCAGTTAACCTTGGTATTTCGGTGTCCGATGCCGATTCAGGTGTTCGACAGACTGGCATCTGGCGGGAAAGGAATCGCAGGATGAACAGTAGCGTGCCTCTGAAGTGTGAGTTGTGGGCGGAGTCCGGACGGCATCGAATTCGGCCGAAGCTCAGCGTCGGTGCGTCCCTGGCTGTCGATCACGACAAGTCGATTCAGTGTTCAGGTTCTGTCCTCGGCCGGCGACCCGCGGAGGACATCGCGTGAGTACAGGTGACACCACTTCGACCCCTGCGGGGCCGAAAGAACAGCACGGGGAGAGTTTCGAACTGTCCGCGCGCACCTCCTCCGCAGGCCCAGGGGATGTTTCCTACGCAGGCGACTCGCTCGCGCAGGTGGGTTCGATGCCACTGCCGGCGGACTTCGGCGGATCGGGGCGTCTGGTCGAGCTCGGTTCGACCACAGAGGAAGCGGTTCTAGCACAGCTGGTCCGCGAACTATCGGGGGCGGCACCGCCGGAGTGGCATTCGGTTGAGGCCGAATTCGTGACGACTGCCGGGAGCGTCCGCGGGCGGGCCCGCTACACCGTTGGCGAGCAACTGCAGTCGATCGAGCCGTCCGCGGCCGCGTGCAGTTTGGTTCGACATTTGAAGTCGGTCTCGGCCACCTCCCAACACACACCTTGGTGGAATGTCCGCCTGCGGTTGTCCTCGGCAGGTGACATCGACGTCGATTTCGATTCCGGTGATGATCGACCGCCACCGGAGATCTACCTACCGGATCTACCGGAGTATCCACCCGGTCGGCTGCCGGTATGGATGGCTGCACACGTCGGACACGAAGACAGGCAATCGCGTGCCCCCCGGGCGGCCGCGCTGCAGGCCCATGCTGATCGCGTCGCCAATGTTTGGCCGTTACCCGCGGAGAGGGAGTTTCCTGCTCCACCCCTGCTATGGGCACGGTGGGCGACGATCGCCGCAGCTCACATCGCGGTGCGCTCCGAACGCGGTCCGAGGGTGTTGCCTTCACTCGGGTGGTTCGAAAGTGCTGATCGTTGTGGATCGACGCTGTATCTCTTGCCCGGTAGCAGGGCTGTGCTGTCGGGCGGTGTGTGGAACGCGCCCGAACTCGACACCGCATACAACGACGCGGCTGCGATGCCGAACTATTATGCGGGCGCGCCGGATTGGATCGCGGACCCGGTCCTCAATCCACGCGCACGAAGCGGACTACTCTCGTTCTGCTACTGGTGGGATGCCGACCGATGGTATCGGGGAGAATCACCGCCGGCAGTGAGGTGCAGGGCAGCCATCCCCGATGTGTGGACTGTCGAGCTGGCCGCCGCCGCTATCGCCGGTTTGCTCGGCGAGCCTCCCGATCAGGAATTGCGCAATGCGGCAACGGAATTGGTAGAGGCGGCCCAACGACGTGACATTACCCGCGCGCGAGTGATCGCGGTCTTCGGCAACCAGGATCGATTCGACATCGATGGCGCTCTGTACCAGCTCGGGTTGGCCGGGTTGGTCCGAGTGCAGATCGAACCACTCACTGCCGAACAGGCCATCGCTCATGTGCGGCAGTACATCCACGGGCGCGGATACGATACGACCGGCTACCCGTTGCAAGAGTTGGTCGCCGATCGTATCTCGGTCGGTTGGACGGTGTATGTGCCGGTGCCGGCAGGCGAAGTGGCGGTGGGCAGAGCCGTGTTCTATATCGCGGACGATGGGGTGCTGGAGCATTCCTCGTCCTCGATCATGCCGGTCGCCTATGTATCCGGATTCACGCAGCGTTTTCGGCAACGCGCGATAGCACGTCGTGAGGCTGGGTTCGAGCGGTAGTCCGGGGTAAGTCGTAACGGTGACGGAGCAGACTCGGGTTCACGAGGGTCGTGCAGGAGAGCGGCAGGAACCAGTGTCTGCGCCGACTCGGACGCCACGCGGGCACGGCGCGAATGACACTGCCGCGCTCGGGATTTCGTCGGCACAGCGGAGGAGCGGCCGAGTCGCGGGTCACCGCCGTTGCACCCTCCGATGAACCGGCGGTGACGTGCCTCCACCGGTCGTGCGTCCTAACGCTGCGTCTGTACCTTATACGTCGCCGATTGTTGAACAAGCGACTGAATGGGTTCTGCTCTATCTGAAAACCGCTATTGCAGTGCAGGTTTGAGCAATGAGGACGCGGGGCCACCTTGGGTGGAGCCGAAGCCGTCGAATCCTCGATTCTTGCGCCGGCCACCAGGTCCGGGATTGTGTGCCGACTTCTGCAGCCCGAATGGCTGGATCGTCGACGCCCCCTTGACTATCGGGCGCGCAGTGGACAGAATCTGACCTACTAGTAAATCAGTGTGCTTCCGGGCGAACCGCAGCGGCAAAAGTGCTTTTGGTCTGGCACGGCCGGCCACGGTGTCGACACAGTCTCGAATTTCCCGCGGCATTGACCGGGCGTGGTTGGGTCGGCATCGAGTACACGGGTGTCGAGTCCGGAGGACTAGCGCAGTACGGAGCTCGACACGACCAGGAAGGAGTGTGAAGCCGACATCGGTGGAACGCCGGGGGCGTATGTGAAGTGTCTTTTTAGCCGTGGTCTCCGGCCTTGCCGCAGCGAACTCAATGGGGGAGAGCGCTGGTGGCATTTGCGGGATCGTAACGGACAGCGACCGGCCGAAGGACATGTCGGCCCTTCGATTCGCAGGCAGCAGGAATGATGGAAATGCACTCCGAGACCACGTCACTGATCGAACTCGTAGGAGAGGTCAGCACCGAGACCTGTGCCGCATCGCCTCGACCGCAGGGCCTTGTCGGTCAGCTCATTGGCCGTCAGGACGAACTCGATCGCATACAAGCCCTGGTCCATCGATCGATTGCCGGACACGGCGGAATAGTCGTCGTCGAGGGCGAACCGGGTATCGGTAAGACGGCTCTGCTCGTCGCCGCGGCGCGCCAAGCGACCGTGAGCGGCATGAGAATTGTTCGCGGTGAGGCGAAAGAGCTCGAGCAGCGAGTGCCGTTCGCGGCATCCGCATCCCTTTCGGTCCGGACGAAGGAACAAACCACCCACTCGATCGGTGCCAACTTCGCAGACATCGCGATCGGCCGGGAAATAGCACAGGTCGAGTCACTCGTCGCCGGATTGACGAGCAGCTGCGACACCGCGCCGACCATGGTGATCATGGACGACGCGCACTGGGCCGATTCCTCGACCTTGCTCGTCCTGCAACGACTGGGCGAATGCTCCCTCGAACTTCCCATCCTGATTGTCATCGCATTTCGGCCGCTTCCACGTGAGGCCGATCTGTCGAGCCTTATCGGTCAGTACGAGACCTGGGGTGCTGAGCATCTGCGCTTGGGGCCCATGAGCGACACCGAAGTCGCAGCGCTGGTGGAGATGTCGTTCGGCTCTCCGGCGGGGCCGAGGTTGTCCGACTTGGTATCTGGTGCCGGCGGGAACCCCCTGTACATCATCGAACTCGTGACCGGGTTGATGCAGGACGGGATGATAGAACTCGGAGAAATCCGGCGAGACCGCGACACGGAAAGCGGCTCGAGCCCGCAGAAGATCCTGTTGCCGGAGTCGCTGACCGACGTCATTACCCGCAGGCTCGACCTCCTGCCCCAGCGATCGCGCCAAATTCTACCGATGGCAGCAGCATTGGGAACCGGTGTCGAAGCGATCGAACTTTCATCCATACTCGGTGCGCCGGTGATCGAGGTGTGGGACGTCATCAGTATCGCCGTCGAGTCAGGCATCCTCGTGCGTGTTGGTGCCGACCTGATTTTTCGTCACGACCTGATACGTCAGGTGCTGGCCGAACAGCTACCACCATCGACGCGAGTGACATTGCGACAGCGTGCTGCGCGCGTGCTGATTTCCATGGACGCGCCAGTCGAGCGCATCGCCACCTACCTCTTGGCCGGCGACTTGCCGCTGGATGGCACCAGTCTGGATTGGCTGATCGACGTTGCGGAAAGACTGACCATCCGGGCGCCGGCGTTGGCAGTCAGCTTGCTGAGCCGCGCGATCCGAACTCCTGGACTGAGCAGCCCGCTCCGCGAGGCTCTTCGACTCTGGCAGGTCAGGGCATTGTTGTGGAGCGGCGACTCCGGCAAGGCCGAATCAGTTGCTCGGCGAGCGCTGACCGGCGTTCCCACCTCGACAGATCGAGAGACGAGCTCCGCCAACACCTTGCAATGGCTGCTGGCACACGCCTGCTTCGCGCAGGGGAATCTGTCCGACGCCGTCGCGATTGCCGAAGCTGTCCTTGCCGAGCCCGATCTCCTGCCTATCCAACGGGGGCAATACCTCGGGTTCTCCGCACTGACGTACATGTTCCAACGGCGCTGGGAACTGGCCGAAGAGGCTTCGGCACTGGCGATTTCGACCGGCGAGGCCTTCTCGGATCCGGTGGCTTGGGGGCTTGGATCGTTCGCGCTCGGGCTGTTGCGCTACCAGCAAGGCTTTCTCGGTGAAGCACAAGAACTCGGCGAACGTCTGATACAAAACTACGAGCACAACGGCAGACGGCAAATCTCCCATATCGACCCGTACACCCTGAGCGGGCGATGCCATCGTGAACTCGACGAATATACCGCCGCAGAAAAAGCCTTCGTGCTCGCCAGCCGATCCAGCGAGAACACATCCGGCATCTACCTCGGATCGATCAGACTGGACATGGCATGGTCGCACTATCTCGAGGGCAAGTGGGACGCCGCCCTCGCCGATGTCGGTAACCGACCGGAGCCAGTGGACATATTCGGCTACACAGCAACTGCTCAATGCTTCATCGCGCTGGTCGCCGTGCGCCGCGGCACCTTCACCGACGACCCTGCTTTGCTTCCACGCGCGGATGATGAAGGGGGAACTCAAGACTCGGATCACCTTCGGCCTTGGGTTCACGCGCTGGTCCATGAATCGCGGGGACGCTCCGCCGAGGCGCTGGAGGCATTGTCGGAGATCATCACGAGACCTCCGAACGAACTCGCTTCAGTGTCAGTCTGTCTGCTTTACGCGGACGCCGTCCGGCTGGCGGTCACCAACGGAAGGCACGATATCGCGGCCAGAATCGCCTCTGCCGCAGAGGTACTGGATGCACGCCATCACACCACGGGCCGTCGTGCGAATGCGATCCTGTGCCGTGGACTGGCGGAAGGCAACGTCGAAGGTGTCGCCGAAGCGGCCGAGTGCTACCGCCACGCCGGACAGCCTTGGTATGAAGCCCACGCACGCGAGAACCTGGCAGTGCTGCTCGTCCATGGAAACCGCACTCCCGAGGCGCGTACCGAACTGGACAACGCGATCGAGCTGTACACCAAGCTCGAGGCCGCGTGGGACAGCGCCCGCGCCGAGGCCCGGATGCGAGACCTCGGAATCCGCCGCGGGCGTCGAGGCCCCCGGAACCGGCCCAAAACCGGCTGGGATGCGTTGACACCCACTGAACGAAAAGTCGCCGCCTTGGTCGCGCAGGGGCGGTCGAACTCGGACATCGCTTCCAGGATGTTTCTGTCGCCTCGCACGATCCAATCGCACGTATCCAGCATTCTGGTGAAGCTGAGCCTTCAATCGCGTGTTCAGGTCGCGATCAGGATGGCCCAGCAGAGCTCGTGATCGCTGGACCGCCGCGGCGTCCACGCAGGCCCACCTGTATAGGGCTGGCCAGCGTCGAGTGCGGACGGGCGTGGCCGTCGTCGGCAACTGTTGGACCAGCGCCGGCACGGTCGCGGTAGCGCCTTGCGGTGTTGAGACCACGGATTTCGCTCAGGCGATTTGACTGACCTATGAGTTGCCAGCCCGGGGAATATCGGCGAGTTTGACCTGCCCACAAATGAGCCGTTATATAACGGTACGCTAGATGGGTATCCGTGGAAGAGGTCGCGATGAGCGCACATATGATCAAGACATCCCTTGCTGCTGTTGTGCTCGGCGCCTCGCTCGCCGCGGCGGTCACCTGCGCCGCACCCGCGGCCCTGGCCGAGCATGGATGTCACTCCAATGGCCACCATGGCACCCATAGCCTCGGCGACGGCGGTCATGGTCAATCAGCTCGGAACGCAGCTGTATCACCGCTGGGATGCATCCCCGGTTCGCCCGCGCGGCCGTGCCAAGGCCATTGACACAGCTTGTCTACCGAATGATGGGTTCGTCCGCGAAAGTCGGCCAATAACCCGCCAGGTCGGGCGTCTTCAACCTTCTTCCCAGCATTGGCATGGGAGCGACCGTCGCATCCGTCATCGTTGACAGATCGCTGTGTGTTCAGTGCTGATTCGTGCCCTGGACTTTGCGGCGTACGGAGCCTGAACGACCTCGTGGACGTCGAAGGGGGAGAGCTGATCCACACAGGGTGATGCTGGGCAGGCACAACGAGCTGACGGTCATTCTGACCTCGGTTCTTGTAAGCTGCACGCGCTGCTCGAGCCCTGGCGACAGTAGAGCTCGTGGTACCGAATTCAGAATCACAACAAAGGATCCGAGAGACACATGGGGTGTGTCGGTGCCTGCGATTCAGTCCGATGCGGCTGTGGGATGACCTGTGCGCACAGCCATGAGTGGGGCGGACGACGATGAGCCAACCGCTTCAGGTCGACCCAGACGCCTTGCGCGCGCGGGCAACGGTATTCCGCGAAATCGGCACGCAATCGTTGCAACGAGTATGCGAGCTGCAGACCGAGTTCACGGCGAAGAGGCAGCGCTGGGGGAGCGACGCAGCGGGCACACAGTTCGCGAAGGACGTACTGCCACAGATCGATCAGAGTTTCTCGTTCTGCGACCAAGCCGCGCGCGCACTGCTGAAACTGGCGGACGAACTGGAGTCCATGGTGGATCAGTACGAGATGGCGGACCACTCCGGTGCCGTACACATTGTGAACGCAGGCAACAGCACGGGTCCGTCCAGTAGCGAGCAGACCCCGGCGACCACAAATTCGCCGCCGTCGGTGTCGCTACCGCCGTCGACAACTCCCGCCCGATCGGTTCCCTGTGGTGCGCGGCCCTATAGAACCGAGCCCAATACGGCACCCGGATCATCACTCGCCGACCAGGCCCGTCCGGCGGACCGTGGTGTCTCGTCGAGCGCCGAAAACAGCGGACCCTCAGACTCTGCTTCTCCGGATAACGCCACCGGTCAAGCCGGCCCGTCGGCATCCAACCCTCCACACGGTGATCCGACTTCGCCTCGAGAGCCCGCAAACAACCCGGGCGCACCGCCAACGAGCAGATCCGGCAACTCCGACCCCCTCACTCGGAACCAACGAACCGCCACAGATGCGGCAAGACCGCCGAGCACAGCGCCCTTGCCCGGCACGAATTCGGTTGCGCCACAGCAATCCGCCACGCCGTGGTCCGAGTCCGATACCGTCGCGCCACGGCAGGCACCGCCGCGACAGGCACAACCGACGCCCTCTGGAGCAGACACCCTGCCGCAGCACCCGAGCTCAGGACGGCCCAGGAACGCCGAAAAGAAGAAGCCCAAAAAACAGACCAAGCCCGACAGGCCGTCAAAGTTGGCGCAACTCGGACGTGAACTGGCTGACAGACACAACCTTTCCGCCGTATACCGGGCCGGTTGATCAGCGGAGGTCCTGCGCGTTGTGTTCAACGATGACCATCTCGTGGAGTTGGTGGGTTCGGTTCCGACTCCACTGCAGGAGGTGCTGCTGGCGGGCCGGTTGCCGGAGCAGAGACCGGGGGCGTTGAGCGAGGTCGGTGCCGTCGTCGACAAGCTCGGCACTCACCTCGTGCAGTTCACCGCCGCCGCCCAACGCGAGTGGACGCTCACGCAGCAAGCCTTGCAGGGTGCCGCGCAACAGCCTCTCTCGCAACTTCTGGACTCGGTAACCGTCGCTTCGGCCTCGGTCGCTGAGGCCGCGCCCAAGATCGGCGGTGCGACACTCGAATTCGCTGAGGAGTCCCTGGCTTCCCAATTGGCGATGATCATGATGGCGTTGCGGGTGGAGTGGACCGTTCTGGCGGGCGTGGGGAATCCGGTCGCCGGCGCGGCGGCAATCGAGGAGACGTTGCCCTCGGTCATCGCGGAAAAGGCCGCGTTCGACGCCGCCGCCGCGGCGACGATTCACGAAATGACGGGCTTGGAGCTATCTCTGGGTTCGCTCCTGCGCCGCGGCGTGGTCGGGGCGGCGCGGATCGGCGCTGAACAATCCGCGTTCACACTCGCTGCCGACGCTGTGTCCGGAA
Organism: Nocardia sp. NBC_00511; assembly: GCF_045161165.1. Taxonomy (NCBI): domain Bacteria; kingdom Bacillati; phylum Actinomycetota; class Actinomycetes; order Mycobacteriales; family Nocardiaceae; genus Nocardia; species Nocardia sp. NBC_00511. The sequence goes on from NZ_CP107850.1 coordinate 139,402, forward strand.
CCCGCGTAGAGCCCAAGAACCTCGCCAAGGACTTCCTGCAAGGTGCCGGGTCAGCATTCGTCGGTCACCTCGTCACCGGAACGGTCGTCCATTTCAAAGCGGGGCTGCAATATTCGGCGCTGGGGCGGCTGGGCGTGGGATTCGGTTCAGGCGCCATCATGGTCGGTGCCGGTGCCGCACTGACCCGCCATTGGGACTGGTCGCAATTGCTCGGCGGAGCGCTCAATGGAGCACTGCTGGGCTTCGCCGGACGCCACGATCACCCCACGGCAGAAGGTGCGCAGACCTTCGCCGCCGGCGATGCCGCGTCATCGGCCCATCCGTCCGACGACATCCCCGCCGTCATCTCGGAAGAAACCAAAGCCGAAGCGAAGAAGATCTATTACAGGATCATGCGCTTCGCCCACCCCGACCGGAACCGACCCGAACTACAGACATATTCCGAACAAGCCGCCCAGGCATGGGAAGTGGTCGAAGGCAGGAACACCGGCCGGTCAGCACCCTACACGCCGCAACAAGCGGTGCAGACACTGCGCGATCTCCACGACAACCTCATGGCAGACCTGGGCCTGTCCACCACGTCACCGACCACTGCCAAATCGCCGCCGCGTCAACGCCCCTCCACCCACCCGACACAACCCCTCGCCCTGACCACCGCCCCCGCCACACCACACAGCCGCGAGACCGACACCTCCGCGCCCTCCCCGAAATCCAGAACCGCGGTATCGCATCCCTCAGCAGAACCCCCACCCGAAACCGGCCAAAGCCAAACCGGCGACACCACCGCTATACATCACAACGACACCCACGCCGAAACCTCCTCCCAAACCCGACAACCGCCGGCCCACCACACCGAAACAACACCACACCACACGACCGCCACAGACCCTGTCCACCCACACCCCAACCCGCGCCACACCGATCCATCCGAGTCCGAGCCCTCCGCCCTCGACCAGGAGCCCCGGCAGCAGCCACCAACGACCCAACACCAATCACCCAAACCCGAACACACCGTCTCACAACACATCTCACCCACACCGTTAGCCCTGGACGCGACCGCTCGACTCCCAGCCAGCGGGGCCAACGAACAAGAAGGTCAGACAGGAGGAGTGCAGGCAGCGAACCAAACGACGGTATCGAACGATGATCATCGAACAACGCGTGCCACCGAACCGCCCCGCTCGCGGAAGACCGCACGCACCCCGACCAGCGCCGTGGACGAGCAGGCCAGTCACGCCGGCGCCGAAAACCTCACTCGACGGGATCCACCGCTTGGATTCCACTATCTGGGTATTCCCGGTGCCGGCGTAGCCGGGGAGGCTCATGAAGGGCGTCGACTTGTCGAGCCGAGACGGTCGGCCGATGACGCACCCCAGTGGGCCGAGCCACGGGATCGGATGTCGTGGTCCCGCAATCCTCCTGGGAACTCTGATGACTACGGGCAGGCACCAGGCACCTCGACCGAGCGAGCGGATGCGCCCGTCTCACTGACCCGCTATCCCGCGCCCGCAGCACCCCCCGCCGTCGAGCCGGCTCTGACGCCGACCAGTGAGGATCAGTTCCGCCACGCCCAACATCGGGCACGCTCCGCAACTCCAGAAACGAAAGAATCTGTCAACACTGTCCGCCCTGAACGTGATATCGACGAAAGCAGACGGCGGGAGGTCGAATACCATGTCGATGTCGCCCCCGGTCAGGGCACGCTGCTCGCGGTTGATATTCCTCACGGTGACGCCGCAGTAATTGTCTATCCCAATGAGACCGACATCCATGCCGGGGGCCGCACGGTCGTCCCGATCGACGATGCCTACTCAGTGCTGGCGAGTGAGCACCTGCGCAGCGAGTTGACGGGCGACTTCTCCGAGGCCGATATCGCTGCCGTGTGGACCAGCATCTATTCGCGTATGCCCTCGGAATGGGATCATGCTCTGACAAATGTGATGACATCTAAGGTTTTCGCTCGGGCAAGAAACTGGCAAGTAATCGACCAGCGCGAGCTGATGCAAATTATGGGCATCGTGTTGACAGAGTACGTGGAGGCCTCATACGCGCGAAGCGGCTGGAAAATCGCCTTCGATGAGCAATTCGATCCAGGACATTCGAACATCAACACCCTGCTGGCCGCCTCCGATATCGACATGGTGCACGACGCGCTCTTATCGTCCGATGCTGGATATCGAAGTCAACTACTCCGCATGGGTAAAAGACCGGTGCCCGCGAATCATGAGGCTGTGACCGCTTTCGAATCGGCTCTTCAAGAGGTTGTCGATGAAAGAGCCGCGCGTCCTGTAGGCGGTGACGAGTTTCCGATGTCCGGAAGAATATCGACATCGTCCTCAGCGTCCGCGCCGATTACTCCCGACCGGCGGTGGCCGTTCATCCTCGACGCGACATTGGCAGAAGTGAATGGAGTTCTGTCCCACGACGATCTGATTCTCTGCGCCAGGATGCTTGCGGCTCGCTTCCCCTCGTTCTGTGAGATCCAGCCCGGTGGCCGTTCTGCTGGAGGGGAGCCGATGTGGCTCTTCTCGGTCCATCCTGATGCGACAGCCGTCGCCGATCCCGCCGACAGGGAATGGGCTTTTATTTTCATGTCTGCGCATCGGGGGGAACGACCTGCGGTAGCTGTCGTCATCGCTTTGATGCATTGGTGGACAATGGGAGCTCGATCGATAGGCCTGGAAGTTCTGCTGGAATTAGATGTGGATGGTGTGCGTGTCGTCGAGAAGCTGTTGGACGATTTCCGGCGTATACCTCACGAGCGAGTCGCAAGATACAGTCTTTTCGAAGGTGCGATGCGTATATTTGATCGGCCTGCCTGCAGCCCTTCTGTGGACAGTATAAAAAAGTACCCGAGTGAGGCCCGAGAGGTTCATCCTCGCCAGATAGAATGGAACGATGGGCGATGGCCTCCTGAACTTCTTGTGCTGTATCGTACGCACCGTCGTCGCGGGCATCGGACGGTAGTCTCCATACACGGCTCGGATTACGGCGACAGATATGTACTCGTCGCGGACGAGCGCGTTGGCGTAGAAATCGGCGAGCGGGTCGAGAGGGCGTCTCAGGACGGCGGATTTCCGCTCACCTATGTATCCAGCGACGACCCCACTCTGAAAGTATTCGCTCCAGGGGTGTATCGAATGGAAGCCGTGTCATTCAATGAACATCAAAGAAACTTCAATGCTTTTCGTAGGGAGGCTCTCAAAGAATCCCCCGAGCGCGCTCGCAGGTACGGAGAGGAGGTCAACTACATCGTCATTGAGACACAGTTGTTCCGACCCACTCGCGATCCGCACCTGACCATCGGGGAAGCGATTGATATCTGGGGTCCTCGTGCAGAGCGGCTTTCCTCGCTTTTTGACATATTGAAGGGAGGTCCGCCTACTCGCTTCTACGAGTCGGCATACAGTTTGCTAGTGGCTCTGAAAGAAATTATTGTAGAGATGCAAGAATCGATCGCGGAGCGGCCGGAGGCGGCAGAAGAGCCTGCGATATTGTTTTATCAATTCGATCAATCTGTGCGAGCCGCTGTTGAGATGCTACATCACTGTGATCTGCGGATCGCAGGTGGAACAGCCACATCGGTGACGAGTTATATCAGGAATATCCTCGATGAGCTCATCTCGAAGTGGTGCGATTTCTTACAAGAAATATTCGAGCTGGTCCCGATATCTGCCCGCAGCAATGCACTCTATGTCGCCAGCATCCTGGTCGATACGATCGAGAACGACGGCAGAAGCTCATCTCGTCCTTCAGCCGCCAGCGAAGCCAGCGATCGCGCGGCGGACGCGCCCGATGGTAACGCTGAGCCACCCAGTGCGAACCAGCGCACAATATCCCAGGGTGTGCGTGGGTCTGGAGATATGGCTCAGGCCCCGGAACGGAGTCCGTTCGGGCGATTGGGTGGGGATACGCCGGACCCCGGTGTCCCGGAGGTCCGCGAGGGACATCGGCTCCTCGAGCCCCGTCGGCAGCCCGACGAAGCGTACCAATGGGGCGAGCCTCGGGGTCGGATGCTGTGGCCACGCAATCCCGCTGGCAACTTCCGTGACCACGGACGAGCATTCGACCAGCGTGGGATCGAACCTTCCGGACCCGAATCACCGCCGCCGCCTGTCAGCATATCCGGTGACCCACCGTCCGAGGAAGCCGAGTCAGCAATGGACTATACAGCCGCCGGTGATGGCGCCGTACCGCCAGAGTTGCATGCCTGGCTCGCCGGACTCGACGATGGAGATCAAGTCTTGGCCGACCTGACGACGATCTATGACTGGCTGCGAGCCAACCACGACGGCGCAGGACTCGCCGCCGATCCGCCCGATGTAGCGATCGTTGTGGGCAGTGCCAACGAGATAGGTCACGCTGCCTTGGTGGCGAACCTGACGAAGCGGGGGTCCCGCTATCCGGTGGTCTTCACCGGATACCGCGGCGAGGCCGAGGAATTCGCCACCCACGCTCTCAAGAATGGGTTGAGCGAAGACCGCATTGTGCTCGAGACCTTCGCGAGGAACACGCAGCAAAATATTCTGCTCGCACGAAAGGCGCTGGCAGAACTGCCCAGCGATTCTCGAGGACCCCAACCCCTACGTTCGATCGTGATCTACTGCGCCCCACCGCACGCGGAACGAATTCACCGGACCGCGAAGAAGAACTGGCCGGGAGTCGACATCGTGGTTGTCACAGTCGACGTGCCGCTCACGGTCTACATGACGTATGGACACCGCCGAAACCCGACCGTGCCCGCTGAGCCTACCGATACCGCGCACGCGATCATCGGCGAAGTACACAGGCTGCGTACCCACTCCGTGCACGGCTACGCCGAAAAGGGCCCGATACCAGACCCGGTTTCTGACGCATTCGACCGACTGACCGTCACCTTCCCGGCTCGCCGCGGCACAACCAGCGAGCGCCGGATACCGTTCTCGCGTACTGCGAACCCCATCCTCGTCGCCACCGAAGTCTCAGACGCTATCGGAGGTACCGGAGGCACCGGCCTCCACCCGGCGCTGGTCGAGATGCTCCGTCGCACTCTTCTCGACTCCAGCCGTGATGGCGCGGTGACCATCGCGCCAGGGCAGCACCCACTTCGCATCGCGATCCGCCTGCACGACGACGAGACCGACGTCGCGGCGCTGGACCTGCATACCGCCGCCGACGATGAGCCGGCCGCAGGGTGGATAGCTCTAGCCAGTCTGCGGATCAGTCCCGACGGGGGCGACGCAGCCGCCAATTGCACGGCCTTGGCCGAGGCCCTGCTGCACGCCGGCGCGCACGCGATCACCGCAGTCTTGCCGACAGATGCTCTCGCCTCGATGATCAGTACGGCCCGCGATGCGGTCACCGCCGACGGTGACCTACGCCTGAACCTCGATGTGCGACGAGAACTGTCGGGCGAATGGGCGGTGGTCGCAAGCCTCTGCGATGACGCCGGACCACGAACCGAATTGGCGTTCGGCGCACGGTCGACGGTCGACGGTGCCCGGTCGAGAGCGCCCTTCCACTATGCGTGGCACATCCGCGTCGGTGACTCGATCGAACAGGTCACCAACGTGACGAGTGCAGTCGCCAGCTCAGTACTGGGTGACTGGACAACTCGAGAGCCGCCCAGCGGCGGAATCGATTCGCTGATACGAAATGCCGTGCCGCACATGCCGAGCGGCGGTGATCGTGCATCCGCTCCGCTGGTCGTCGAACTACGTTCCGACGGATGGGCAGGAAACGAGGCATTGACCGTGGCCCTGCGAAGTCCGATCGACTCCACACTGATCACCGAGCTCGTTATCCGCGAACGCCCCCAACAGCCGCTCGCTCCCGCACTGCGAGTCGACTCGCCGACTCGCGACGACCCGATCGCCGTCGATGGCCTCGCCGAGGCACCGGGGACGACCGCCGTTTCGGCAGTTCAGGGCACCGCGGCGGTCGAGGCGGATCAGCACGAAGCCGTGCCGATCTCCGCGACCACCATCACGGCCGGTATGGCTTCGGCTGAGTACACACTCGGACTGTTTCGGCGTAGTGGCAACGTGGGCGACATACCACCACCACGGATCGAGGAGGCGACCCACCCCGAAGTCGAACAGCAGACACCACATACCCGGCTGTTACGTGCACAGGACAACCGCCGCTGGATTCAGGAACTGGGAGCGCCGGGTGCGGTTATCACGGGAGCGCTGGCGGCAGCACCCACCGCGCGATGCGATCTCTTCATGGATTGCTATGACCACACCGTGACGGCCACGCTCGACTACGAACTCATCGATTCTCTTCGGCCCGTCACCGCCACACTTGCCCGCCACAACATCTCCTGGACAGAAGACCTGGCAGCGGGCGGGCACCAGCAGCTGAGATTCGACCTGCCGGCCGACAACACACGGGCCCGCGACGAACTCGACTTCCGGATCGCCAAGATCGCCGGCCGTATCGCGCATCTAACCGAGGCCGATATCCAGCGCCCCGCAGACTTCGCCAATATCAACAGCGAGATCGCCGCGGTGCGACTTGCTCCCACCATCGAGCCCGGCTCGCTGACTCAACTGCGCACACTCCGCCTCGGGGAACGAGTCGCCGCGGTCACCCACGTCGACCTTGCGGCTACCCAGGCCGCATGGCCACAACCCGCCCGAATCGCCGCCCAAAGAGCCGTAGCCGGCATCGTCGACTCGATCCCCCTGGACCGACGGTTCGGCAAGGTCTACGCCACTCCACTACCCGGGCAACGGCTGTATCTGCGCATCGACGTCGTCGGACGCGGTATCCCACACCATCGCCTCGCGACGACGATGGCAAACCTCGGAGTGGAAAGGGAATCATGGAGCGTCCGTCGCCCCGGTCAAAACCGACATCAGCTTGCGATTCGTCTCAACCTGCCTTCCGCTGTCAACCCCTCGGAAGCAAGGCGAGCGCATATCCCGAGCGACTCCCGCTGGGCGCGGCAGGATGACATCGGCGATGCTGCCGAGAGAGCCGCCCCGCGGCGAGCCGACGTCGAATCGGAACCCCCGCGTCGGCCGCACACTGGCACCGACGGCCCAGCGCTCAATCGATACCCGACCGGCCGCGGAGACAGACAATTGCCGCCGAATCCTCGCCGCGAGGCGCGGATCCACCTCGATCCTACCGCTGGCACGTCGGCGAGTGAGGCCGCGCGCGGGCTGGAAACCCTCGCAACACACTGGCCCGCCGACGGCCGAGACGGAATCGTCGATACGATTCGCGATGATGATCCAGCGCGCGGAATCGTCCGCGAGCCCCGATCGACCCTGCATAATCCGAACGAATATCGGCTGGCGGGCAACGAAATTGATTCCGCTGTCCTTGCGGCACTAGGGATGCCCAATGAATCGATCGCAGCAGTTTTGCATGTGCCTGCTGAGAGCATCCCGCTGCTGATCAGCCGGGTGCATGACAAACACGGCATCCTTGGCGGAACTATCGAGCTGTCCGCAAGGCTTGACATCAAAGAACTTCGCCGGGCACATCGATGGTTGGCCGGCGAGCATGAGATCCAGATGCTGAACGAGAAGGAAACAGCGTTACTAAAATTGCTCGGATCCAACGACCTTGCTCGAGAAGAGGAAAACGTCACACCAGAACGGATCAGAAGGGATCGCCTGGCTCAGGCGGCGGAACGGATCGGAATAACCCGTACCGGGGTCAAATGGAGACTCGGCCGGATCATCGACAAGCTTCATGTACGTAACCTCGCCGGCGCTATCGCCGCAGCGCGCCTGAGTAGAGAGGTCAGCTTCGATGACCTGGAACCAGTGACCCTCCGAGGTGGCGGTCGGTTGATCGATTCTGTGTACGATACGCGGTGATCTGCCGCCGATGCCTGCGTTCTGTGCGCCCACATCCATGGTGAGGGTACGCCAGTGATCTGGCAGCACGGGTGCCAGGTAGCCGGTTGGGTCCGCGCAGACCAACCAGGGGGCAATGGGGGCCTGTGTCGCGATATGCCCTTGGCCGCGGCGGTTCCCGCGTCCGATCAGATGCCGATGTATGGGGGACTATGAACGCCGCAAAGATCTACCAAGGTCCAGAGGGCAGTCGAGCGCAAATCGAAGGACGGGTTGTCGACTTCAGTCGAAATCCCGATCAATCTGGAAGGTATCATACGTTCGAAGGTGCCTGAGTCCGTGATGAAATCTTGAAAGAGATACCTGGAGACACTGGCGTCGGATATCTAGCGGGTACCCACCGAGGAGGTGCGGGTTGGGAGACTGACGCGTTGGCGATCAACGGATGTCCGTGGGAAGTGCCATTTTCGAGAATTATGTGCCCGGTGCTTGATCGTGGCGCGAAAGAAGAGGCAACGCAGCTGCCACACGTACAGTGGCTCGCAAATGAGGTCAGCGGATCGAGCATGATTACCTGAATCGAAACCGATCGAACTCACGCTGGAGGACCTCCAATTTCGGCGCCATTCGGACTACGACACCGATGGCCAGGGATTGGGACGACAGACAGACCGTTGACGTCGAACGGCTGAGAGCTCGGCCAGCAACGTGGGAGCCGTTGCACTCGGAAGCCACCCGATCGCAACGTAGCCGCGCAACGCGCATTGCGCCTTCGGAACGAGCTGACGCCCGCCCCGCCGAAGGCGACCGGCCGACGGCGAGCTTGGCCGACTCCGGCCCTGGCATGAGACACCGACATCCGGCAACTACGCCGAGCTTCGGTCCAGAACTCGACTCCCCACCACCGCATCGGCTCCGGCAAAGCCTCGAATTCCGCAACGAGCATGCCGCGCAGTCGCATTCGATGTTCTCGAAGGATGATGCCGGAGAGACTCGTGCACAACTCATCGTGTTCCTGGGCACTGTGATCCGACCGTATCGCGTGTGCGGCGGGATTGTCGATCAGCTCTTGACTATCAGCTGGAAGCTGCAAGAATCCGACTTACTAGTAGATCAGTACACCGCCAAGAGGAGCGAGGCGCGCTTCCGTGCGTTCCGCTTTGGTGCCACTGGACCAACGCGTCGAAATCAAGCGGACACCAAGGTCGGCATCCGAGCGCGGTATCTGGAGCGTTGTGGTTCGACACCTACTTACCAGGAGGTCAATCCCTCGAATCGGCGGAATTCGGGGCGACATATGCGAAGCTTTCTGTCCGCCATCCAAGCTGCGTCGAGCCGCAGCGGACTCATCCGGATTGCGGAACGGCACAGATCCGAGCCGATCGCACGAGACACGTCGGTGTTCGCACACGATGCGCAGGCAGCAGGAACGATGACACCAGAGTCCCAACACCCGGTAACGCACGCTCTCACAGGAGGCGCGCGCACCGCTGCGGCGCCCGCATCAGGCCGACGGCAGGGCCTGATCGGCCAACTCATCGGTCGCCGTGACGAGCTCGAACGAATACACGCAGCGGTTCAGCAAGCTACGTCCGGGCACGGCGCGATTGTCATAGTCGAAGGCGAACCTGGAATCGGCAAGACCGCGCTACTGGTGGCCGCGGCACGGCACGCGAGCGTCGAGGGCATGACGGTCCTACGCGGTGCAGCGAAAGAACTCGGACACCGCGTGTCGTTCGCCGCCTCGGCATCGCTACTGCCCACAGCCTGGAACCAATCCGACACGATCGGCCCAGCGGACGCCGACATCACCAGTGTGGCCATCGGCCGCGAGATCGCACAGATCGAATCGTTCATCACCGGATTCACGGACCTCTGCACAGCAGCTCCGCTCATGCTGATCATGGACGACGCCCACTGGGTGGATCCATCGAGCTTGCTGATGCTGCAACGACTCGGCGAATACGCCAGCGAGCTCCCGATTCTCATCCTCATCGCGCTGCGACCGTTACCGCGCGAGGGTGATCTCTCGAGCCTGCTCAGCCAGTTCGAGGCATGGGGCGCCGAGCATCTCCGACTGGGCCCCATGAATGCCACCGACGTCGTGACACTGGTCGAGACGTCGTTCGGCTCGGCCGCTGGGCCTCGCTTGTCCGACATCGTGGCAGGCGCCGGCGGTAACCCGCTCTACATCATCGAGCTGGTCACCGGTTTGATGCAGGCCGGGATGATCGAGCTCGGGGAAATCAAGCCGGACCCTGACACTCAGCCGACTTGGCGCCCGACACCGATTCAGTTGCCCGAGCCGCTCACCGACGTGATCGTCCGCCGCTTGGACTTCCTGTCCCCACGATCGCGACAAATACTGCCTATGGCTGCCTCGCTTGGAACCGACGTCGAGGCCATCGAACTGTCGTCGGTACTCGGCGCGGCCCTGATAGACGTCTGGGACGTCATCAGCGCCTCGGTGGAAGCTGGAATTCTCGTTCGGTCCGGCAGCGACCTTGTTTTCCGCCACGATCTCATTCGCCAGGTTCTCGCCGAACAGTTGCCCCCCTCGACGAGGATCACACTGCAATTGCGGGCCGCACGGGTGCTGATGTCGATGGACGCCCCGGTCGAGCGCATCGCCGCCTATTTGCTTGCCGGCGATACTCCGCTCGATACCGCCATCCTGGACTGGCTGATCGATGTAGCCGAAAGACTGACTGCGCGCGCTCCCGGGCTCGCGGTCAGCCTGATCAGTCGAGCGGTGCGAACGCCCGGACTGGATAGCTCTCGTTCGGATACCCTTCGCCTCTGGCAGGTCAGGGCGCTGCTGTGGAACGGAAGCCCCATGGAGGCCGAAGCCGCAGCTCGAGAGACATTGTCAGAAGTGGTCACCTCAGCCGATCGCGACCCGGCAGTGGAGAGCCCGTTGCAATGGTTGCTGGCCCATGCCTGTCTCGCGCAAGGAAAGGTCGCCGATGCGCTCGCCGTCGCTGAATCCGTACTCACTTGGTCCGACCTTTCACCGCTGCAGCGGGGGCAGTTCCTCGGCTTTTGCGGTCTCTCATATCTGTTCCAACAACGATTCGACATGGCGGAGAGGGCATCGGCACTCGCGATCTCCTCCGGAGACGCGCTCTCGGATCCGGTCGCCGGGGGCCTCGGTGCGGCCGGACTGGGCTTGCTGCGCTATCAGCAGGGGTTTCTGAACGAAGCACAAGACCTCGGCGATCAACTGGTACAAGACTACGAAAGTGCCGACCGCCGGCGGGTCCCTCAAATCGACCCCTATTCGCTGAGCGGACGCTGCCATCGAGAACGCGGTGACTACGCGTCCGCGGAGAAGTCGTTCACGCTGGCTCTCCGCTTGAGCGAAAGCACCTCCGGTACGTACCTCGGGTTGATTCGATTGGACCTGGCGCATACGCACTACCTGCAAGGTCGGTGGGATGAGGCGCTCGCCGACCTGCGTGCCCTCCCCACCGAACGTGACGTGTTCGGTTACTCGTCAGCCGCGAAATGCCTTGCCGCTTTGGTCGCTGTGCGACGCGGCACCTACTCCGACGATGCTGCGGCCCTGCCACAGCCAGCCGAGCTGATAGGAACCCGCAACACGACCCACCTGCGTCCCTGGGTTCAGGCACTGGTCCACGAATCACATGGCCGTCCTGAACAAGCACTGACGGTGCTGTCCGACGTCGTCGCCGACCTCACTGACGAAACGACCGCCGCTACGGCGTACCCACTCCACCCAGATCTCGCCCGGTTGGCGGCTGCCACGGGCAGACACGACATTGCCGAACGGGTCGCAGCGGCAGCGGAGGTCCTGGACGCACGTGGCCACACCGCGAGCCGTCGTGCGAATGCTCTGCTGTGCCGCGGTCTGGCCGAAGGTGACGTCGAGCTCGTCGCCGAATCGGCAGAGACCTACCGAGGTTCGGGTCAGCCCTGGTACGAGGCTCAAGCCCTGGAGAACCTCGCGATACTGCTCGCCACTGGGGATCGACAAGAGGACGCACTGTCCACACTGGAAAAAGCGGTCGAGCTCTACACCGGACTGGACGCTGCTTGGGACGCCGCGCGAGCTGAGACCCGGATGCGAGGGCTTGGGATCCGGCGCGGGCGCCGAGGTCCCAGAAAACGGCCCAAGACCGGCTGGGACGCGTTGACGCCCACCGAACGAAAGGTCGCCGCCCAAATAGCCCAGGGTCGATCGAACTCCGAGATCGCCACCCGAATGTTCTTGTCTCCCCGGACAATCCAATCGCATGTCTCCAGCATTCTGACAAAGCTGAATCTTACGTCGCGAGTTCAGGTCGCAGTGGGGTTGGCGCAGCAGACCTCGTGGTGACACACTCCAAGGCCTCTTACGTGCAATCGACGAGAGTCATTGGATCGACGACGACCAGAGAAAAGACCGTACCGCCCGAAGGACCGGCAGGCGAGGTGTCAGGCCCCCTGACAGGCTTCATATATCCATTAATGGAAATATAGCGATGTTTGCACTTAATGTCAGTATGTCCCTCAGCAGCCGCGGCCTTCGGTCGATCAACCCTCGTAAGTTGAAGACGCCTCCCATCGCTACGCCAACACCAGCAAGCGCCCGCCACTATTCGTCACGTGACGAATAGTGGCGGGCGCATCTCGGTGGCCGAAAGGTCGTCAAAGTGAAGCGTCTCCGCGGCCCGTATTGCGTAGTCCCTACGAGAGAGGGAGGGTCCGGTGCTGCAATCCGCTTACATGCTCGAGCAGACACGAAGGCCGACTCATGTTGCCGCCCAATATCATTAGATCGCCGATAACATTTCTTATGTAAACCTACGGTGATGACTGCCGCCCCCGCAGGCCCACGCGAATCCTGCCTTACGTGTCCGTTCGCGGTCTAGTTGGCATTTTTCGCACGGAACGTGGCATTCTCCGGAATTCAGGACGTAGTCGCATTGAAGTTGGCAACCGGCCGCTCCCCGGCACCGGTGCTTTGAACTGCGTGGATGCGTCCAATACGAACCTGCGGTTCGCCTCCTCCGGATCTGGCTCAGGTTGTCGAGTTCCTGTTGGCAATAGCTCCGGATCTTCGGCTGGATTCGGAGGGGACTGCCCCGAGTTCGGTTGACTCGCGGGGTGTGGTGTTTCAGGCCGCGAGCGCGGGCTGATTGATTGTCTCAAATTCGATCGGTGTCAGGCGGCCGAGTCGGCGTTGCCGTCGGCGGCGATGGTAGGTCCGCTCGATCCAGATCACGATCGCAAGGCGCAGCTCCTCTCTGGTTGACCAGTGCTGACGGTCGAGGACGTTGCGTTGCAGCAGGGCGAAGAACGACTCCATCGCGGCATTGTCGCCACACGCTCCGACTCGGCCCATCGAGCCTCGTAATCCGTTGGCTGACAACGCATGAACGAATCGGCGGGAACGAAATTGACTGCCCCTATCGGAGTGGACCACAGTGCCGGCCGGTGAGCGGATCGCGACCGCGTTGCGCAGTGCCGCCACCGCTAGCGCGGCGGTCATGCGCTCGTCGATCGAATAGCCGACGATCCGGTTGGAGAAGCAGTCCTTGATCGCGCAGAGGTAGAGCTTTCCTTCACTCGTGCGATGTTCAGTGATGTCGGTGAGCCACAAACGATTTGGTGCCGTCGCGGTGAACGCTCGAGCCACCAGATCGTCATGAACCGGTGGCCCCGCCCGTCTGTTGAGCCCACGTTTACGAGCGAATACCGACCAGATCCGCTGCTGGGAGTGGAATTGGCAGCGAATGTCGAGCGACAGCGATGGTGCTGGCTGATGAGGTTGGTCGAGAAATCTGATTGTCACGTCGACCGTCGACACCCTAATGTTCACTCATGAACCAGATCGTGAGGTCGGCCTCCTGGTGTGAGTTCGAGTATCGAACCTGCGCTGACGACTGTCCGCTCAATGCCGCCGAGGCGCGGCTGCGTGAAGTGCACCGTCACTGGCACGACTGCGCTCGCTCATACCAAGACCCTGAAGACTTTCGAGTTGCACTGAACTCCACGATCCAGGCTCTCCGCAATGTCACCTTTGCATTACAAGCGGCGAAGTCCGCTGTGCCGAATTTCTCATCATGGTACGAACCGCAACAAACCACGATGCGCGCCGACAAGATCTTGCGTTGGATTGTCGATTCCAGAAATAAGGTGGTGAAACAGGGCGACTTGGAAACCCACTCCCGACTGAACGTTGCGTTCGTCATCGACTACACGGACGAAGCCGACCTCATCGCCCGAGAGCAGCGAACTTGGGACGAATTCTTGCGCTGCGACTACGCCAACATGAGAGAATCCACCGCACAGGTCCCCGTCGGGATGTCCGCAGCAGAGATCCTCTCGGATCTGCGACAACTGGACCTCCCCTTGATGGTCCGCCAGCGTGCCAGCGTACTATTCGAGCGTCGGTGGGTCTCCGCCGACATGCCCGGATACGAACTCCTCACAGTGCTGGCGCATGCATACGGTCGACTGCGCGAATTGGTACTCAATTGCCACGAGCTCCTCGATCGAAAACTCGCTCGCGTCGCTGTATCGATCGGCGATGACGGCAACCCGCTCGAATACACCATCGAAGAGATCGATCGGATCCCTTTTCGCGGGGGTCTGCAGTGCATGCTGTCGACCCGTAACATCCGTACGACCAGACGCCGACTGGTGGACGGCACCGTAGTCACAGAGTTCATCAGTCACCGATCAGAGTTCGACCCCGATATCCAAGAAGTCCTAGACACACAGAAACCGTACGGAGAGCATCCTGACTTCCCGACAGAAAGAATCGGGAAACTGCAGACATCCGAACAGCTCGCCGAACTCGTTGAATTCTACCGCGAATTGGCATCTGGAATTCTGCGGAGCGGACAGGACCATGCATGCTTCACGCACTACTTCCGCAACGGAGCAATGTGTGACAGCAGACTGCACATGACCATCGATTCTCAAGGAAAGCATGCCCTCGCCAGCGAAATAGCGTTGATTGCCCTCGAAAATCAAGCTGACGTCGTTGTTATCATCGGCGAGGCCTGGACCGCGCCCTTCCAGGCCACCGTGGACGGGGGTCACGTCCCGCCGCAGTATCACCCCGACAGAGGGGAATGCCTGTTCATCAGCGCGGTCGCCCGCTCGGGCGCGACAGCAGGAATGACACTGCCGTTCACGGTCCTCGACGGGGTGCCACCGCACCGCCAGATCGAAATCGGCACGCCGAGTCACCTGCGATCGGTCAACGGCATGCTCATTCCGACGCAACACGCGTGGAATCAGGCACAGCCGTCATTGACCGGCGAAGCCTTCTGGCGCGCGCAAACCCGAAAACCCTGAGACCTCATCAGACTCGATACCTTCGACGCCCCCGCCCGGCGGGGCTGAGCCGCAACTACGGACCCAGTGACAAGTCTGGCGGTCATTCCCTACATAAACTCTCTCGATCGTGCGACGCTCAGCGACGCCGACCTCGATCCCGACCAGTCGGTGCGTCCACCCGGGTACCGGCACGTCACCCAAGTGGGCGGCGTGTCGGTACCCGCAGGCAGGTCGCCGAACAACGCCGCGCGCAATGCCGCCGAGCTCCACGCCGTGTGCGCCACGCGGAGACGAAATGAAACGGCAGCAACTTCAGCTGCGCAGCCATATTCCATAGCAGCGTAACAACTTCGACACACGTTGCTGGCTCAGGACCACCTGCGGGTCATCGGGATCGACACCCTCTTCACGCAACGCCTGACGTTCATCGTCATCGAGTTCCATGCAAGATCGGACGCCCCGGTGCACAGAAACGTTGCCACGGCGATCTGAGTGACCTCCACTTCGCCTCCCCGACGAGCCAGTCGTCCTCCCTGCCGCCGCATCCGCGTATCGGACGATCGCCCCGTCGCGGTCGCCGCGGCGGGTCAAACCGTTTGCGCCCCATGGGATGCTGGCACGATGCTGCAAGTCATCACCGGCATGTATTTCCGCGACGTCGCACTCTACGAGACCGAACATCGCCGGACCCTCTACACCAACCTGTGGGGACCGTGGACCTGCGACCGGATCGACCTCGGTATCGGCCACCTGATACCCACCACCGACCACACCGCACGGGTCTCGACCATGCTCGTCTGCGTCACCGAACGCCTCGAAGCCGTCCGCGACGACGGCACCGACGAATTCCTGAGATCCACCGGCGGTAGCGCGATCATCGATGATCTGGCCACGGTGTTGTCCTTCGCGCTCGGCGCGACCGTCACCACCAACCACGACACCGCCGAGCGGCTCATCGGCCCACCATCGGGCACCTACCGCACTCCCGTCACACCGGCCGACATCTTGCCGGGCGTCTTCACTCCCGGTCGCTACCTGACCGAAGAGCAGATAGCTGACCTGCAACAATTCCTGTCCACGGTACTCGGCCTGCGCCGTGAGTCCTACACCGCCGCGCTGGCCGCGATGCGGCGCATCGTCACCGCCAGTCAACGAGTCGCAGAAGACCCGACCCTGTCCTACACCGACTACGTCGCCGCCCTGGAATCGCTGTCGGCCGAGACCGACGCGGCGAGGACGAACTGGCAACGCCTCGACTCACGCAAACGAAAGATCCTCGACCCCGCACTGAGCGCACTCGACGACGACACCGCCACGCCCATCCGTGAGGCGATCCTCGAAGCCGAACGCGCCGGAATCCGCAGCCGCTACAGCGAATTCGTTCTCACACACGTGCGTCCCAGCTTCTATCGCGAAGAAGCCACCACCGTGACCGCGCCAGTGCGCGCGGCGGCGCTGCCACGACTGGTCTCGGCCGCATACACGGCACGCTCGAAGAACTTGCACGAGCTTCGCCACCTCGACCCCCGCGCCTGGCCGCTCGTCGGTGACGCCGAGGTGCTCGACCCCGTCAGCGGAGACCCCATGCTGACCCATCGCGGACTCGATCGACTCGCCCGCCACGTAGTGCGCACCTTCGTCGACCGTGCCCCCACCGGCCGGGACGAGGATTTCCGCTGGCGTGAACACCTGCCCAACCTCGTCCACGCCCGGCTGGCACCCGAGTACTACCTCGGCCACGCCGAAGCCATGGCAGCGGAAGTAGCCGCCACCCGCGCCGGCGAATACATCGCCCACCTCATCGAAGCCCTGTCCGGGCGCGCCGAGCAGTACATCGACATGCGCCCAGCCCTGCAGCGGATCGAAACCATCGTCCCCGACACACGCAAGAGCGACGTACGGCTGCCTCTGCTGACGATCTACTACTTGTGGCACATGGTCACCCACAGCGACATGCATTGCCCCGCACCGGAGAAGCTCCTCACGATCGCCGTGGACGAGCTGCGAGGTCCGAACATCTACTCCTTCGCCATCAGCATGCTGCTCGCGAAGACTCCCGACTGGACGACAGCGCAACTGCAGCAGCTGGCCGACGCGCGCATGACAGAGCTGCAGCGCCGAAAGCCCCTGGAACTGCATCCCCGACTCGACGCAGCCCTCTGGGTCCGCGCCGCGCACGCCCACCAACTCGACGGTGAGCACGCCGCAGCACTCACCGCGATCGAGCACGCGATCGGCTGCCGCCCCGGCGACCAAGCGCTGCTCGACCTGGAGCGCACCGTGATCGCCACCGAACCGATCGACATCGATCTGCGCGCCTACGTGCTCGGCCCCCGCCCACCCGAGCAGGAAGCACCTGCGCCCGCACCGTCGCAACCCGAACCCGTCACCGTGGCAGCGGCTCCCGACCCTGCGCACCCGCAACCGTCGGCACCCCTACCGCAGTCCCCCGCCGCGGTCGTCGCCATCCAGGACGAGCCGAAGGGCACCAGCCGACCCGATCCCGACAGCTCGCAATCCTGAGACGGCCCGCCGTTGACAGGCCCGAGCGCGGTCGCCTGCACACACCGTCCTCTCACACGCCACGTCTGCACGACGGGAGGCCGATATATCAACACGTCGGCAAACGCGGTCGCGCAGCTCCACTCACCCGGCATCGCTCTGAGGTCTCGTGTGAGAGCGGAACTCGTTGCAGGCCAGCAGATTCGGAGGCGTTTCCGGGAGGTGATGGTCGGTGTACGAGCAGAGCGACGGACTGTCGGATGAAGGGTTCGGGCGTGGTCGGGTGAGTGCTCACTCGTCGTGGATGCGATGGGCGTCGGGCTCGTCGGGTTGCGCCGGGGCACCCCTCAGTCTGGTTTTCCACAACCTTAAGCGCATGTGTTCGTGCTCGAGTTCAGGATGATCGGCAGGATAGATTTCTTTCGTCGATCGCCAACGCCCGCTCGACCAGGGCGCCCGCGTCGTGCGGGTGGTTCTGGGCGTAAAGGACATCGCCCAATCCGACCAGCACTGCGGGCAGGCGAGGCCGAAATCCCTCGCCCATCGACTCCAACAGTGTGATCGCAGACTCGAATTCGGTACGCGCCACCTTCAACTTGCCCTGTCTGGTGGCCAGGCGCGCGGAGACTGCCGCCAGGTCAGCGGCGATCAGTGCGGAATCTCCGAAGCCGGTGTCGGCCACCTGGTCCCGGGCGCGTGCCAGCAACTGTGCGGCGGTGTCGAGGCTGCCTTCGGTGACCGCGGCGTCGGCGGCTGTATGCAGGTTGAGGATCTGGGTCAGTGGCGGGATGTCGGTGGCGGCCTGCGGGCGCTGGTGTAGTTCCACCAACGCCAGCGCGTGACGCAACCCGGCGGCGCTGTCGCCGCGGTCGCGTGCCAGCAGTGCCGCAGTGGTCAACGCTTTCACCCGCAGCAGCAGTGACACCTCGTCAGGGTCGGCGGCGATGGCTGCGAGGGCTCGATCGCAATGGTCAGCCGCGTCGTCGATGCGTGCCAGCATCCGCAGCACGTTCGCGTGCGCCAACAGCAGTTGCACCGTCATGTGTGGTGCCAGTTGCTGATCTCGGAACTGCTCGAGATAGCCCAGCAGCACCGCGGCGGTGTCGCGGCGGCCGTGGAGGGTCACGATCGGTTCGGCGACCACGACAGCCTCGGCGATGACCCGTGAGTCTTCGACTTGAAATCCGTAGATCATCGCCGAACTGATCGCGCGCAGCGCTTCCTGGACACGTCCAGCGAACGCGTAGGCCTGCGCCAGCACCAAACAGGTCTGCGCAGCCAAGACCTTCCAGATCGGATCGACATGCATGGCCAGGCCACCGGAGACCCGGCTGGCGTGTTCACCGAACTCGATCGCACTCCAGCCCCGCGGCAGAGCCGATTCCTGGGGGCCCACCGCCATCAGTCGCCCGCACAGCAGCATTGCCAGCACCGCCGGCGCCACACCGGCGAATTCCCTGCCCAGTGCGGCCGCGGCGACATGCACGGCCGCGCACAGGTTGTCGTCGATCACCGGGATGGGCTCGTTCACCGAACACGCGTTACGCCACCGCGGGCTCCTGCCGGCCAGTGTTGCCCGCGACACGCCGGCGCGGGCCGCGGTGTGGCGGGCTCTGGGCACGCTGCCGGCGACCGCGTTCACGACACCCCCGCTTCTGCACGATCAACCGGTCACCGAGCGCGGCGTGTGCCGTCGCTGCAGTCACGGCGCGACGGCCACCGCGCGGCTGCCGGGGTGGGGGTGGGTGTGCGTACGGCATCGGATCTGGCTGGGGCACAACCAGATCCCCGTCGCGACCGCTGCGGCGATCCTCGCCGCCGAACGCCGGTTCCGCGCGAGCCTGCCGTGGCGCGGTGTGCTGCACGACAGTCCCGTGATGCTGCTGGCCGGTGACTGCGTCGCCGCGGGCCTGCTCGGCGCCCGCCAGCTCGCCGAGCGTGCCGCCGCCACCGGCATCAGCGACGCGGTCGCGTTGGGCTACCCCGAACAGGTCCGTCTGGCCCGAGCTTTGACTCATGGTGCTTTCCTGGCCACCGCGACGGCACCGGATCGCACCGACCACGACCGCACCCGCATCGCCGCCACGCTCGTAGCGACGATCGCGGTGCCCGGCGGCGACGCTGAGCCGTGGCGGGCACGCGCACGCATCACCGCACTGCTGCACCGGCTGGCCGACATCCGCCGCAGCGCCGCCCATCTCGGCGCACCCGCCACCGATCCCGACACCAACCTGCTGCGCCTCATCCCCGACCCCAGGCAGTGAGCGACACCGCTCACCGCGCACCGTTTCCCCACCCCCGCATGCCTGCGGACCGTCCTGTTGGAGTGCCGATGTCGTTGCGTCCCTTCCTGTTTCGTCCGCATCTGATCCGCGGTCAGCCATTCGAGGCGTTCATCGAGAAGCTGGCCGAACTCAACGGTTCCACCGCCGAGATCGTGGAACGCTGGATGCGCCAAGACCGGCTGCTGCCCCTTGGGCCCGGCAGCGAACCGATTCGACGGCGCTTGTGGTCGCAGCGGGCCGGCCTCGACACCGACTCGTTCACTCTCGACGGTGTCCTCGCGACCGCGCTGCAACCGACCCGCTGCCGACGCTGCGCCGACGAACACGCCCCCGCGGCACCGGCGACGACCGGCTGCGTGTGCCTGAGGCATCGCCGCTGGCTCGGCACCGCCCAAGCCGACCTGCACACCTACCCTGCCGCGGTCGCCGCTGAGCACGTCTTCCGCCGCGAGATCGCACCACAGCGGCACGGTGCCGCCACCCTGCTCATCGGTGAACTCGCCCACCAGGTCACCACCGACATCGTCGGCACCACCGAAATCACCCGCCGCCGCCACGCCCACGGGCCGTTGCCGCATTCCGCGCTGCTCTACCCCGATCAGGTACGCCTGCTGAGCGCGGTGAGCGATCCGTCGTTCCTCGACGCCACCACCCACCCAGCCCGTTCACCCGGCGCCCGAGGTCTGGTGTTGCAGCACTCCCTGCAGCGGTTGTTCCCCGAGGCGGACTGGTCGGGTCACACCACGATCGCCGCCTATCTGCGTGTACTACTCGAACAGCTCGCCCAGGTGCGCGCCGACACCACCGAGAACGACCCCCTGACCACCGTGGTGGCCACCGCACCGCTGACCGCGCTGGGGCTCATGCTGCCGCGCCTCTGGCTACCGGCGCCGCGCCCGCGCATCCCCCGCGAGCCGTCCCCGCTGGACCCGATTTTCGCCCGCGAGCTATCACCGGTCGACCCGACGTTCCCCTCCTGGGTGTACTCCCGCACGTCCCCCGACATCGTGCAGCCGCGCCACGCTCAGGCGGCGGCACCCAGCGCCCCGCCCGCCACCGCCACGGTCACGCGTGTGCTGCCCGGGCCCTTGCCGATCCGTGTGCGCGCGGCTGGCTCGAGCAGGAACCTTCCGGGGTTTTCACGATCACCAATGACGCTGGTGTAGTGGGTGATTGACGGTCCACGGCGTGCTCATGCAGCGGTTTCATCGCTGTCGGGCCGGTGAGGACGCCTGCGAGGCGGGACCTGGTGGTAGCAACAGGAATTACCACAAACCATGCACTCCACCAGGTTCCACCATGTCCTTCTACTCTGCAAATCCCTGCGTTGGCACCCCACCCTCGGCAAACGATTGCCCTTGCGCGGCCTGCCGCTTCGGGCACGGCACGATCCATCCGGCGCGGGCTCGCCACTACAGCTCCGACACCACCGACGCCCAATGGACAGTGCTCGCACCGCTGCTGCCGTGGCCGGTCTGGCTCGACGGCGCCGGAGGCCGCCCCGAGGAATACTGCCGCCGCGCTGTGATCGACGCGATCTTCTACCTGGCCCTGTTGACTGAACTAAATTGACCGTTTTTGCAGGTAGATAAGGGTATTGGTCTTCTGACATGATGCTCCGGTGCTTGATCGAGAAGCGTTGGGTGCAGACCCGGCAAGGGCAGAGATACCCCGGGTCGGTCGGCTGGCGGAGACCGGTGATTCGTTTGATCCGTACCTCCTGATGGATCCGTGTGGTGTATCGATCGAGGCGGTGAGCGTGTTCTTCCGTGACCTGCAGGCTGCTGGTCGGTCCGCCTCGACGCTGCGGTCGTATGGCATGGATCTGTTGCGCTGGTTCCGGTTTCTGTGGGCTGTCGAGGTGTCGTGGGATCGAGCGACCAGCATTGAGGCGCGGGACTTTTCGCGGTGGATCCAGCTGACTGCCAAGCCAAGGCCATCGAAAGTGCGGGTCGTGGCCGCGCGGCGTCAGCAGATCGCGCCGGGTTCGCCGAACCCGGTCACAGGCAAGCTGACGATCGGCGCGAAGTACAAGGCCAGCACGATCCGGCACAGTGAGACCGTCCTTCGATCCTTCTACGATCTGCACTTGGAACTCGGCTCCGGACCTGTCATGAACCCGTTCCCCTTGCACCGCTCTCGCCGCGGAGGACGGGCCCACGCGCACCATAATCCGTTGCAGCCGTTCAAACCTGAGCGTTCCGGCCGCTATCGGCCATCGACGCCGAAGCGGCTGCCGAAGGCGATCCCGGACCGCCTGTTCGACGAGTTGTTCGTCAGACTTGGATCCAACCGGGACCGGGCGTTGGTGGCGATGTGGATCTCCAGCGGGGTCCGGGCATCAGAGCTGTTGGGGTTGGTTCAGAGCGGTGTCGAACCAGGCCGTCAGCTGATCACGGTGCAGCGCAAAGGAAGTCGCGCGATTCAGCAGGTGCCGGTCTCCACCGACTCGTTCGTTTGGCTGCGGCTCTACCAACAGGAGATGCATGGTTGGTGCCGACCGGCCGGAACCAACCGCTGTGGTGGACGCTGCGCCGACCGTTCCGGCCACTGACCTACCACGCCGCGCACCGCATGTTCGAACGGGTCAACGATCGGATCGGCGCGAACTGGCGGCTGCACGATCTTCGCCATACGGCAGCCCAGCGGATGGCATCGGACCCGCACATGAGCCTGACCGACGTCCAATGGATTCTCGGCCACGCACATCTGAGCACCACCGAGATCTATACCGTCCCAACGCAAGAGCAGGTCATCGAACGGGTGGTCGCGCACCATGCGCGGCGCAAGGAAGCACCACCGCCGGCACCGGCACCGGGTTACAACCCGTCCTCGCTTCAGATCCTGTTGGGGCGCAAGCTGTGAGTCCCTCGCTGCTCAAGTCGCCCGCGCTCGCAGCGTCTCCCGCAGGCCCTGTGGTGACACCGAACGCGAATGATTCTGCGCTGCAGGCACTCCGAGGTCAGTATCCCGCCCGGCAGACGGCCGATTCCTGGGTGCGGACCGCGCTCGCCGCCGGGGAGGTTCTGCATCTGGTTGCTGAGGCGACATCGACCGTCAACCGAGACAGTGGCCGGCATCAACGCCGCGGCGCCGAGCGGCTGCTGATGTGGTTGTCCTCGTTCCCGGGAAACACCTGGCAGCAGCGATGGCGTTCCTCGCAGGCCGAGCACCGCGCGCAGTGGCGCGAGAGCGCCGGGCGCTGGCTGGCCGAGCAGTCCGTGGGCACGGTGACAAGGAACCCGACCGAGCTGGCCAGCGGGTTCCTGGTCTTGATGAGCCTGGACGTTCTGCGCCCGTCGCTGGCACATCTGCTGCAGCGCAAGAACAACGCGGCATTTCTGACCCGGGAGATCGGTCGAGTCCGTGATCCTGAAGGCTTCGCGCTGCTGCGCGACGCGGTCACGACAACGCCAGCGCTGCAAGCCGAGGGATCGGCGGCGATCGCGATGATTGCCAAAATCGTTGCGGCCAAGGGCGGGACGGTCGCCGAGGTGACTGTCGGCGATCTGGTCCAGGCATACGACCTGCGTCGAACGGCGGGAAGACGGGCGACCTACATGTCTGCGGCCTACACGCTGCTGCGGCAGGTCGGGATCGTGCCCGCCCACGCACCTGCCACCTTTCGGGCGTTGGCCCACACCACGGGACAGCGCAGCCTGGAGGCACTGCTGGATCGCTACTCGATCGCCTGCCAGCCGGTCCGCGCCGTGATCCTGGACTACCTGCGCGAACGTCAACCGACCGTGGACTACACGACCTTGGACCAGCTGGCGTTCATGCTCGGTGGCAAGTTCTGGGCCGACCTCGAGCGCCATCATCCCGGCATCGACTCGCTGCACCTGGCACCAGAGATCGCGGCCGCCTGGAAGGAGCGACGGCAATACCGGACACGCAAGGTCAAGCACGCCGACGGCACCACCACGCAGGAGCGGATTCGGCGGCTGTCGGACAACGAGCTGACCGCGGTCCGAGCGTTCTACCAGGACATCGCGCAGTGGGCACTGGAAGAGCCTGCCCGCTGGGGACCATGGGTCGCACCATGTCCAGTGCGCGACCGCGACCTCACCATCCGCCAGAGCAAGGTCAACAAGCATCGCAAGGCCCGGATGGACCAGCGCACTCGCGAGCGACTGCCCGTGCTTCCACTGCTGGTCAAGACCGCCCAAAACCAGCTGGAACTAGCGAGCCGACGACTGCGCGCGGCCCGATCGGTCGATCCGGGCCAGGACTTCGACGTCGATGGTCAACGCTGGCATCGCCCTGTCCTGGCCAGGAACCTGCTCAGGACGCCACTGGTCTGGGCCAGCGATCCGGACACCGACAAACGGCGCGACCTGGCAGCCGAGGAAGACGACGCCTTCTGGGCCTGGGCCATCCTGGAGGCCCTGCGCCACACCGGTATTCGCGTCGAGGAATTGCTGGAGCTCGCCCACCATGCGATCACCGAATACCGGCTGCCCTCGACCGGCGAACTCGTCCCGCTGCTGCAGATCGCCCCGTCGAAATCCGATGCCGAACGGCTACTTCTCATCAGTCCAGAGCTCGCCGACGTCCTGAGTGCCGTGCTCCAGCGGGTCCGTGGCACGGACGGCATGGTCCCGATGGTCACCGCCTACGACCGGCACGAGCGGGTTTGGTCACCGCCGATGCCGCTGCTATTTCAGAGGCGCACCGGCAGCGAAATCCGCGGCATCCCTGCCTCCGCAGTCAAGCAGCTACTGAACAAAACCCTGGCTACTACCGGCTTGACTGACGATACGGGGCAACCTCTGCACTTCACGCCCCACGACTTCCGCAGGATATTCATCACCGACGCCATTATGAACGGGCTTCCGCCCCGCATCGCCCAGATCATCGCTGGCCACGAAAACATCGAGACCACAATGGGATACAAGGCCGTCTACCCCGAAGAGGCGATCGAGTCCTACCGCGCATTCATCGCCCGCCGCCGGTCGGAGCGTCCCAGCGCTGAATACCGCACGCCGACCGAAACCGAATGGGACGAGTTCCTCGCCCACTTCGAGAAACGCAAGCTATCGGTCGGCATCTGCGCCCGTGCCTTCTCAACACCTTGTATTCATGAGCACGCTTGTGTCAGGTGTTCGCTGCTGCGGCCGGATCCGCAGCAACGCGCCCGGCTGGAAGAAATCCGAGACAACCTCGCCGACCGGATCAGCGAAGCGGAGCGGGAGGGATGGCTCGGCGAGATCGAGGGCCTGCAAGTCAGCCTCGCCGGTGCTGAAGGCAAACTTGCCCAACTCGACGAGGAAGCAGCCCGGCGAACCGTGATCGTCAACCTCGGCACACCGACAATCACCCAAACTGACACCTAGACAACAGCTTCCGAACGGTGACGCGGTCGCAATCTGGCCGAGGCAAGCTCACTCTCGTTGAACGGCGACGCTGCCTCCCAGATCCTCAATTATCGCGATCACCTCGTCGATACTGCGCGGCTTCTGCTCGTCGAGAGCAGCGAAGAATTCGGGAATCTGGTTGTAGGCAGGCGAATCGGAGGGAGCCACTACCTGAACAGTGTCGGTTCCATCTTCTTCGCGCTGCTCAACTTGGATCTGCCAGTCACACCCGAGCAGAAGCTTGCCCGGTGAAGACCCGACGACGAGCGTGGGGATTTCCGGGGAGGAGATGGACTTAATGAATACAAGCGAGTGCCCTGCCTTCAGGTTCATACGCTGACCCTCCACTCGGGATATCAATCTCGGTTTTGATTAGACCCACAGGGATACCTAGCGATCGATGATTCCGAACGTGTTAGCTTCCGACCTCAAACTCGCCGGTGGGGACGGCGTGTCACCCGATCGGATTCGGCAACACGGGCGGCTGGATGGTGTGGCCGGTAGTTCAGAGAAGCCGACAACGGCGCCAAATGGCGCAACCTGCCGTGCGACTTCCCACCCTGGCGCACCATTTACGGCCTGTTCTCACGCTGGTGGGCCAGCGGCGAAATCGCTGCCGTCCACAACGACCTGCGCGACAGACTACGCGTCGCGGCCGGCCGCGACTTCGACCCGACCGCGGCGATCATCGATTCCCAAACCGTGCGCGCCGCCGAAACCGTCGGTGCCGCCACCCGCGGCTGGGATGCCGCGAAGAAGATGAACGGGCGCAAACGCCACATCATCGTCGACACACTCGGGCTGCTGTTGGTCGTGCACGTCACCGCCGCCAACATCCAGGACCGCGACGGCGCCCGCGCCGCCCTGACCCGACTGCGTGAGCTGTTCACCGCGATCATGCTGGTCTGGGCAGACGGCGCCTACAGCGGCCACCTCGTCGGCTGGGCACATCAGAAACTGGCGCTCACCCTCGAAATCGTCCGTCGCAGCGAACCGCTGACCAGCTTCGTCGTGCTACCGCGCCGCTGGCTCGTCGAACGCTCTCTGGCCTGGATCTGCCTGCGCCGCAGATGCATTCGCGACTACGAACGACTACCCGAACACCACGAAGCCTGGGTCACCTGGTCCATGGTCATGCTCATGTCACGCCGCCTCGCCCGCACCCAACCACGGAAATGAGCAGTTTGTTCACAGGCACTAAGGCAACCACCGTCACCCACCAACCATGCGACGACCTGGCCTCCTCGCACCGCCCCGGACAACGACGCCATGATTCCGCCACACCCTCAGCGACCCCGCCGGCCTGCTTGTCAGCGCCCCCACGGCCCGCCACGGCGACGGCGCAATCGCGACGGAGAACATCGCAATCACCGCAGTCGCGCACAATCCGGACGGTTTCCGCCATATTGAATTTCTAGGTCTTGGTCGTGACCGAGAATCTGCCGGTGGCGCGGCGGTGCACGAATTTCTCGACCCGACCCTCGCGTTTGAGTCGTGTCAGCAGTCCGCGGTGCAGGTCGTCGGCGGGCAGCGTGAAACTCTGTCCTGGTTGGTTGAGTTTGGGGTAGTTATCGGGCAGGTGGCTGAGGATCTGCTCGATTTCGGCGGCGGCGATCTGGGAGGCGGGTAGTGCTGAGACGAGGGCGATCGTGATGACGGGGTCGTGTGTGGCGGCGGCGATCCGCTCGATGTGCGGCGCGGCGAGCCGGTGGCCGGTATCGATGGCGTAGCGTCCGGCGGCGAGCAGCGCGGCTGGGGCGGTGTGGGGTGTGAAGGCTTCCAAGGACTGCAGCACCGTGGTCTGCGCAGCGGTGAGAGCCGACCCGTTCGTGGTGAAGAGGCGTTCGACAGAGTGCTCGTCGAGGAGATCGGGGTTGACGAAGTCTGCGAACGTGCCCGAGGCCAGAATCGCCGGGTGGAGGGTGTCCCAGTCCTGGCAGGGGAAGTGCGCGAAAGTCGCTGCCGAATCCTCGCAGATGTGCCGCATGATCAGCAGCGAGAGAAGACGCCCGTGCTCAGCGGTCACGGCAGTGACATCCACCCAGTCGGTGAGGTCGAGCCGTTCGACCACGTCGGTCCGGAAGTCGGCGTCGGGCAGCGTCGATGACGCGTTCAGCACCGCGAGGGCCACAGTCATTTTCCTGTCCGCGGCGGTGGGCATGCTCTCGGCGGGGGCGGGGTTTTCTGCACTGGTGTCGATGGAGCCGGTGCGTAGCAGATGCCCGGCGAGCTCCTCGTCGATCGACCCGGTGTCGGCGAGGTAGGTGTGGACGTTGTTCAGCGTCAACGTGAATCGCGAGGCGCGTGCCAGCGTCGGCCACAGTGTGGTGTTGGCGTCGTGTGCCAGATCCGTGATGTGACAGGCAGGTGCGGCGTTGGCAAGGACCCAGTCGAGGTGCTCGCCCGTCCACAACCGTGCCGTGTCGGCGTCGGTGTCGGCGTCGTGCGCACCGGTGGTGGCGATGAGATCGTCGAGAATGCCGGCGAACGCTGCCGGGTCGGTGATGACGAATTCGGTGTCGGTATCGTCGTCGAATGCTGCCCTGAAGGATCGGGGGTCGGCCAGCGCAAACTCATAGACCTGCCGGCTGGCTGCCCATAGCGTGTCCAAGCCGATGTCGGCTGTGGCGGCAGCGGATTTCAGGTTCGCCGCGCTGCAGCGGTAGCGGCCTGCGGTGACCAACCGCTCACGCAATCGCGGGGCCACCACGGCCAGATCCTCACAGACGAATCCCGCCTTGTCCAGGATATCGAAGGTCGCTGCGGTCTCGGTGCCGGTGTGGTCGCCGACGATGGCGTTGATCTGGCTGTAGTAACGAGTCAGGAAGGCTCGCACGTCGTCGTCGAGGGTGTAGGTCATGGTCGGTTCCGAAGCGAGCAGAACAATGCTGGTGAAACGGATTCGGGCCGCGACGGCAATATCGGCGTCTCGGGCCAGGAAGGTGAACACCTCACTCCAGTTCCGGGTCGCCCACATGAGTGCGTCGTGCTGCCGGTGACCGCCGGTGAAGTAGGAATTGAGGAATTTCTGCTCGTGCTCGCCCCATCGGGTGACGATGTGACCCAGCAGCACATCGGCGAGGTCGGTGTCGGCGAGCGGACCCGAGTCCACCCGCCGACCGGCGACGAGCAGGTAGTCCAGGACCGCGATGTTGTAGCCGCTGAGGTCGTTGAGGAACGTGGCGCGGGTCTCCCGCACGACGGCCTCGACGTCGGTCGCGGCGAGGTCGTAGTGGGTGTCGGGGGTGTTGCTGGCAACGTTGTTCATCAAGAACTTCATTGCCTTGGCACTGACGCGGCCACCGTAGTACTGCGAGACGTAGACACAGTAGTAGGGGTCGATGTATCCCTGAGCTATCAAGTCAGCAACCAGTGCCGAGCCCGCGATGTCCCCAACGATCATCGCGAAAGTGCGTGGCGCACTACCGAATTCGATAGTGAACTCATCCAGTGCCAGCAGCGCCCGGTAGTCAGCGTGGCGCAGCACCGTCAGCGTGTGTTCGAGTTCGCGTTTGTCGGCGTCGAGTACGTCGTGGCTGCGCGCGGTCCACGCCGCCAGGTCGAAGTCGTCACCCAACAGCCTGTCGAGGTCAGCCCTGAGCAACGGCGCGGTGGTGATGTTGCCGTAGTGGCTGAACCTGATCTCCCATGACTGCGACATGGCCAACAGCGCTTCCCAGAACTCGACCGTCTCCGCAGCAGCGACCTCGTGGACTTGGCCATCGATGGCGTATCCGCAATGCTCACCACGTTGCGGGTTGCCCTGCTGCAATGAGCGCACGAACCATTGCAGCTGTGCACGCAACCGTCCCAGTTCCGCGTTCAGCGCGGTCCGGGCAGCCGAACCGTCGGCTATCGAACGCAACCGATTCTCACAGTCGGCGATCGCGCTGCTGATCAGGTCACGGCGCGCCTGATCGAGCGTGTCGAGGCTGCCGGTGCCTGCAGCATGTTCTCGAAATCACGCAGATGCACGTTCTTGTAGACGACCATCGCGAACAGCTTGTCCGGGGTCAGGTCCTGCACGCCACGTTTGTCGGTGATCAGTCGGCGTGTGAAGACCATGTATTCGTTGCAGATGTTGGTCAGCAACCGCATGTCGGGCAACCTGCGTGCCACCACGTCGATCAGGTCACCCGATACATTTGCCTGCGCGCCGGTCAGCAACCGGGCCAGCAGATCACGTGCATTGTGGTGGGTGATGAACGGAACCAGCGGGATGACGAGATCGAAGAACTTCGTCCTGTTCGCCATCACGATCTCGGCGGCCACGGCGTCGCCCGCACGAACCGTGCCGTCTGTGGAAGCGGAATTCGAAGGCTCGGCCAGGTCGTGGCCCAGCTTCTCGAACACGCTGTCGCGGATTGCGTACACGAAGCAGATGCGGCGACGATGCCGGCCGCGGCGGATCTGGCGCGAGGAGTTCAGCACCGTGTTCAGTTCCCGCAGCGCCTGGAATATGTGAGGGTCGTCGAACCGGTCGAGGTCCTCGAGAATGACGATGTCGACCCGAATCCGGGCGAAGAAGTACACGATCTCGTCGAGGAATTCATCGAAGTAGGTGCTGTCAGCCTTGGACAGTGTCACCGACGCCCCAGCAGCCGAAAACTGCGACACCACATAGTTTCTCAGCGCTGTCCGCAACCATGTCAGCGTCGCCACCACGCTGACGATCAGACCCATCCACCCCAGCACAACCACCCACCAGCGGTGCTGACCATGGAAGGCTGCCAGCTCGAAATTCCCGTGGACCAGCCACACCGCCAACCCGACCACAGCGGCTTGAACGAGGGTCAGCGCGAACGACGTCACGACTGACCGGGTCGAGATCCTACGAAACCGCGACTGCGGTACCCGTCGCGGCGGTTCACGATGCAGAAGTTGCTTGACGAATTCCTTCTCGATCCGATTCGTCAGGCCTTCGTTTCCCTCGTCAACTCCGAGATTCGACAGCGACACCCGCAGCACTCGCCGCCCGTGCCGACGTTGCGTCTCGTCCAGCACGCTGGACTTTCCCGCCCCGTACCGACCCGTGAGCGCGATATTCCGCACCGAGGGATTCGCGATCCCAGCATCGAGGTGATCGGCATACATCTGGTGCTGAGTCGGCTGATATCCCGACGTCAACGGGTGCAAACTGCCACTCTGAGTCTCCGCCGATGCCCCCCGGCGGCGGCACCAGTGCCGCACCCCGCTCAGCCGCACCTCGAACACACCATTGTGCCCTCGCGCCATTCGATGCGCCGCCCCTTCGTCCGGTCCAAGCCCGCCACGCCTTCGCCCGCAACGGGCCCGCCGAACGATACTCGAACCCTCCGACACCAACGGCTCGCCACCCCACGAGCACCTCCCAACACACATCCAACGGACTCGGCAATCACCGACAACTCGGTGTCGTCATGAGTAATCTCAAACACCGGACAGAGCACACGCCGCGCTTCCGCACGCAGCAACACTGTCGAAGGCAGGCATCCTCCACCTCCGTAGCGGCTTCATCCAAATTTCTTCGAAACCGCCTATTGCTCAGGCGGTGTTCGGGTCAGGCGTCGGCTGCCAGCAGCCCCTCCAGCCACACCAACTGACACCCTGTCGGCCAGACCCAACAACACTCGTCGTAGCCACGCCACCCACTAACGAAGCCACAACGCCACGTGACGAAATGAAAGCCACACACTGACAAGCGCGGCCAGTGCGCGACGCCTCCGGAATTGCCAACTACATCGAGAAAGCCTCCGAAATTGCCAACTACACTGCGACGAACCCTGCCAAATCTGTCGCAATTATCCTGTCAATCGCCTGGTCAGCACTGCCAACTCGAATGCGACCGGACACTTACGCGTTGAACGGGTCAGCAACCCCCGGACGCAGTGTCGTGATGCAGCGTCCGCCGGGCATCTGTCCCCGCTGCGTACCGGCAGCGGTACCCTGCTCGGTCTCAATATCGTCTGCGCGCACCGCAGCGCCTACCTGCGCGGCTTGGCCGCCACCTGTCCGGGCTGGCAGCCTCTCAAGCCTCCGTGAGCAACCCCGATATGAGCGAACAGATTCCGCGCCGCTGGTATCCACCGACTAATCCGGAGCACCGCCGGTACGTGGCCGAGGTGGCGGTGTGGCGGGCGTGGTGGATGGTCGGCCGGGGCGGCGGGGGGTAGCTCACATCCGTGGGTGGCGCCCGTCGTAGGTCAGCTCTCGGACAGTTCCAGTGCGCGGTACAGCGCCGACTTCGCTTGGTCGAGCAGGTTTTTCGCGTCCGCGATGCGCTCTTGGGCCTCGCGTTTGGCGTCGAGTTCGCCAGCCGCAGGTGGCGTGTCGATGTCGGCGGTGTCGGAGGCGAGGGTGTCGCGGGCGTCGGAGAGTCCGGTGCGGGCGGTGTCGAGGGTCTTGAGTGCGTCGGTGAAGACGTCGATCCGGGTGGGCAGGTTCTGCGGCATGGTGGCTACCTCACAGGTCTTCGGCTGCGCGCAAGGCGTTTTCGACGCGTTCCATGGTGTCGCGGTCCAGGCCGCCTACGCGTTCGCCGAGGCGACGGCGGATGGTGGCCTCGGGGTGCATAGCCGACACCCACCCGTAGGCGGTTTCGACGGCCAGGAGGCCGCCGGGGTCGGTGTCGAGGATGTGGCGGGTGAGCACGACGGGCAGGCCGTCGGCGTCGTTGATGGCGTTGCTGCTGGTGATCAGGCGCAGGGTGGAAACGCCGGGGCGGTTGATGACAGGTTCGTAGCGGTAGACGTCGCCGCGGTTCACGCCGCGCCGCGCTCCTGCTCGACGTCAGCGGCGGCCTGTTCGGCGGCCACCGCTTCGGCATGGTCGGGGTGGTTGGCGTACCAGGCGGCGAAGCTCGCGGCGGAGTCGCGGACCTGCTGATAGCGGGCGAGCTTCTCCACGTACGCGGTCACGTTGCCGCAGGTCTGCACTTCGGCCTGTTTCCGCAGGTATCGGCCTGCGTCGTCGCTGAAAGACAGCGTGATCCGATCTGTCATACCGAGATCATACCGGGATGCGACTGTCAGCGAGTGGCGTCGAGGGCGGCCTGGTCGACCTGGCCGGCCAGCGCACGGAAGTTCCGTGCGCTGGCGATGGCGAGGTCGGTGGTCTCGGCCGGAGTTTCCCCGATCTGAGCGGAGACGACCGGCCTGCCATCGGCATCGTGGATCTGCCATCCGCCGATGGTGACGACTGGGACACCACGGTGATTGGCGAGGGCGAGTTCCGACAAGGCGCCCCAGGATCCACTGACCACGGTCACCGCGTCGGCCGGCTCGAGCAAGTTCTGGAGATCAGCCAGGTAGAACGGCCTGATCGTGGGTCTCCTAGGGCGTTCTGCGATACGTACGAACCGGGCGCCGAGTTCGGTTAGCTCATCCCAGGTTCTCACCGTTGCGTGCAGGTGATCACGGAGCCGACGGCTATGAAGAGCAGATCGGCTACGAGTCGTGCCTGAATGGTCTGCGACCGGGCGGTGGGCAACTGCAGTTTGTCGGTCAACCTGGTGAGCCAGTTTCCGTTCACAGCGGAAAGCGCCCTCGCCGCCGCGATCTTGATGGTGTAACGACTGCGCTCCGCTGCCGGTGATCATCGAGTGCTTTGGCCGGCTTGTCACCAGCACTGAGTTCACCCTGACTGGCGAGTCGCGACAGACCGCTACCGACTGCGCCGTCGCCAAGGATCTCCTCTAGGAACCGCGAAGCGAAATACCAGTCGAGCGTAGGGTCATCAGGTCGGATTCTGGAATCTGGTCGAGGAACGCCTGCGTCATGATGAGCTTATCGACCTCGACACTGGATACGTCGATTTTCTCGTTGGCGGCCGTGGCCGCAAGCGCCGCGTGCACTTCCCAGTACCGACGATTGCGCTGCAGCGGGCGGCAGTTCGAAGGGATATTGCACGATCTTCTCGATGTATTCGAGTGTGCGCTGGGGCTATTGCCGACAACTGCGGTCGTCGACAGCACGTCGTTGATCGTGATTTGGTCGCAGGCGAGCGGATAATGGATACCGGGAAAGCCGCCGAGTAACCGTACGGTCTTGAGTACCGCCAGCAGTTCGTTCGCATCGAGACGGCCAAGGTCATCGACGATGATCAGTACGCGGGGTGCGCTGCTTGGACAACTCTTCCGAGAAGCCACGGAATCGTTCGTGAAGCGACTCGGATTCCCCGAGGGTCAATCCGCTTCGGCGAGATAGCTTTTCAGGCTGTCGAGCACCATGCCCCAGGTCTTCTCGGATTCGGCCACCTCGCCCTCGGCGCGATTGTTGCCCTGGCGGATCGTCACGGTGGTGCCGCCGGGCTCGGCGGTCAGAATCCAGGTGACGGTGTGATAGTTCTCCGGGATGTCGGGCAGCCCGGTCATCGGGCTGTAGTGGGTGACGGCCAGGCGCTGCGTCGGCGTGACCTCGAGGACGCGGCCGCGATCCTCGTACGGCTTGCCCTGCCATTCGCCCTGCCAGGAGATGTCGCCGCCGACCTGCCAGTCGGTGACCACGCGGGTGCCGAAGAAGTACTCCGCGATCTCGGCGGGATCGGTGAGTGCCGCCCAGACCCGCGCGGGCTGCTGTGGGACGGTCACGCTGGCGACTGCATCGGGGATTTCGGACATGGGAAACCGCCTTTCGTTGTTCGACACTCTCTCCACTCTAGGCCGCGTCGGTACCCGATTCTTGGAAAAACGCGCCAATCGATCTCCGGGGCGGGCACATCCGAACGCGACGTGGCACCTGATGTCCGGCAAAGGGTCAGATTTTCGTGGACTTCGACGTTCGGGTATCGCCGACGGAAGACTGGACCGAGAAACCAGCTCGTCGTTGCTCGGTACCCGTCGAGCACACCCGCCTCCGCGAGAAAGAACGTCCCGGTACAGGCGGCCGCGAGCTGCGAGCCCTTCTCTTGCATTGTGGAGATGCGGTCCAGGACGTGCGAGCTCGCTGGCGAGGAAACAAGTTCGATCAATTGCCGGGCATCGAAAATCTCGACAGCGGGCACGATCATCAGGTCGATCGTGTCTTCGATGGTGTCCAGCGGAATCGTCGGGACGAGGTGGCCGTGGCCGGTACGGACACTCGTGCCGAGTGACACCGTCCGCACGCGCCACGGCTCCGGGGGGGCTTCCAGCCCAGGCAACAACCCGTTAGCCGTCGCTCTGCTACCGACTTCAGGGCCTCACTTGGACGTCGCCCCCACAGCCTTAGGTTCGGGATGGAGATCCGCCTGACCCATTGGCACCCGGCCGAACCCCACGGCTGCATCGCCGACGAGACGGCAATCTGACATAAGGGGTTATCGGTGCCACTATTGGGCGCTTCTCGATGACCGTTGCGAACCCCGATCGAACGTTCATCGGGACACTTAAAGTCGACCCACATCGGAATGCGGAAGCCCAGTGCCGGACCCAATGAACCTCAAGCCACACAAGACCCTACCTATTAGCTAGCCCATATTCGTCACTGTGACGAATATGTCAGGGAAAAGGAGGATGCATCGCCAGCCTTCCCGAAGGCGAACTATCGCGATGACGGCCAGACCAGGCGCAGTAACGCCGGGGGCAGCGGGAGGCGCCGGTGAGGGAGCGTCGCGCGGGGAGATGCATCGCGGGTTAATTGCTCGCCATTGACTTCGTCGGCCGGTAGAAAGGTCCACGCTATCCGGCGCGCGGGACCGTCGGTATCAAGGATCGGCCCTGGCGCGCCCCACTCGCGCTCACGACCCGCCGCCAAGGGTCACGAGTGCCGTCAGTGCGAATGGCGCAGAGGGATCGCTGCGCGTGAAGGCCAGTGGCGCGGTCTGGATGTGAATTCCACTCTGGTCTTTACGATCTAGAATTTTCCCTTCTGCCGGTAAGGGTGTCCACTCTTCATACGGGCGAATACGAGGTGTGTCGCGGTTGATCGAAGAATCGAAAATATACACCTGCCCTTCTATGTTGGTTAACACATGGCGGAATACCTGTCGTCCTACCTGGATCTCGACCGCGACGGTGTCCACTCCCCCGCTGCGGCGTCGGACGCCATCTGCGATTCCCGCAAGAAGATTCCTGGTGCTTGCGGTTCCATGAGCGTCGATTTGGGCGAATTTCGGGTCGATCCATCTCTGGATTTCGGAAGTTTCGTAACGAAATCCAACAGTCTCGGCACTATCGGCACCGAGCGATTGAAGCGTCCGGATAGTGTAGGTGGCGTCGTCCTTGACGCGAGGCGGCAGTAACATCCGGCGAAGTGAGCCAGCGACAGGACTAATCAGGAGGGTGGCGCCGAGGGCAGCGGCAGCAGACCACCGCGCTGCGGGGAGCACTCCGAAATGAGACACCAATTGTCCGGCTTCAATACTTCCCCCCGCGAAGCCCAATCCCCATAGCATATTGTTCACCTGCGAAGCTCGACCTCGGAAGCTTTTTCTCACCAATAGCTGATTCCACTTTCCGGCTGACACTCCTGCGGCACTGATAACGGCCCAACCCAACGCCGTGCTAGCCGTGGCTGCCCATGGATCACTCGTGACTGCCTCCACGCCGAGCATTCCGGTCACCGTCGCCAACGTGAGCAAGCTCGTCGATCTGACGATTCCGGTGCTGAATTGATCAGTACCGTCGATCGTCTTGCTGAGACGCTTGTGATTGGTTGAAAGTATGCCGCCCATACCGCCGGTAACAGCGGCCAGTCCTGCTAGGCCCGTTTGCCAACCGGGAAGAGTTGTAATCAATGAGGTGTAATATAGTGCTTGCGCGCCCTCGAAGGTATACAACGCAGTGGAGCTCCTACTGTAAAAGCGCAGCGTCGGCGTGCGACGGATCTCATGTATACCCTTTCGCCAATCGGCCCAGAAGGTACCCTTGACATGAGGTCCGACACTGCTATCTTCGCGACTCTTCGGATCGACATGCCCTTTTGGCAAACCACCGATTGCCCTTATGTTCCATGCTGAACTCAGCGCATCGATCATGAATGGTAGCGCACCATCAGCTACGTGCATCAACACTGGACCGAGTGCGCCACCAAATAGAATGACACGGCTCTGGAAGCCCGCGAAACGCCTGTATGATGCAGCGCGAGCATCGCCACTCATGTTTTGCAGGGTATTGGAAATTGCCTGGAAATAGAATATATTTGATCCCACTGCGACAGCAGTCGACGCGGCCAGAATTTCCATCAAGCCCGGGGAGTGCAGTGCGACTGCGGTGCCGGCTCCGGCTGCGGCGACCAGTCCGACGCCCTCAATCATCATTAACGGGAAGCGGAGACTATTTCTTCTAGTATCCGTTATGTAGCCAACGATCGGTGGCACCAGAAAGGCGGGCACCGTACCAGCCAGCGACAGGAGTCCGGCGTCGGCCGGGCCCAAGTGACTCATCGCATAGATCGGCAGGGCAGCCGCTGATATGCTCGATCCGAAAGTGCTCCCGAAATCTCCGATAATCAGCCTTCGGAACGTTTTGTCAGTTCGTGCCAGGTGTACGATGGAGGTCTCTTCTTTTCCTGCAACCCCGCTGGAACTATCGGATAGGGCGGGTTGTTTGCTCCGACGACGCGGCTTCCCGGTCGCCGGAGCTTTGTTGTCTGCGCCCTCGGCTTCTGATCTGTCGCCAGGTCTGGCGGAGCTTTCCTGATGCGGGATCCGCGCCGAGCCTTCGCTGGTTCGGCTCTTTTTCCACCACGGGTGTCGAACAACTTCAGCGGGGCCCGAGGTCGAGTGGGAGGTAGCGGCCGACTCGGAGGGCAAAATGGTGCCGTGGTCTCCGCTGGCATTGTCCGGACCGACACCTGCGACACGGGGACTCCTATCCTCTTCCTCGTTTTTCTGTGGAGTCCATGGCGTGCGCGCGTCTGTGCCCGCCGACTGCGTACCAGTCTTACCAGTCTGTGGATTCGGCGTCGGCTCGCCGGGCGCTGGTTCGGGATCGCGGTGGCCGTTCCTCGGCTTCGGTGACTCGCCGTCCGCGGGTGTCGGATGCACCATCTGTGGCTGGTCCGGTGGTTCGGGTTCGGTGCGGCCGATGTTGGATGTGAGATGTGGCGCCGTTCGTTCGGTCGTGCCCGACCATGGCATCCAGTTGCCGTCTCGGTCGAAGATGCTCGCGAGGGTGAGGCCGTGGGTGTTGGTTCGTGGAGGGGCATCGCCGGGGTGTTGTGCAGGGTCTTCGAGGACGATGCGGCTGCCGCTGCCGTCGGATTCGGAGTGGTAGATGAGGCGGTAGGTATGGTGGCCGACGCCGTGCTCGTCGATATCCCGGGTGCCATCGGGGTGGAGTCGTTCCTCGACGATCACAGCGAATATGCCGTTTCTGCGCTCGTGCGCTAAGGCTTCTGCGATGCGTGTCAGAGCTGTTTCGATCTCGGAGCGATTCTCGTACTTCTGGAGTTTGGCTTGCCAGGCGTCTTCGAAGGCGGTGTCGGTGACTCCGCCCGGCCCAGTCACGGTCAGGGCGCGGATGTGGGTGTTGCCGGTTTGCTCCCGCGCGGCGCGTAGGACTTGTGGCGCGCATTGGTTGAGTCCGGCGAGAAGGGTTGGGGACGCAAACGATTCCTGGGCATTCGCTGGGACCACCCGTAGGGCCTCCGGTGGCCGTGCCTGCGGACTGTGCTCGGCAGCGCCGGAGGCTGATCGGTCCGGGTCCACGCCGGACCCCGCGACACGGCCACGGTTCGGCTGCTCACTCGACTCTATCGCCACGCGATCCGGTCCCGTCTTGCTGGTCGCGGAAGGTACAGGGAGCAGAGCGTCGTATTGCGTATTCGGTGTGTCGCTGCGCTCGCCGCGTGGGTCGACCGGCAGCTTCGCCACAGTGTCGGAGGGTGTCGATGAGGGCGGAGATCGCAACTCATGGGTGCCGCCCGATGCCCCGGAGTTGTGTGATGGGTTCACGGTTGGGATCTGGTCGCTGTCGGCCTCGGGCGCAGCACCCTCATCCATGGCATCGGTGTGGTCTGATTCCGTTGCCGTGGTATCTAGTTCGTCGTTTCTGGGCGCGGCCGAAGGATCGATCAGGTACGCCGGAGATCGGCCGATCGGCGAGTCGCCCGGTAGATGCGCGGTCCGGTGTTCGACGTGCCCCTCAGTGCTGGCAGTGCCGCTTGATGTCTGGTCTGGTGCTGGCCGACCGAGGTCGGGCCGCGGCTCACGCTGGGCCGGGCTCGCAGTTGGGGAATCGGGCAGCAATTGCACCCCAGCATCGTGTGCGCGGGTCTCGGTGGAAGCCACAGTCGCCTGGGAGTGAGGCGCTAACTCGCCGCTGACCCCCGAAGAGTGTCCAGATGCCACGTCTCGTGCGTGCGGGGCCCGTCGGTCTGGTGACTCCGATGAGGCCTGCGGCGGGGCGCTGTTCGTAAGTGTGGAGGGAGCGTGAGTCTGGGACGCCGGCCGAGACAGGGCTTGCGGATTCGGCCTTGTCTGAGTGGCGGTGGGTGCGTGTTCTGCTGGTGGTGTGCTGGTCGGGGTTGCAGTGATGGCAGCGTTTGGTGCTGTGACCGGTGTGAGCGTCGGAATCGACGAGGCTGAGCCTCGCAATTGCGGAATTGCCTGGGGCGCTGCAGAATTCGATGTCGGCGTGTTTTTTCGGTCCTGGGTGTCGTTGTGATGTATAGCGGTGGTGTCGCCGGTTTGGCTTTGGCCGGTTTCGGGTGGGGGTTCTGCTGAGGGATGCGATACCGCGGTTCTGGATTTCGGGGAGGGCGCGGAGGTGTCGGTCTCGCGGCTGTGTGGTGTGGCGGGGGCGGTGGTCAGGGCGAGGGGTTGTGTCGGGTGGGTGGAGGGGCGTTGACGCGGCGGCGATTTGGCAGTGGTCGGTGACGTGGTGGACAGGCCCAGGTCTGCCATGAGGTTGTCGTGGAGATCGCGCAGTGTCTGCACCGCTTGTTGCGGCGTGTAGGGTGCTGACCGGCCGGTGTTCCTGCCTTCGACCACTTCCCATGCCTGGGCGGCTTGTTCGGAATATGTCTGTAGTTCGGGTCGGTTCCGGTCGGGGTGGGCGAAGCGCATGATCCTGTAATAGATCTTCTTCGCTTCGGCTTTGGTTTCTTCCGAGATGACGGCGGGGATGTCGTCGGACGGATGGGCCGATGACGCGGCATCGCCGGCGGCGAAGGTCTGCGCACCTTCTGCCGTGGGGTGATCGTGGCGTCCGGCGAAGCCCAGCAGTGCTCCATTGAGCGCTCCGCCGAGCAATTGCGACCAGTCCCAATGGCGGGTCAGTGCGGCACCGGCACCGACCATGATGGCGCCTGAACCGAATCCCACGCCCAGCCGCCCCAGCGCCGAATATTGCAGCCCCGCTTTGAAATGGACGACCGTTCCGGTGACGAGGTGACCGACGAATGCTGACCCGGCACCTTGCAGGAAGTCCTTGGCGAGGTTCTTGGGCTCTACGCGGGTTCCGGACACAGCGTCGGCAGCGAGTGTGAACGCGGATTGTTCAGCGCCGATCCGCGCCGCCCCGACCACGCCGCGGCGCAGGAGCGAACCCAGAGATAGCTCCAAGCCCGTCATTTCGTGAATCGTCGCCGCGGCGGCGGCGTCGAACGCGGCCTTTTCCGCGATGACCGAGGGCAACGTCTCCTCGATTGCCGCCGCGCCGGCGACCGGATTCCCCACGCCCGCCAGAACGGTCCACTCCACCCGCAACGCCATCATGATCATCGCCAATTGGGAAGCCAGGGACTCCTCAGCGAATTCGAGTGTCGCACCGCCGATCTTGGGCGCGGCCTCAGCGACCGAGGCCGAAGCGACGGTTACCGAGTCCAGAAGTTGCGAGAGAGGCTGTTGCGCGGCACCCTGCAAGGCTTGCTGCGTGAGCGTCCACTCGCGTTGGGCGGCGGCGGTGAACTGCACGAGGTGAGTGCCGAGCTTGTCGACGACGGCACCGACCTCGCTCAACGCCCCCGGTCTCTGCTCCGGCAACCGGCCCGCCAGCAGCACCTCCTGCAGTGGAGTCGGAACCGAACCCACCAACTCCACGAGATGGTCATCGTTGAACACAACGCGCAGGACCTCCGCTGATCAACCGGCCCGGTATACGGCGGAAACGATGACTTGATAGAGCGCTTTCGCTGTTCTGCTCGCGCTGTCGCCGTCGCGTATCACCGCCAGGAATGCCTCCTCCAGCGCGGCCATCGGGTCGAGTTGTCCTTCGCGATTCGAGAGGCCCTCTCGGTCCAGCCATGTCCGATATCCCCGAACGACCCGCGCGAGCGTGTCGTAGCGTCGACGGATGTCGAGTGAATCGAGATAGAGTCCGATCAACGTCCGGTGCGCCAACGTTGGCGCATATCCCGCGCCTGCCGCGATCAGCGCTCGACCACATACGCGCGCGGTGGCGGCGAAGGTGGCATTGGGTGCCGGCGGAGTCGCGGCAGTGACGAGTGCGCTGTTCAGGATCAGTATCGACCCCGGGGTGTCGTCAGCCTGGACGAGGTCGACCAAATGTGTTGCTGCGGGGGTGATCTGCACTTTCCGAAGAGCTATCTGCGGGTGAGCCGGCACGATCGCGTCGATAGCAGCGACGAACTCCTCGGCGGCGGCCAGATCGAGATCAGGGTTGTCGAAGCCCATTACCTCCAGGTTGTGTCTGCCTGCCAGCTCACGTCCGAGTTGAACCAGCTTCGGAGTCGTGTCGGGTTTAGTGTGTTTTTTGGGCTTCTTCTTTTCGGCATTCCGCGGTCGACCTGGGCCGGGGCGCTGGGGCTGGTTTTCTGAATCGGGTGGCGCCGGTGCTGTCCGAGGCGGCGGCTGTGGCACACCAGCGTTGGACCCAGACCACGGCGTGGTTGTTTGAGGCGGCGGCGCATTCTTGTCGGCTGAACGTCCGGCGGCGTCGGTACTCGACGGTCTTGCTGTAGTGGAGGCGGTCGGCTGCTGAGTGGGCACCTTCGCGTTACCGGGCCGAGCCGCAGGAGATCCATCCACATTGGTCGCGGGCCAGCGGGGCCGAGTCACCTCGTGGGGTGGAAGGTTGCTGGCTGCTGGGCCAGGCTGACCAGTTTTGTTATCCGGAGAAGTCGAGTCGTTGGGTGCGGCCTTGTCCACTGCCGGGATCGACAAGGTGCCAGGGATCGACAAGGTGCCAGGGACTCCCAGATGCGCCGGAGCGGCGAGTGATCCGGGTGCCGTATTGGGCTCGGCTCTCTGGGATGAAGGAGCGCCGGGAACCGATCGAGTGGGTATTATCGGCTGTGGCAGCACAAACGGTGTCGATTGTATAGGTGTAGCGGTCGGCTCACTACCGGACGGGCCTGCGCCGTTGCCTGTGTTCATGATCATTCCAGCACTGGAGAGATCCACTGCCTCGTACTGGTCCGCCATTGATTCCAGTTGGTCCGCCAGCTGCAAGAGTGAGTGCGCGGCTTGGTCGCAGAATGCGAAACTCTGGTCGATCTGTGGCAGTACGTCGCTCTCGAACTGTTTGCCGGCGGCGTCGGCACCCCATGGCTGCCTCTTCGCCGCGAACTCGATCTGCAGCTCGCGTACTCGCTGCACCGCGTGGGCACCGATTTCACGGAACGCCGCCGCCCGCGCGCGTAACGCCTGCGGGTCGACGTAGAGGGGTTGACTCGTCATCACCCCACCCACTCATGTTGGCGCGCGTAGGTCATCCCGTAGTCGGCCGGGATGGAAATGTAGGTGCCGATACACCCCATGGGCTCTGTCAGATCCTTTGTAGTCCTGAATTCGGAACGATGGGCTTCTGCCCCCGCCAGGTCTTGAGCGACGCGCGCAACTCTGCCCCAAGTTGAGGTCAGGCCTACCGTCCACAGAGTGCGCCCGTCCGATTAGTGCCATTCGCGGATTGGCCTCCCCCTTTTTCCAGCGCCCGGTCGTCTCGAGGCCCTGCACAGTTCGACCAACCTGCTTCGAATTGTGAATGCTTCCGATCCGGTTGCGCAGGGCTAGATGTACGGTGACCCGTCGACAACGATGACTGCTGCCGCAGTCGGTCCTGCTGCCAATGCTGGGAACAGCACCGAAGGGCCCGCCCGCGGCAAGGTTGCTGTCTGCTCTGAGCCGACCCGGCCATCATTCGGCGCAGGGAGGTGCATCAATGGT
Organism: Nocardia sp. NBC_00511; assembly: GCF_045161165.1. NCBI lineage: Bacteria > Bacillati > Actinomycetota > Actinomycetes > Mycobacteriales > Nocardiaceae > Nocardia > Nocardia sp. NBC_00511. Next base: position 181,660 of record NZ_CP107850.1, read on the forward strand.
TATGGCCTTGGCAAGGCCGCGCGAGCGAACCGGGGGGTGCATGCCAGCGGCATTACACCTCCGTTCGGAACGAAGTGGGCGTGACTTCCGTCGCCGAGGGTGTGGGTGCCGTGGTGATCATTCGAGTGGCATCCATGGTCCGCGAGGGCTGCCGGCGCGGCGCAGGTGACCGCTGCGGCGAGTGAGCCGACGACGGCCGATGCCGCGAAGTCCTGAACGAACGTGCGGCGCGGGCCAGTGCGGTCCGGGAATCCCCGCAACGGGCTGAGCCAAGGCAGCGTGAGGCATGGATGCGGCAAGGTGCCGCGGAGTTGGGTGGTGTGGCTGCCGTGCACGCGATAATCGACGATGTGTTGCGCCGACCCGCACCGGAACGGGCGACGATCACCGACGACTGGATCGATGTTATTGCCCTGCAAGTAGCTCAGGCTGTCGCCATCCGCCATCCGCCATCCGGAGCCACGCCTGCATCACTTTCGTGCCGAAACCGAGAGGCGTTTGCGAGGTCGTATCGGTGCAGACCAATGGGTGACGCTCGCGCCGCGGGTCACGACGGCAGCCCGAGAACTGGTTCGCCGCTGAGTCCGGAACCGAGCGCGCGGGGTGACGCCACTGTGGAGCAGCAAGATTCGAGGCAACGGCCGCGTGTTTCACCAGAGACGGATCACCGGGTGTCAACGATGCGAGCGGCGTCTGCGAGCAGTTGGACGTCTTTGCCCTGAGGTCGGGACAGCAAAGCGGCGCAGCCCGGGTGTGCGCAGGGAAGCGGGAGGCTTATTCCGCAGGTGCCGAGGTAGCTGAGCAGCATGGTGGTGCGCAGCGCGTCGGCGTTCGCCTTGTCGTATCGGTCGCTATCCGTGGTGATGTCGTCCATGGCGCAAGGTGGCCGGCGGACGGTCGGACAGAGCAGGCATGCCCCGTCCAGTTCGTCGACGAACTGGCGGCGGAGGCGGTCCATGGAGTCATAGACAATTGCAATGGTGTCCGCCGTGTACGCATTGGCTCGCAGCCGTCGTTCGGTGGAGGGCTGGATCGGCGGATTCCTGCCGAGCCGTCGATGGTGCCGTCGGTAGGCTTCGGCACCGACGATGGTGCCGTTGCCGTCCATAAGGTCTTGAGCCTGCGCCATGGAGGGTAGTGGGCGTCGCGTGATCCGGAATCCTGCTTCGCGCAATGTGTCTACGACTGATTCGAAGTCGCCGGCGATCCGCGGCGCGATGTCTTCCGACCATTCGCCGGTCGGGATGACAAACCATGTGTGGCCGAGCGATCGGGTGGCGGGACGTCCGCCGAAGACGCCGTCCAGCGCGACGATGTCTGCCACTGTCTCGGCGAAGAAGCCGACGCTGTCCAGCGTCGTTGACAGTGGCGCGAAATCCTGTGCGCCATAACGTCCTACGCTCGCGCGGTATCCGGTCACGCCGCAGTAGGCGGCTGGGACCCGTACCGAGCCGGACGTGTCGGTGCCTACGGCCAGTGACACGATGCCGCGCGCCACCGCGACAGCCGAGCCGCAGGACGATCCGCCGGGTACCAGGGCCGGATCCAGCGGGTTGGCGGGCGTGCCGAAGTGGTCGTTGATGCCCAGGCCGGAGAACGCGAACTCGCTGAGGTTGGTCTTGCCCACCGTGACCAGTCCGCCGGTGGCCGCCCGTCGTACCAGCAGACTGTCGTGCGGAGCCGGTGGATCGGCGCTGCAGGCGGCGGAACCGCTGGTCGTCACTGTGCCCGCGACGTCGAACAGGTCCTTCCAAGCGATCGGAACACCGTCCAGCGGGCTCAACCGTTGCCCATGCCTGCGAGCGCTGCCTTCGGCTTCCAGTACGGCTCGTTCCGGCGTGGTGGCCAGGAAGACGTTGGCAGCCGCCGTGCCGCTGGCGGCGGCGAGCGTCGTGGCCACGATGTCGTTCGGCGTCGTTCGGCCGGAAACGAGGGTCGCGGCCAGTTCCATCGCTGTCGTCATGGTCGGGCAACCTTAGCCGAAAACGGACAGGGTGTGACTGGTCGAATGCACAGTGTCATGGTCTGACACTGGATGAAGTTCTATTGATGGCCGGGTCCGCGGCGGTGTTGACTGGGACCCGTGATTCTGGACGAAGAAAGCGATCCGCTGGTGGTACCGGCGAGACAGGGCCGCGCCGTGGTGTTGCACAGGGGTCAGCAGGTGCGGATCACCGACATCTGCGGCCGACAGGTGGGCGATGTCTTCGTCTACAACGCAGCCGATCTCAGCGAGCACCACAGCGCATCGCACACACGTACCCACACCGGCAGATTGTTTCCCGAGGTGGGGGGATGTTTCGTCACCAATCACCGCCGGCCCATCCTGACCTATCTGGCCGACACCTCGCCCGGTGTGCACGACATGCTGATTGCCGCTTGCGACCCTGAACGCTATGCGGCGCTGGGCGATCCGATCCACGCGTCGTGCGCCGAGAACCTGCTTGCCGCGATGGCGGCGCTGGGGCATCCGGCACTGCCGTTCATTCCGCAGCCGATCAACATTTTCATGCGGGTGCGGCCGGCCGAGGACGGCTCGCTGAGCTGGCTGGACGCCGCGACAGCGCCGGGCGATTCCATCACCTTCCGTGCGGAGATGGACTGCATCCTCGTGGTCTCGGCCTGCCCGCAGGATCACGTGGTGATCAACGGCGACGGGCCGACCCCGCTGGCTTTATCCGTTCTAGCCTCGGACAACTAAGGAGACAGTCGATGACTAAAGCACATCCGGCGCTCGACGCGTTCGCGTTCGGTCGGTTCGATTTGCGCAACCGGTTCGTGGTCGCACCGATGACCAGGATTTCGGCGCGGGCCGACGGCACGCCGACCCCGCGTATGGCGGAGTACTACCGGGAGTTCGCCGTCGGTGGTTTCGGTCTGATCATCACCGAGGGCATCTATCCCGATGCTCGACACAGCCAGGGCTATCTCAACCAGCCGGGTCTGGTCACCGACGAGCACGTAGCGGGTTGGCGCACGGTGGTGGACGCGGTTCATGACGCAGGTGCGCCGATCATCGCGCAGTTGATGCACGCGGGTGCGCTTTCGCAGGGCAATAGCTATGGCGTCGAGACTATCGCGCCTTCGGCGGTCGCGCCGATCGGCAAGCCGTTGCCGGAGTACGGCGACGTGCCGGGCGGATGGCCGACCCCGCGGGAGATGACCGCCGCCGACTTCGACGAGGTCGTCGACGGCTTTGTCGCGGCGGCGTTGAACGCGCGGTCCGCGGGCTTCGATGGGGTCGAGATCCACGCTGCCAACGGGTATCTGCTCGACCAGTTCATCACCGACTACACCAACACCCGCACCGACTCCTACGGCGGAACCGTCGAGAACCGGATCCGTCTGACGGCCCGGATCGTCGCGGCGATCCAGGACACGCTCGGCGGGTTCCCGGTCGGTGTGCGATTGTCGCAGACCAAGGTGAACGACTTCGTCTACCGCTGGCCGGGTGCCGAGGCGGACGCGAAGGTGATCTTCGGCGCACTCGCTCACGCCGACTACCTACATGTCGCCAGTGAAGGCCGTGATTTCATCGAGACGGCGCGGTTCCCGAGCGGCCAGACGATCACCGCGGTGGCGGCCGAGGTGGCGGGCCGGCCGATCATCGCCAACGGTGGGATGCATGATCTCGCACAGGCGGCCGACGTGCTGAACGGCAAGCACGCCGATCTGTTGTCGGTGGCGCGGGGTGCGTTGGCCAACCCCGACTTGCCTCATCGCGTCGCAGCCGGTGTCGCGCAGACGGTATTCGACCATGCCATGCTGATGCCTATGGCCAACCTCGAGTGTGCGGACCTCTGGCGTCGGGGCACCGCACAATGACCGAGAACGGGTGGAGGCGTGGCGCCGCCGCGGTGGCGACCTTGACCTTCGATGTGGACGCCGAGACGCCGATCCTGGCGCATGGTGGCCGCTTCGCGGACCATCCGATGGTGATGTCGCATCAGTCTTACGGTCCGGACGTCGGCGTGCCGCGGATCCTCGATCTCTTGGCGGATCTGGGGGTTCCCGCGACGTTCTTCGTGCCGGGCTGGGTCGCTGAAAGCCGGCCCGGCCTCGCGCAGTCCATTGTTGATCGTGGACACGAGGTCGCCCACCACTCCTACAGCCACCGCGCGCCGACGACGTTGACGCCTGCCGAGGAACGCGCGGACTTCGAGCGTGGTCTGGCGGTATTCGCCGCACAGGGTATCGACATCGTGGGGTATAGGGCCGCGATGTGGGGCGCGAGTCGGGAAACCATCGGTCTCTTGGCCGAATACGGCTTGGCCTACGACTCGTCGCTCATGGGCGACGACAAGCCGTATCTGGTGGATCCGGCCGTGGTGGAACTGCCCGTGCACTGGTCGCTCGACGACTGGGAACAGTACGCCTACCTGCCGGAACCGTTTATCGGCTCGAATATCGAAGCACCGTCGAAGGTCGAGGAGATGTGGCGCGCCGAGTTGGACGGGATGCGTCGGTTCCATTGTCTGTTCAACGTGTGCATGCACCCTTTCCTGAGCGGTCGGCCTGGGCGGCTGTTGGCGTTGGAACGGGTGATCGCCTATGCACAGCAGTGTGGGGACGTGAGCTTCGCCCGCTGCCGCGATGTGGCGGCGTGGGCGAAGGGCGATCCGTCGATCGAGCACCGGCCGTCGCCGGTCTACGAGATCGATCCGGCGGTCTATCCGGACTGACTGTCAGGACTTTCCCTCGACCGTACCGGCCTCCAACGCGAGGAACAGGTCGATACGGTCGGCCATCCGGTTCACGTCCCGGCCGGTCAACTCGCCGATTCGGGCCATTCGATTGCGCAGTGTGTTGACATGGACATGCAGCGCCGACGCGGTCGTTGCCCACTGGCCGTCATGATCCAGGAAGGTCCGCAGGGTGTGCTCCAGATCCGTGTGTACGCGGTCGTCGTGCCCACGGATCGGACCCAGCACCTGTTCGGAGAAGTGGTGCAGCACTCGACGATCGAGCAGTCCCAACAACATCCGATAGGTCGCGATGTCGGTGAATATCGCCACCGCGGGCCCATTCGACCCCAGCAGTACCTCGCAGATCTCTCTGGCGCGCACCAGTGGCTCTCGCAACGCACTTGCGTCATTGGCGATTTCGCCGATGCCGACCACGATCCGTTGGCCGTTCACCCGTTGGCTCGCTTTGCCGGAGATCTCGTGCGCCAGGCGCGTCACGTCCTCGATCGAACGCTCCCATGGAGCGATGGCCACCACGTCTCGGCTGCGGGCACAGGTGAACGCTGGCAGGCCGTGGGCCGAAAACACCTCGCTCACGGCGGCTCTGATTGTCTGTAGCGCGCCAGCATCGGCCGCCTCCGCTGGTGCCGCGATCGCGAGAACCGCGAGCGGTTGGTCCGGTGGCACCCCGTAGGTGTGCAGCCGCTGTGTCACCTCGTTCGCGCGGCCCGGCCCGGACAGGATCATCTCCAGAAGCTCGCCGGCAAACCGCGCTTCGATCGCGTGTACGGCCTGCTGTTTGGCGACCTCCAGGCTCAGGAAGCGGGCGGCCTGCGCGAGCGCGTCCCGATCCGCCGCGGTCAGTTCGGCGAGAGGCGCGAGACAGTACAGGCCGGCATTGATCTCACCCATCGCGCCCTCGATCAAATAAAGTGCGGCCGACGTCCGGTCGGTGATCGCGACCTCGAGCGGGGGCGGGAACAGATTCAACGCGGCGGCGGCCGTCTGCAACTGTTCATTGGTCAACTCGCGCCCGATGCCGGCGAGCCGCCGTGCCGCGCGGTCCACCACCAGCAACGGCAAATCCCGGTCACGGCGCAGGATTTCGAGGACCCCTGCCGCGCCGCCGCCCCGGGACAGGGACTCGGCCAGCGCATCTCCGCGGTGCACGGTGGCGGTCAGTTCGGCTTGCAGTACCTCGTTCTGAATGTGCGAGGCGGCTTTGGTCAACTTCGTGAACGCGACGTCAATGCACAATTCTATGAGCGGAAGGTCGCGGGAACGACAGCTTTCCGCGAGATCCGGCGGTATCTCTGGTGTCTGGGACGTCAATCCGAACACCAGGCCCGCGGCGCGAGCGCGCGCCACAGCGTCGACAAATGATTCTACCGGGTGATGTGGCAGCCACAGCCCGTTGGTCAGCACCAATTCACCGGGCCTGATGTACAGAGACGGATCGGGCAATTCGGTCGTATGCAACCAGCGAATTGCCACATCGAGCCGCCCGGCCGGGCCCGGCGTCACCACTCGCAGTCCCAAAGCCGGATCGGACACCAGCGTCCGGATCGTCAACACATATCGGAATGTACACCCCGGGGGCCTAAATTGTGGATATTCATCCAGATCCGCTGTCGGTGGCGTGGTGTTTCTATGAACTGCGTCACTAACGAAAGAGGCTGGTATGACACCCTCGGAATCACAAATGCCTACCGCTACTGCGGTCAAGGCCATCGCTGAATCCGGTCGCGACGCGGGCGTCCGATTCGACGGTCACGGAATCGGTCCAGTACCCGATGCGGAACGAGATTGCTCGCCGGGGGAACTGTTCTGGATCTGGGCCGGAGCCAATATCGCACCGATCAACTGGGTTCTCGGCGCACTCGGCCCCGCGCTCGGCCTGAGCGTGGTGGAAACCCTGGTCGTCGTCGCGGTGGGAAATCTGATCGGTTGCGCGATCTTCGGATTGTTCTGTGTGATCGGACATCGGACCGCGGTCAATCAAATGGTTCTCGGGCGATCGGCATTCGGAATCCGGGGCGCAGTTGTTCCCGCCATCGTCCAGGGATTGCTGACCATGGCATGGGTCGGCGTCAACACCTGGGTAGTGCTCGACCTGGTGCTCGCGGTGCTGCGCCAAATGGGCATCGACGGTGGCATGGGATTGAAAATCGGTGCCGCCGCCGTGATCATGATCGTGCAGATTCTGTTGGCACTGTACGGATTCTACGCGATTCGCACCTTCGAAAAGTACACCGTTCCCGCCACCGCTGTGGTGATGCTGGTCATGACGGTCGTGGCCCTGTCCAAATCGGATATCCACTGGGCTGTGTACTCGCACCTCTCGGCGGGCAGCAAGTTCACCGCCATCACACAGCTGCTCACTGCGATCGGCATCGGCTGGGCGCTGACCTGGATACCGTATTCGGCGGACTACAGCCGTTTCGTACGCCCCTCCCTGAGCAGCCGAAAGGTATTCTGGTCGGCGGCGGCGGGAATGTACATCCCAACCGTATGGCTCGCCGGACTCGGCGCGTGTCTGGCCAGTGTCGCAGGCAATGTCGATCCTTCCTCGTTCGTGGTCAACGCATTCGGAGTCTTGGCCATCCCGGTGCTGTTGCTGATCATGCACGGCCCCATCGCCACCAATATCCTGAATCTCTACTCCTGTTCCCTGGCGGCACTGACCATCGGCATCCACGCTAAGCGATGGAAGGTCACCTTGTTCGCCGGCGTGGTCGCGTCGGCAGTGCTGGTGATATTCATCAACGCCGACGGATTCGCGCAGGCATTCGACAACTGGATGGTGTCGATCCTGATGTGGATCAGCCCCTGGGCGGCAATTCTTTTCGTCGATTACTTCATCGTCCGTCGCGGCGCGTTCTCCGTGCCTGATCTATATGCGACGGGAACGCAGTCCCGTTACGGGAACATCAATGCCGGCGCGATCATCAGTTTGCTGCTCGGAACCGCAGCCGCCTGGTCCTGGCAATACGGAGCGGTGCCCGCGATGCGCGGACCTGTCGCCCGAATTCTGGGCGAAAGCGACTTTTCCTGGTTCGCAGGTATGGCCGTCGCTGGAATCCTCTACTACGCGCTTTCCCGCCGACGCGTAGCCGTCCGGACCTGAACCGATCCGGTCCGCCTTGTCCACCCCACTCAACCGGCAAATGGCAGGTCCAGCAGCGAAGGTCGCCGGTGCCCTCGCAGCGCAGCACAGAAAGCAGATCACCATGATCACCATAAATCGCATCGCCGCGATTTCGGCCCTCACAATCACGACACTCTCGCTCGGCACCGCCACATCCACTGCGGCCACCATCCACCCCCACGCCTCGGCGACGCCCATCGCCGCCGAGAAGGTGTTGCCTGTTCGCCACCACGAGTCGACGGTGACCATTCCCGCAGTACGCCATGACGCGAACGTCAGCTTGTTGTCGCCCGTTCCAGCACTCCGGCCACCCGTCCCCGGCAACAACACCGCAGCGGTCAGACGAACGGTGCAGCCCGAGCTGGCTCCCACCGCGCCGATGATCGCGCAGAGCATCGACACCACGGCCGATTTCAACAGCGCACTCGGCACGGCAGCAACCCAATTCGGACTGGCGACAGGAGTCGGCACCCTGGCTGGCGGCGTCATCGGCGGCATCGCGGGTTGCGTGCTCGGCGCTACCGTCGGAGCCGCGACCCTGCCCGTCTTCTTCCTCGCATCCGGACCGGCCGGCTGCCTGGTGGGCGCGGCCCTGGGCGCCACCCTCGGCCCCGTTATCGGGGCCGCCATCCTGGGCATCCCGACCGGCGTCGCGAGCGCGGTGCAGATGTACAACACCCTGAACACTCCACCCGCCACCTGATTCCGACCGTCGCGTTGATCAATCATCCGCCGCGTCGCCACGAACAAGACCGCTAACTCTTCGAGTTGGTAGGCGTTGCGAGCCAACGCCTACCACGGCCACGGATATCGTCCATCGGAGAAGATGCCGGTCAGATCGAGTACGTCTCCTCCATCAGCAACTGCTCTGCGGTTACCCATGTTTTGCGTGTCCTCGGGGGCAGGGTGCTGGCGTTGTCGCATTTCAGCTGGCCAGTAGTAGTGCGAGCGGGCGGTGAGCGTCTCGGCTGTGGTGTCGGCAGGCTTCGGCGATGTTGGTTTCGCCGTAGAGGCGGTGCAGGCTGATAGCGATGTTGCGCAGGGTCGCCATGACTTGTGGTCCGCTGCCGGTGCGGATCTGGCTGCGGTCTTCGTCGAAGGTGACATCGCGGATCCAGTGCACGGTATTTTCGATTCCCCAATGCCCGCGCAACCATCGGCAATCTGGGCGGGGGTCGCGTCGGCGGCCAAGAGACTGGTGACGGCGTGGACGGTTTCGCTGCGGCGTTTCTCGGTGCGCCGATCGGTGCGGGTGCGAGTCATCTTCAATGCCTGCACGGCATCGGGAAAGCCTCGACAGGACGGTGGGTCTGCATGTCGATCAGGATGGTGCCGTAATTGTGGCCGCGGCGAAGCGCGAAGTCGTCGACGCCGAGCACCGCAGGCGTGGGCCGGTCGGGATCAGGAAGCGCCCTAATGTGTCTCAGCAGCGCCATCCGACTGACAGTGGCGGCCAGATGTCGGGTCAAACGGGCTCCGGGGCGACCGCCCAATGCCAACGCCACCGCGCACTGGACCCGCTGCAACACCGCCGTGCGGCGAGCGTGCGGACCCGCCAACTGCACAACTTGCTCTGCGAACGTTGTTCTGCCGCAGCCGCTGTTATCGCAGAACAGCCGCCGCACCCGCAGCCTGATCATGACCTCGCGCCCACCCACAGCCGTGTCCGATAGTCGTCGCTCAAAGCGGCTGTGCACCCGCTTCGACAGGGCAGGTGCCGGCGCGGGGTCGCCGATCCACCTTGTGCCATCCCAATACCGTAGGAAACCCGCGCCGTGCGGGTCGGGATACCAGCGGTGAACTGCATCGCCGGTGACCGAACCTATGCCAGGCGCGCAACTGTGCATCGTCATCGTCGGTGCGGCGGATGGCTCAGTTGACGGTGAGGACCAGCTTGCCGACAGTGCGCCCGGACTCGCCGAGAGCGTGGGCCTTAGCTGCCTCTGCCAGTGGGTAAATTCCGGCGATAGTGGGCCGCAGTGCGCCCGATTCGGCCGATTCGGCCAGCGCCAACATTCCCGCGTGATCCGCCTCCACCAGTAAGATCTCGGCGCGTGCATCGACTCTGCTGGCCTGCTCACGCAAGCGTTCGGCTCCGAATCCGCGCAGAGTGATGACCAATCCGCCCGGACGCAGGGTTTGTAACGAACGGATCGCGTTCTCGGGCGTCAACGAATCGAGAACCACGTCTATATCACGCACTGTCTCGGCAAAATCGGTTGTCCGATAGTCGATCGCTTCGTCGACGCCGAGACCGTGAAGAAATTCATGGTTGGCCGCGCTCGCGGTGCCGATGACATAGGCGCCTCTAGCTTTGGCGATCTGCACCGCGAAGTGCCCGACGCCTCCGGCTGCGGCGTGGATTAAGACGCGCTGTCCTGCTTGGATATTCGCGGTGTCTACCAACGCTTGCCACGCGGTCAGTCCGGCCAAGGGAATCGCGGCGGCCTGGACATGGTCGAGGTTGGACGGCTTGCGCACGAAGGCCCGTGTGGGGCCGGTAACGTACTGGGCGGCCGCACCGTGCCCATGTGGGTAGGGCAGCATGCCGAACACCTCGTCCCCCGGCTTCACAATTGTGACGCCGGTCCCGATGGCCGCCACCTCGCCGGAGACGTCCCAACCGAGCACGAACGGAGGCGCGGACAGAAACAGGTCCGGTAGTGCGCGGTGTCGCCAGTCGGTTGCGTTCAGCCCGGTTGCGCGGACACGGACCAAGATCTCGCCGGGACCGGGGCGCGGTACCGGCAGCTCGATCTGGTGCAGGACCTCCGGCCCGCCCAGGACGTCTTGGCCGATGCCCCGCATCGTGGCGGGGATATCATTGCTGCTCACATGCCCCAGCTTGCCGCCACACGACCATGCGGTAAATGGCACAACTGCCAATATCCGATAGAATCCTGCCATTTTGGACATATCGCAAGTTCACGCCCTCGGGGTGGCACGTACAACATCTACACAAACGCGGACCCGCCGTGAACTGCAGATTTCCGCCGATATGCCTGTAGCGCGGCGCATCAATCGGCGATCGCCGTTTTAGGATCCCTGAAGCGGCGGTCGCTGACGGCCCGCCGCTTCAAACGCTGTTCGAGGTCTGGCTTTAGTCAACTCAAGTGCGCGCTCATGCCGAGTTTGGTGCGTCGAGCGATGCGGTAATGACGTTGGGTGCAGCGCAATCTGACGGGTGAACGTGCGTATCGAGAAGGGGCCATGGATACCAGGACCGTCACACTAAGACCGGACCTGTAGGACCTCCGTTGGCGAATCATGTGGTTGATCGTTGCGGTCATGTTGGTGCTGGCTGGCATCGGTGGTGCGGGCCATGATCCGGTGATCCTGGTGTTGCTGTCGCCACGCTTGGTGTGAACACTCGCCGACGAATTCGGAGACGCGCCGTCGTCTCAATTGGTGAACGCTCAACCACCAGTTGGAGAGGAAGCCCAATGGCAGCCACGCCGCAGGACCAGCTCACCGCCGCGACCGATGACCGGTCGCCGACAACATCGGCAACCGGCGAGAAGTGGCTGTTGACACTGACTTCGCTTGGGGCGTTGATGGTTACGCTCGACGCACTGGTGGTCGCCTCCGCGTTCGCGACTATTCGCCGCGAGCTGCACGCCTCGATTGATCAACTCCAGTGGACAGCGAACGCATACACCCTCAGCGTCGCGATGATGCTGATGGTCGCCTCGGTCCTCGGAGATCGATGGGGTCGCAGGCGCGTGTTCATGACCGGACTTTTCGTGTTCACGGTCGCATCGGCGGTGTGCGCGGTCGCCCCCACGATCGGAGCCTTGATCGCGGCACGTACAGCGCAGGGCATCGGGGCGGCATTCATCATGCCGATGGCGATGGGGCTACTGGTCGCCGGCTTCCCGCCGGAGCGACGCGGCTGGGCGACAGGGATCTTCGCCGGGATCACAGGCTTGGGGGTATTCGCCGGGCCGATCGTCGGAGGAGCAGTCACCCAAGGCTTCGCTTGGCGAGGAATCTTCTGGATCAACGTACCCATCGGCCTGGTTGTCATGGCGCTCACCGCGCTGAAGGTCGCCGAGAGCCGCGGCACCCGGCGACCACTCGATATCCTCGGAACGCTGCTGATCACCTTTGCAGTGGTCGGGATCGTCTGGGGTGTCGTACGGGGCGGCACCGTCGGCTGGGCTAGCACCGAGGTCGTCACGACCCTGGCCGTCGGCGGACTACTGCTGGTTGCTTTCATTGGCTGGCAGGCGAACGCGGAGCATCCGATGGTGCCGCTGCGCCTGTTCGCCAACTCGAGCTTCTCCGCCGGAAACGCCGCCGGGTTCCTGCTCACCGCATCGATGTTCGCGACGGTCTTTTTCGCCGCACAGTACATGCACGCTGCCTACGGCTCAGACCCGCTCAAAGCCGGTCTTCAACTGTTGCCGTGGACTGGATCGCTATTCGTCGTCGCGCCGATCGCGGGACGCTTCATCGACCGGGTCGGCGAGCGTCCTTTCGCCGTGATCGGTCTGAGCGTTGAGGCCGTGGGGATGTTCTGGATGAGCCACGAAGCCACCGTGCACGGGTACGGGGGGATGGTTGTCCCCATGATCGTCGCAGGCTTCGGCGTCTCCCTCGCGCTACCAGCTGTGCAAGCTGCGGTCACGGGGGCAGTGCCACCGCAGGCAGCTGGCATGGCAGGAGGCATCTACTCGATGATGCGGCAGACCGGAGGTGCCGTCGGAGTCGCCGTTCTGACCGCGGTCTTCACCAGCGTCGGGGGATACACAGATTTCCCTCGGAGCATGCAACGCGTGCTGGAGGTCAGCGCAGGCCTCTGCCTGGCGGCCGGGATCGCGGCGATCTTCATCGCGCCCCGCCGACCCAACCGACCTACCGCCCAGATGGACATCACGCCAAAGCGTCCACCGGCGAACGCCACCAAATGACTTCCTCCCCTCAACTCGAGAGGAGTAGGCAAGACGCGCGTCACCCATGGCGCGCAGAACAATACAAGGGAGAACCATGACAACCAACCCGATCAAACGAGTTTCTGTACTTAGTACCGGAACCGTGGTGATCCACCCGCAGCACGTGCGATCCGGCGGCACCCCCCAGATGTGGTGGCTGCTGACATCTCGCCGCTGGACCGACCCGCTGCCGATCAACGTCTACGTCATCGAACACGACCAGGGACTGATCCTGTTCGATACCGGAGAGGACCGCGCCGCGGTCACCGACCCCGACTACTACCCCGGCGGATTTACCGGCTTTATCTACCGTCGGTTCGGACACTTCGACATCGGACCACAGGACACCCTGTCAGACCAGTTGGGCCTCCTCGGGTACGACATCGCGCAGGTACACACGGCGATCTTGTCCCACCTCCACCCCGACCACGCCGGCGGAGTTCCTCAGCTTCGACGCGCCAACCTGGTGGTCAGCCAAGACGAATGGGATGCACTGGTAGGCAAAAAGGCGCAGATGATCGGGCTCATGCCCAACCACGTCGATCTTCCCGACCTGCGTTGGAACCGGATCACCTTCGAACCCACCACGGATCCGTCCCTGGCACCGTTCACCGAGGCCCATGACCTGTTCGGCGACGGAACCCTCACTCTGCTACCCACCCCGGGGCACACTCCGGGGTCGATGTCGCTACTTGTACGCCAACCAGGCCTCGTGCCGCTGCTCATGGTCGGCGATCTCACCTACGATGTCCACCTCTTCGACGAGAAACACCTGCCGGGAATGGGGGACAAGCACCAGATGAAGGACGCAACCGACAAAATTCACCAGCTCCGGGAAACCAACCCCGGCCTCGTGATCCTGCCCGCCCACGACCCCGAGGCAGCACACCGCCTGGCGGCCGCCACCGCGACGCGCACCTGAACCCGAGATCAGCTTCCCAACCTTGGGAATTGGATGCCTTTTATTTATTCCGGCGCGAATAATGCCATCACCGCCGCACAAGACTTTTTTAAAGCTAGCCCATATTCGTCATTGTGACGAATATGTCAGGGGAAGGAGGCATCCCGGCGCTGGCCCGATGGCATCCCGGTTTCAGATTCCGTTTGGCGATGAAACGCTTCCCGTCTACGCGAACACGGGCCGGGGCTCGCGCTGGGCCGCGGCACGGCGCGGTCCACCGACCGGTTCAGCAGCCTGATCGACCTCTACCTGGAGGCAGACTCCGCTCCTACATCCAACAGACCTACCCCTTCGACCGCGCCGCCGACGCCCACCGCGACATCGAAACCCGTCACGTCCGAGGCAAAATCGCCCTCACCCGCAACTAAGGACAATGGCCGAATCGGCGGCTACCAAGCCGAGCGTCGGTTAGTTCTGTTGTGGCGGTTCATTTCTGGTTGGCGACACCCTGTTCAATCCCAACAGTTGAACAGGGTGTCGCCAACTGTTTCGGGCTTCCAGTAGCGAACCTGCGCGAGTTCCGCGTCGTCCAGCTCCGAGAGGTCGCACTTGGCCAACGGCGTCGCTAACTCGGCCCGGGTCAACGCGCGGTAGCGGGAGATCCGGCTGATCGTCGCGGCGAGGTGAGGGTCATCCATAAAGACGAAGGTGGCCTCGTCGTCGGGGCTCGTCGGTTCGGCTATCGCGATGAACGGCCAGTGCAAGTTACAAAGAACGGTCCGCGCGCGATCCGGGTAGACGATCGATACCGCTACGAAGCTCCGGGCCGGGCCGACAGACGGCTGACCGGCGGCTCTGCCGCCGGTCAGCCGGGCGGCTCTGTCGCAGACGCCGCGGAATTCGCGTTGGTCTATGTCCGGCGGGGCAGCCTGTCCGGCTGTCCAGAAACCGGTGACGCCGCGGGGCAGGCGCGCGGCCGCAGCGCAGGGATCGTCGCGGCGGTTCATGCCCGGATGCCGTCGTGGTCGGGGGTATGGAAGCGGGCGACAAGAGCACCCGGCGCGGACATTGCGTACATATACAGCCGCCAGTTTTGTCGTGGTGATGGAGGGTCTCATCATGGCTACCTCGGCCCTGTTGGATCAATGCGACTGATCGGCAAGCGCGGCACGTAGATCGCCCTTGCCGATCACCCAGCCCTCGATCATTTTTCCCGCATCATCAAATCGGAACACGTCCGACATCCACACCGAGAACCGTCGACCGGTGGCGGGAATATCTTGGAACGTGCCGCTGTGTGTTCCCGACAGCGTGAACAGCACCATCACGACGTCGTCGGTTGCCGTGAGGTATCGGATGTCGATGTGCCGGTCCGGAGCCCACATATCCGCTTGGGCGATCACGGCGCGCCCGGCCTCGTGGCCGGTCAGAGCGGTGGTCCCGACATTGATGTAGTGCTCAGAGATGTAGTCGGGAACTGCCTCGACACGATGATTGTTGAATGCGTCCAGCAGCCAGGCGCGGGCGGTGCGCAGGTTCTGTTCGGTGGTGGTCATCCAGGTTCTCGTCTCGTCGGCGCTTCGGAGACTAGTGCACACGCTCGGTGTGACTGGCCCAATATGGTTCACGCAGAACGGATTTGAGCAGTTTGCCTGCGGCGCTGGTGGGCAGCGGTTCGTCGTGAAAACGCACGGATCGGGGAACCTTGTAACTCGCGATCAGACCCCGACAGTGGTTCAGCAGTTCTTCCTCGGTCAGCTCGCGGCCTTCGCGCAGCCGCACCACGGCGTGCACCTGCTCGCCCCACTGTCGGCTGGGGATGCCGATGACGGCGCATTCGGCGACCGCAGGGTGCCCGTGGATGGCGTTTTCAACCTCGGTGCTGTAGACGTTTTCGCCGCCGCTGACGATCATGTCCTTGGCTCGGTCAACGACGAAAAGGAAGCCGTCGCCGTTCAGGTAGCCGATGTCGCCAGTGTGCAGCCATCCCGCCCGCAGCGTCTGTTCGGTGAGCTCCGGTTGATTCCAGTAGCCGAGCATGACATTGTCACCGCGTCCGCAGATCTCACCTTCGTGGCCGGGCCCCAACGCCTGGCCGTCCGGCCCGACTATCGCCACCTGGCAGCCGATCGCTGCCCGCCCGGCCGATCGGTTGTATTTCGCGCGTGGACCGTCGATCACGTGATATTCCGGCCCGAGGATTGTGAGCATCGGGGCGGCTTCGGTCTGTCCGTACAGCTGATACAGCTCGACCTGACCAATCACCTCGGCTGCGGTGCGCTGCACCGACATCGGGATCGGACTGCCGCCGTACACCAGTGACGTCAACGACGACAGGTCGCGATCACGGGTTGTCGGTTCTTCTACGAGCAGTTTCAGCATCGTGGGGACTACGACGCTGGTGGTGACGCGATATTCCTCGATGGCCTCCGCCATCGTCGCTGCGCCGAAGCGGGGAATCATAGTGTGACAGCCTGCGGTGAGAAGCGTGGCGAAAGTTCCAGCGCCGTCGGCGAGGTGAAACATCGGTGCGGCGTGCAGGTAGTTCGTCATGCGGTCCCAGCGCAGGTGGGCCAGCAAGTGCATGGCGCTTGCCAACAGGCTGGCATGGCTGTGCACGACACCTTTCGAACGCCCCGTCGTGCCGCCGGTGTAGAAGATTCCGGCTGCCGCACGAGCATCGCCACGTTGCGGGCCGACTGGGACGCTGCCCGCGATCAGTTCCTCGAAGTCGACGAACCCGTCCGGAGTGGTCCCCTCGCCCGCGTAGAGCCAATGTGTCACGGCGATTCCCTTTTTGCGCAGCGCGAGCGCCGGCTCGACAAAGCTGTCGTCGACAATGACGACCTCCGAGCCGGAATCCTCGAGCCAGAACCGGATCTCCGGCACAGCGAGGCGGGTGTTGATCGGGACGAACAGGCCGGCGAACCAGCTGACTGCCAAGATGAACTCCAGATAGCGGTCGCTGTTGAATGCGAGCATGGCGACCCGTGTCCCCGGCATGGCACCGAGCTGGACTAGTCCTGCAGCCAGACGTGCGACGCGGTCGTTGATCTGCGCCCAGGTGCTTATGCGCTCGCCGAAGACGGTCGCAGGCCCGTCCGCGTTGATCTGTGTTGCGCGCTCCACGCAGTCACTGATTCTCATAGTTCGCTCCCGACGGTAGGTCACCGAGTGATGCGTAGCACCACTTTCCCGGTGGTGGTCCGGTCGGACAGGGCAGCCAGCGCCTGCTCGATGTTTGCCCAGTCGTCGATTCGGCCGATTGTCGGTACCAGCGTGCCGGTGGCCACGAGGTCGACCAGGTACCGGAGATCAGCCGCGATATCTCCGGGCGTGGAATAGCTGAAATAGGTCTGGATTCGGGCGTTCTCATGGCCGCCGATGAAGTCGTAGATGCTCAGCGGTGTCGGTTCGGCCGAACTGGCGCCGAGCATGACGATCGTGCCACCAGGGGCGATCGCTCGAACAGCGCCCGCGAGGCTGTCGCCGCCCACCGATTCGGCAATCAGATCGAATAACCCTTCGGCTTCGTCGACCGAGGCAACCACATGTGCAGCTCCCAGTTCGCTCAGTAGGGCCGTCGTGTCAGCCCGGGTCGATACTGCGGTCACGTCTGCTCCTCCAGCTACGGCAAGCTGCACTTGCAGGTTGCCTACTCCGCCGCCCGCACCCGTGATCAGTACCCGACGGTCAAGCAACTCACCACCGAGCCTGAGTGTCCGCAACGCGGTCAACCCGGCCAGCGGCAGCGCAGCGGCCTGGTCCACCGATACCTCGGCGGGCAGCTCGACCAGTCGGCCGGTGTGCACCGCCACCTGCTGTGACCACGCACCCTGCTCGGCCAGGCCGACCACCCGGGCACCTGCTATCGGCCCGGATCCGTCCGGGGCGGGCTCGACCACGACGCCTGCGACGTCCTGCCCCGGACGCCAGCCAGCGGACCGTACCTTCAGCAGGCTCAGTTCCCCGCGATTGATACTGGAGGTCGCGACCGCGATAACCGCCTGCTCCGCTGTTGGCGTCGGCGGCTCGAACTCCTGGCGCGCCAGCCGCCAGACTGCATTCGGATCGATCGCCAAACCCCACATCACCAAATCCTCCTTCTCGGAAATCAGATCGACCCGGCTACAACGGACCAGGTACGCCACAACGCTATGTCGACCAACGTGGCGGTCCCAGCCCCAAACACCGAACCGACCTATCATCGGTCGTGATAGGTCGGAGGGTTGTTGTGGAGTTACGACAGCTGGAATACCTCGTCGCGATCGTCGACGAAGGCGGGTTCGCGCGGGCTGCTGATCGGCTCCATATCGTGCAGTCCGCAGTCAGCCAGCAGATCAGAAGGCTGGAACGCGAACTCGGTTTCACCGTGTTCGACCGCAGCCACCGACAGGTGCGCCTCACCCCCGCAGGCGAAGCGTTTCTGCCCTACGCCCAGGCCGTCATCGCGGCTACGACTGCGGCACGCGACGTCGCGACGACGCTGCTCGCCGAGGGGCACAACGTGCTACGCATTGGTACCAGTGAGGGGCTCGGTGAGCACCTGGAGGCCATCCTCGCACTCGTGACCGATCGGCGACCAGACATCCGGATCGACCTTGTCGCAGCGCACAGCGCCGCCAAGCTGGCGGCGCTACGGGCCGGAGATCTGGACGCCGCGTTCATCCGTGCCCCAGGTGATACCGCCGGATTGTCGGTGCTCGAGCTATGGGACGCCGAACTGGTCGTCGCCCTACCCGCCACCCACCCCGCGGCGGCCCACCCCGTGGTCGAGCTTGCCGACCTCGCGGACCTCCCGGCCGCCCTCGCCCCAGCCGATACCGCTGCCGGTGTTGCCGAGCTGATTCGAAAGGCGTGTGCCGACGCGGGTTTCGGGACGAAACCTGGCCCGCCATTCACGAACCTGCAGGACCTGCTGGCCGGGCCGATCGCCACCGGGCGTTGCTGGACGTTGCTCTATGCCGACGTGGCCACGCGCATCCCCACTCGCCGAATCGCTTTTCGGCCAACGGATCCCGCAATTACTATTCCCACCGCCCTCGTCGCCCGCGTACCGGCTACCCCGCTGGTGGCGGCGCTACGGTCCGCCGCGCGTGCGTACGCGGCAAGCGTCGCCGGATCACACGATCGGCCACCCCGATCCATTGGCTAGTGCCTTGTCAGGCAACGTTCGGTAGGTAATCGGGGTGCCGAATCTTGGAGTTGACGGCGAAGCCGCGGATGGGTTCGGCGTGCTGGTTGCGCCAGCGGATGTAGGTGCCGATCGCGTCGTCCTGCTCGCCGTGACTGCGGTGGTCGGTGCCGTTGAGCGCGAAGTACCGCAGCGCGGCGAACTCGCACTCGATCCTGTTCAACCAGGACGAATAGGTTGGCAGGAACGCGAGTTCGATGTCGTTGTGGGCGCACCATTCTCGGACTTCGCGGCGCTTGTGGACGGAGTAGTTGTCGCAGATCAGATACAACTTCTCGCGCGGCCGCCGGGCTCGCAGGGACTTGAGAAAGGCCAGGAATTCGGTCCAGCGTTTGCGGTCGCGGATCCGGTAGTAGAGCCCGCCGGTGGCCAGATCCAGCGCGCCGAACATGTGCCGAACGCCCTGGGTTCGATGGTAAGTCGCGCGCAACCGTGCTGGAGGGCGGCGGGGAAACCAGCCGCGACCAGCGCGGGGCTGCAGGTTCAACGGCCCGAACTCGTCCACGCACACCACCCGCCCGTCAGCGGGTGGGTGGTCATAGAGATCGAGCACCCGCGCCATCTTGGTCGTGAATTCGGGGTCGTTGCTGGCTTTCCATGTCTTCGTCGCCTGCCACGACACCCCACCGGCTTTCAAGATCTGACGCAGAGTCTCCCTGCTCAGATCGGCGATCTGGTTGGTGCGCAACACATCCGCGAGCTTCGACAAGCTCCACACCGAAAACGGCCACCCTAGATTCCGGGGGCAGCACCGGGCGATCTGACAGATCCGATCACGCATCGCCTGATCGGTCTTCGCCGGCCTGCCCCCGTTCCATTTTGGGTCCAGGGCGTCGAACCCCTTCTCGTTGAAATCGTGAGTCACTTGCCGCACATACGATTCCGACACCTGCATCAGCTTCGCCAGCTAAGGCCCACGCTCTCGGCGAGTCCGGGCGCACTGTCGGCAAGCTGGTCCTCACCGTCAACTGAGCCATCCGCCGCACCGACGATGACGATGCACAGTTGCGCGCCTGGCATAGGTTCGGTCACCGGCGATGCAGTTCACCGCTGGTATCCCGACCCGCACGGCGCGGGTTTCCTACGGTATTGGGATGGCACAAGGTGGATCGGCGACCCCGCGCCAGCACCTGCCCACCCTCCCATCCGCATTCGGCTCACCCGCTGGTGTATGAGACGGTGCTGTAGGGCCGTGGTCCCGGGCGTGGGGATCGAGCTGATCGGTCCGTTCTTACGGACGGTCAGAGTCGATGTCGATGTCGGCATCGTTGGTTATCGCCACCTTGCCGAAAGGGGCCTCAGCTTCGTAATAACTGAAGGCTTCCACGGCCTGGTCGAAGGAGAAGGTCTGCGCGACCACTGGCCGCAGAACCCCTTGTGCGATGGCGCTATTCATAGCCTCGAACTGTGCACGGTTTCCCGTCGCAACGACCCGCACTGTGGCAGACGAGTAGAACAGGGTTTTCACGTCGACGGGGTCGATGGACTCCTCAGCGAGAAAACCGACGAAGGCGACCTCCCCGCCCATCGCGACGGTCTGCAGCGATTCGTTCAGTTGCCCGGCCACGTCGACGACGAGATCGACGCCGCGCCCGGAGGTGAGTTTGCGTACCGCATCGAGCCACCGAGACTCTGATCGATAGTTGATGACCTCGTCAGCTCCCAGGTCACGCAGAGGTCCTTCCTTCTTTCGGTCACCGGTGGTCGCGATCACGCGCGCGCCGAGCTGCTTTGCGAACGCGATCGCGAACAGCGATACCCCGCCGGAACCCAGGGTCAGCAGAGTGTCGCCTGGGGCGAGTGAACGCCCGCCGGTGACGGCGTTCCATGCGGTGACGCCGGCGCACGGCAGCGTCGCTGCCTCGACAAAGGTCAGGTGCTCCGGAATTCGGACCAGTGCGCCTTCGGGCAGTACGGCGTAGTCACGAAGAAGGCCGTCGAGCGTAGAACCCAGCTGGGAGGCGATGTCCAATCGGAGGGGTCCGTCGTGCCAGAACGGAAAGATGTTCGCGGCAACACGGTCGCCCACTCGGAACCGATTCGCCCCTGGACCGAGACCGATGACTTCGCCCGCGCCATCGGATAGCGGAACTATGCCCGGTGTTACCGGCAGGACATAGTCGCCACGTAAGACCATCCGCTCGCGATAGCTCAGCGAGGTCGCCCGTACCCGGACCACGACCTCGCCTGGCCCAGGAGATGGAACGCGCTCTCTAGTGAGAACCAGACCGTGGATGCCGGCGCCGGACCGCTCGAGGCGATAGGCTCGCATCACGGTCTGCTTGCCTGATTGGCGGCTGCGACAACGTCGAAATAGCTTTCCTTCGAGGCGATGAGTCCGTTCTCGTCCAGGGTGATCACATCGATGCCGCTGAGCGCCAAGGGCTTTCCGTTGGCTGGAATCGTGACCGCTCCCAGTTCGAGTGGCTGGGCGAGAATTCCGTGCATGGTCGCTTGCCAGCTGTAGAACGAGTCTCCGTAGTGGGCCTTATCGAAGGAGAACCTCAACTCGCGCCAATTGGCGAGCGAGGAAGCAAAGGCGACCCGCATTGCCTCGCGTCCCTGAATCGCGGGGAGGCCGGCGACGTGCAGCACGTATGTACCGCTCTCGGCGTGCATCGCACTGATCGCATCAGGGTCTTTCGCTTGCCATGCCTGGTCGTAATCGCGAGAAAAGGCTTGAATGTCGAACTTGGGCGTGGTGGCGTCGGGCGAACCGGCGGCGAGCAGAGGGGTCGGATCGAAGTAGGCCGTGCCCTCGAGGGCGCGGCCATCACTGACGCGGAACTGGTCCACACCGCGGATCTCGAACGCGGATTCGCCCCGCCGCCCGGTCATCAGCCACTCGATGAAAACGCCATCACTGGTGGCTGCCCAGCTGACAGGGCTGATTCGGTGGTCGGCGATGCCGGCCACCAGGCCCGCCATGTATCCGGGCAGGTCGCTGCGTGACAACTCGCCAAGAGGATTGCGCAGCACCGCACCTTCGTGCAACAGGCTCGGCCATCGCTCGCCGTCGTGGTCGCGCCACATGGTGGTCCAGCTCTCCACGAACGACGCGATATCATCCGGATCTGTCGTGCCTTCGGCATCAGTCATAGTCATAAGAACTATGCTACCTATAATTGAAGTTGCTGCAACGTGTATTGAAAGTTATCGGTTCGACGACGTGCAGTGCTCGGATCCGATCTGGGGTCAGCACCTTGCGTTCAACGTGATCGGGCCACGTCAGCGGGGTAGCCGAGGTAGCCGAGGCTGCGGCTCGACTGGCGGGAACAAGCTCGAAAGCTGTCGCAGCAAGGTCCCGTCACCTTCTATCGCGGCCTGCTGAGTAGCAACTGCTTGGGTAAGTGTTGTTCGGCTGGCGGCGATGTCACGAAAAGTCCGGTAGTCCGTCGTCAGAACGAAGTCCGGCTGCTGCGCGGGGCCGTAGTTGGTTTCGATGGTGCAGTCGTGGATACGGGCGTGGAAGACCTCGTCGCCGATGCGGAATTCACACACTGCCTGTATGCCGGTCGCGGCCCCCCGGTCGAAGCGAGCCTTGAGGCCAAGCACCGCCCAGCCCGGCTCGAACGTCTCGTCATCGCGAGGGTCGGCCATTGCCCAGCGCATGCCCCATTGCGCGAGGCTGAGCACGACTGGTACTAGTTCGTCGCCAGCCGCTGTCAGAACATACGCTGCGGTTCGGGCCGGCGGTGGCAAGACGGTCTTGCGAACAATGCCCTGCTGCTCGAGGTGTTTGAGCCGGGCGGCCAGCAGTCCTGTTCCGAGGCCGCGCAAGTTGCGCTGCAGATCACCGAACCTTTTCGGGCCGGTAAGTAGTTCGCGCACCAGGAGCAAGGTCCAGCGCTCGCCGACGACGTCGAGGGTTCGCGCAGTCGCGCAGTATTGATGGTAGGTTCGCTGTTCCACTTCGTTTATGATACCCGGCTAGCTCAAAAGTAGAATTATGCAGGCCATAAACATGAAGTCGCGGTCGAGGGTCAGCTCCCTGGCGGGGCACTACCTCTGTGGCGAGTGTCGTTGCCGCCGTCGCGGACATTCCCTCGATGCACTTCAGGCATAGGCGGTCGAGCTGGACGGCCTGGGTTTGCCCGAGGCGATCGAGCAGACCTGGCCGGCCGCGGTGGTCCAGACCTGCATCGTCCACGTGCTGCGGGCGTCGTTCTCCTACGCCGGGCGCCAGGATTGGGCCGCGATCGCCAAAGCCCTGAAACCGGTCTACACCGCAGCGACCGAGGCCGCGGCGTTGGAACGGTTCTATGAGTTCGCTGAGGTCTGGGGGCGAAATATCCTGCGATCGTGCGGCGTTGGGAGAACTCGTGGGCCGAGTTCACCCCGTTCCTGACCTTCGACACCGAGATCCGCCGCGTCGTCTGCTCCACAAACGCGATCGATTCGGTCAACGCGCGTATCCGTCGCGCGGTCCGCGCTCGCGGTCATTTCCCAACGAGCAAGCCGCCCTGAAATGCGTCTACCTCGCGGTCATGGCACTGGATCCCATCGGCGAAGGCCAGAAACGCTGGACCACCCGCTGGAAAGCAGCGTTGAACGCCTTCGACATCACCTTCGAAGGCCGACTCACCGCCGGGCGGAGATACCCCAATCAACCCGAGTTACACCGTTATCTGGACAGACCCGTAGAGGCCACGACGAGCCGCCGACCCTGTTCCCAGCATCGGTGACAGGAAAGACGTCCCATAGGGCATGGTTGTTCACAGGTTCAGTTGCTACACGATGGTCATCCATGGCAGTGGACCGTCAGATCCGCTGGATGCAATCATGATTGCGAATCGATCAGGGCGAAAGGAACGCCTGTGGCGCGCTTCACCTGAGCATGGCATCAATGTGGCTAGGACGGCATGGGCTTGCCTGACCACGGTTCAGATCCCCCATCGGTCGAAGGTCGATCCCTGAGATGCACGCACTGAGTCGATGGGTTGCAGATTCCCGCGCACAGTGGCGGCGTCGGCCAGGTCGTCGTTGACTACATCGCGGTTCAGTACATACGACGAGGCGGGGGAAGGGTGATGACGAGTCCGTTTCTGTACGTCGACCGGGGTGGCGACGCGGCCGGCCAGCAATTCGAGATAGCCGTACTCCCCCAGATCGACGAGAGCTTCTCGGTCTGCAACCAGGCCGCCCAGGCTCTGCTTCAATTTGCCGATCATCTGGGTGCGATGGCAGACCAATACGAGACAGCCGATCTCGTCGGCGGCAAAACGATCGCGAACGCACCCGACCTCCTCGGTCCAGATCCTGTTGTCACAACCGAGGCGTCACCCTTGCTGTCGGGTCCAATGCCACAATCCGTGCCAACGCACACAGGATCGACTGCCGCCTCACATTTCCCTGGCCGAGTCGAGTCGATTCCAGGTACACATACACCCAACAGGCTTGGATCAGTCCCAGGCCCTACATTCACAAGCCCCCCTGGCAAAGGACCTTGGAAACCAAGACGGACTCGGACAGACGCCCACTCCGAACAACGAGCTCGGTCAATCCGCGCCGACATCGAGCAACCCTCCAGCCGATAGCCCGGCTCAACCGCGCCAACCCGCGCCCCGTCCATGGAGAGGTTCTCCCACCCAGCCCAGCACGTCGCCGCCGGCTACGCCCGCCCAATTACCCCTCAACGCCGTAGATCGACCGCGCGAGAAAACCCCACCCGACGATCCGCCGACAGTATTTCACGTTCGACCCGGCAACCAGCCTCACCATGGTCTGGCCCGAATGTCCTTGGCCCACAAGCGCCCTCGCCGCGACAATCACCGCCGATGCAACCGCGGGAGGCCGAAACCCAGGCACCACACCGGACTCCAAATCAACCTCGCAACCGGACGAAGAAGGCGACAAAGGAGCAGACCAAAACCAAGTCAAGCTCGGATCTGTCTCGACTCGGACGGGAGCTGGCCGATAGGCACGGCCTGCAAGTGAGCGGCTTCGACACCCCCGACCTCGATCTGGCCGCCGCTAGGGAATTTGCGGCCGCTATCTACGCAATTCTGCCGGCCTACCCGGAAATCGGACTCCGCCCGGTGCAGATCGGCCCTGCAGCAACACGTTTGGTCGAGTTGACGAAGCCAGACACTCTTGGCGAAATAGGGCTTGTAAACAGTGCCCTCCGCCTCCCGCGACAGCTCCGCCGATGCCCGGCACCACTTTTGCCGCGGCCGTGCGCCGTTCCGGCCGGGCGTTGATCGACGCAGGCGGCGGACAGGCGTTGGAAACAGTCCACCGCACACTGATCGGGCTGTACCTCAACTCTCTGAATATCCGCGAACGTTACGACACGATCGCCCGGGTCGCGCGGGGGTATCGGAGATGGCTGATCAGTCAGGCCTCGGTGGTCGGCGAGGGCAGTCTCGATGTCGTGGCTGTGTTGGAGGAGGGGTTCCTGGCGGTGGTGCGTAACGGTGAGAGCGAGAGTGATGCTGCGAAAGCGTTGCATCAGATCGTCGTGTCAGCTGTTCGTCGGTCTGGTTGATGGGCAAGGGTTTTCTGTTTCGTGTTCAACGATGACCATCTCGTGGAGTTGGTGGGTTCGGTTCCGACTCCACTGCAGGAGGTGCTGCTGGCGGGCCGGTTGCCGGAGCAGAGACCGGGGGCGTTGAGCGAGGTCGGTGCCGTCGTCGACAAGCTCGGCACTCACCTCGTGCAGTTCACCGCCGCCGCCCAACGCGAGTGGACGCTCACGCAGCAAGCCTTGCAGGGTGCCGCGCAACAGCCTCTCTCGCAACTTCTGGACTCGGTAACCGTCGCTTCGGCCTCGGTCGCTGAGGCCGCGCCCAAGATCGGCGGTGCGACACTCGAATTCGCTGAGGAGTCCCTGGCTTCCCAATTGGCGATGATCATGATGGCGTTGCGGGTGGAGTGGACCGTTCTGGCGGGCGTGGGGAATCCGGTCGCCGGCGCGGCGGCAATCGAGGAGACGTTGCCCTCGGTCATCGCGGAAAAGGCCGCGTTCGACGCCGCCGCCGCGGCGACGATTCACGAAATGACGGGCTTGGAGCTATCTCTGGGTTCGCTCCTGCGCCGCGGCGTGGTCGGGGCGGCGCGGATCGGCGCTGAACAATCCGCGTTCACACTCGCTGCCGACGCTGTGTCCGGAACCCGCGTAGAGCCCAAGAACCTCGCCAAGGACTTCCTGCAAGGTGCCGGGTCAGCATTCGTCGGTCACCTCGTCACCGGAACGGTCGTCCATTTCAAAGCGGGGCTGCAATATTCGGCGCTGGGGCGGCTGGGCGTGGGATTCGGTTCAGGCGCCATCATGGTCGGTGCCGGTGCCGCACTGACCCGCCATTGGGACTGGTCGCAATTGCTCGGCGGAGCGCTCAATGGAGCACTGCTGGGCTTCGCCGGACGCCACGATCACCCCACGGCAGAAGGTGCGCAGACCTTCGCCGCCGGCGATGCCGCGTCATCGGCCCATCCGTCCGACGACATCCCCGCCGTCATCTCGGAAGAAACCAAAGCCGAAGCGAAGAAGATCTATTACAGGATCATGCGCTTCGCCCACCCCGACCGGAACCGACCCGAACTACAGACATATTCCGAACAAGCCGCCCAGGCATGGGAAGTGGTCGAAGGCAGGAACACCGGCCGGTCAGCACCCTACACGCCGCAACAAGCGGTGCAGACACTGCGCGATCTCCACGACAACCTCATGGCAGACCTGGGCCTGTCCACCACGTCACCGACCACTGCCAAATCGCCGCCGCGTCAACGCCCCTCCACCCACCCGACACAACCCCTCGCCCTGACCACCGCCCCCGCCACACCACACACATCCACTGCCGACCAAACCGCGGTCAGCCCGCACCCTTCACGTCAAACCCCCGCAGCACCCACCAGGATCTCAGCAGTACACGCTGCGACCGCGCTACCGAACACATCCGCCTCCCCTGCATCGAATGTGGAGCCTGAACACCCTTCGCACATCCAGGAACACCCTGCGTT
The DNA here is from genome assembly GCF_045161165.1 of Nocardia sp. NBC_00511. Classification (NCBI taxonomy): domain Bacteria; kingdom Bacillati; phylum Actinomycetota; class Actinomycetes; order Mycobacteriales; family Nocardiaceae; genus Nocardia; species Nocardia sp. NBC_00511. The sequence goes on from NZ_CP107850.1 coordinate 208,481, forward strand.
GGCACAGCGGCTCGACGGGCGCCCCGTCGATCCTTCTGCCCGCTCGGCCACGGACCAGAGCGGATCCGCAACCACGAAGCGCTCCGAACGTGTCAGCAACAACGAGGTGTTGCCCGGCGAGCCGGTGAGCGCCCACCTCGCAAGCGCGTTATCCCCACTTCACACTCCCCTCTACCGGTCACCCCTAGGCGACTCAAGTGGTGCTCGGCAAACACCTACCAGTCTCGTAACGGCGACCCACCCTGATCACAGGGGCGAAATCGAAGGGTGTCCGGTCTCGCCGACCGGAACATCGAGCCTGTCAGCCTCAGAGCCTTCGGATCCGCTGCTTGATTCGGGACACCCAGCCGACGCGGAAAGAACCACTGAGGGAATTTTGGCAGTCGAGTCGAACGAGGATAACTCGCCGCTGCACCCGTATTCGCCAACTTCAGGTGACTTGGCCGACGGTGATCAAGGTAGCAGCAGGGGCTCGCCACCTGTGGAATTGCCGCCTACCGTGGAAGAGCCAGAAGAACAGAACTATGGCGATCGACTCGCAACGAAGCCTGGCCCACCTCCCTGGAGTACCGAATGGGACGGCACCTACCCGGGAATCGGGACGATCACGCGATTCGACGGTCGAAATCACGACCACCGAGGCAGCGCGCCCGAGCCGCCGGCCAGCGACCCCGCGACTGAACATCGTGAACGGCCATCACCGGTAACTCCACAAGCATCCGAGCCAGAAATAGACACTCTCCATGTCCTCAGCGAGAGCGAGACCGAACCGCACCGCGATGCCTCGCAGTGGACTTTGCCCGACCTGCTCAGCTCCGACCGAACGTTGCTCGGATCGCATCTGAGATGGGATGGCGACCGGACAGTACGAATTGACGGTCTCCTACAAGTGGAGACGGTCGAGATTCGAACACACAGCGACCCCAACAAGCCAAAACTGCACATCACACGAGACGAGTGGTCGAACACACCGCCTACGCATATCCTCAGCGTGTCTCAAGAGATGTCGAGACTGGATGCAGGAAGCGCAATCGCGCGCGCGTTGGAAGGGGTGAGGGCCACAGCACAGTATTACACCCTCGAGCTCTACACCTCGCCGCCGAAGCCCGGCAGCACCGACACACCGCAGATGTCGATCAAATTGATGTCCCATCTGGCAGAACTGCGCTACTTGGTAGCCAAATCGGATCAAGCACCCGGCACGCTGAGCGCTCATCTGCGCAAGTCGCTCGAGAACGCCCGCGAAACCATCGGTCTGGACCTCACCGGATCGCACGCCGAGGCATGGTGGAAACTGGTACGGGAATGGGATCCCGGCTCCCCGCTTGCTGATCGCCTTCTCGTCTTGATCGCCGAACTCCGTACGGTCCGTGACGGCTGGATCGCGGCGCGGGCCAAAACCGTACCGCCAGTCGTACAGAAGGCGATTACGACGATACGAGCGTCTCCGGGCGACAGATTCTCGGGACATCGAAGGGTCGAACTGGTCCGCGGCCAGCCGCTAGACCGTTCGCAAATGCTTCACGTAGCCGAGTTTCTCGAGCTGATCGACAACGACAGAGAGGCAATCGCTGGCAGCGCAGCCTTTGCCGGCCGTGACGTGGGCGAGTTCCTGGTTTCCGATCTTGAGGGCGAACCGATCGAGGTGACCCTGTGGTTACACCCCACTCCGATCGCCCGGCCTGCCGTCTACACCTTGCTTCCCCGCCCTCCCGGCTACAACGGGCCAGACAGATATGTCGGACTTCTTTCGCCCCTGAATCCGGCCCGCGAGGTGTCCCTCGTGGCTGCCGACCTGGTGGAGCAGATCCGGCATGTACATGACACAGACCCAGTTCGACGCGGGCTGCTGAGCGATAGCACGAGATGGATCAGCTCCGACGTTGCCGGGCGCATCGCGCGGTTGCGCTTACTGGTGCACAAGCTGGATCAGGCAGCTGGGGATTCGTCATCGACTGAATTTGGCTTGCTCCGTGGGGATTTCGCCGATCTGTGCGCAGACCTCGACAGGAGAGCGATCGGCCAAGACTGGATGACGACCTTGGCAGGCCTGTCGCCGATGGCTGCCGAGCGAGCAGTTCACTGGCAGTTTCGATTCAACCTCGACGACACGCCCTCCCCACGAGAGCAACGGAACCTTCAATCCGCCAAGTTTGTGTACGACCTCGAGGATGGAAGCCCCAAAGCTGACCGGTCCGATCGCACATCGGCTGAGCTTCACCAGCTCATCATCGACGATCGCGCACTGATCGAAGACAGTGAGGTGACCTTGCTCGGCCCCGACTTCGTGCTGCACGGTGCGAACGGCGCGAAGCGTGTCCAGGTCTCCTGGTGGTCACCGCGCGTGAAGGTGATGGAAGGGGAGAAAGCGGGAAGGGATTCCGCGATCCAGAGCTGGGGCCGCCGTGAGGTCTACCAGGGCCCTTTACCAGCGAATGTAGGTGCCAAAGTCACGATATCCGGGGACAACGCCGAGATCGCGCTGGCATCGTCGCTGAATCCTTCGAGGGTTTCCGAGGTCATCACGTCGGCGTTGGGGAAATTGATAGCGCCCGACGATGAACGTGTTGCCACGCACAGGCGGATTCGGCTATTGACCGGGAAAATGGACCTCACCACCGCGGCCGCTTTGGTCGAGGAAATGCAGGAATTACGTCGCAGGTTGGTGGCACTCGCCAGTCACAACGAACTGCGGCCAGGGCACCCCAATTTCGAGGCGCATATCGCCGAGCTTCGAGATTATTCACCAGTCGTGGCCGAACGATTCCATGCCTCGATACGGGAATCGACAGATAATCGCACTGCCCTCGCTGTCGAGAACTTGAACCAAATGAATTCGATCGTGAGCATTCGGACGCAAGCAATCACAACCAATGCATCCCAACTCGCGCGGCGCAGGCCCGCGGGACTGATAGGAGACCTCTGGGAAACACTGGCCCCTATCGAGTCGGCCCAAGCGATGATACATGGCGGGGTGAAAATTCTGCACGGAACGTTCCCGACCGTGCTCCAAGCGGTCGCCGCCGGTCTATCTGCCGATTTCATCTCCACCCGTCTCGCACCCAACCGCGACGTTATCGAACAGGCGCGAGAAAAGGGAATCGGCATAGGGTTTTCATCGTACGATCAACTTCGGTTGCTCGAAGCCGGTGATACTGCGGCACCTGGCAGAGAATCTGCACCCCCTTTGAAGGTTCTCGTGCAAGTGGAGACGGGAGGAAATACAGGGGGATTCACTCTGGACGAGCTGCCGAAACTGCTGGAGAAACTTGAAAATCTACAAATGGACGGCCGAATCATTTACTACTCGATGTTCACCGTGCTGTCCCATGGAAGTGATCCCTGGCATCCTCTAACCGAACTTCAGGCATATAGATTCGGGGAAATGATGGAAAGGTCCCGAAGTATCGGCGTCTACCCAGAGCAAATGCGGTACTATATCGCAGGTTCAGCCATGATTCGGCGGCAAGAATTGGGCGGGGGCACCCTGGCGCTGGTCGATGCCCCCCTCTACGGAATCGGAGCGCCAGGTCTGGACCTGGAGTGCGCGATCACCTCGTCGGCTCGCGTAGTCGCGACGCGCACCGTGTGCGCTGGGGAAGGGATCGGATACGGCGGTCTCCCGCTCGATCGGGACACGCGGGTGATCTGGACCGGAATCGGGTACGGGGACGGCTCCCCCGACACTATTGGTAGTCACGAGTCGACCGCGGATCTACGACTGATGATCAACGGACACGAATGCCCACCGATCGTCGAGATCAACATGGACCTCCTGGCCGTCGAGGCCCCGCCAGATGCCGAGATCGCAGAGGGCGACATGGCCCTAATCGCAGGACCTGGCACCGACGGCGAAATGACCTACGAGCAGTGGTCCAGCGAGTTGAACGTCCCGGTGGATCTGCTATTGACCGCCCCACACGGTCGAACTCGCGTGGTTTTCCACGACGGGTCCGGATTGCAGGCTCCACCGATCTATCCACGCACTGCTGTGACGCCGACCTTGACGATGGTCCGCGCAACGACTGACATTGACGCGCCGCGGCAAAATATCGACGCCTTTCGGCAGACGATGCTGCCCAAGCTCGCCGGAGCGCCTATGCCCAAAATCCTGCTCGTGACAAAAGCAGACGGATACGGCAACAATGCAAATTTGATGGCGCAAGCGGCAGCGAGATCGGGGGCATACATGGTCGGCGCGGTCCATATCGAGGAATTACTCCAACTACGCGCCGAGGGCAACACAATGCCCGCCCTGGCATGGGGTACTAACCCCCGATCGCCCTTCGTTTCGGCGATCCGGGCCGACGTTCAGGTAGCTACACCGTCCGAGGCGACCTTGGAAGCCCAGGTCGAGGCGGCGATGACCACCGGATTGCCCGTGCGGGTGCATCTGTTCAGCAATGTTGGTCTCAACCGTGAAGGCTTCGACCTGCCACAGTTGGAGAGGATCATCCCGACATTACATTCCCTTGTCGCCGACGGACTAATCGTTGTCGAAGGGCATATGGCTCATACGGACCATGGCCACAGCACATGGGAACGCGCGTTCGGGCGTTGGACAGAGCTCGACACGCTGTTGCGGGAAAACGGTATCGAGCCTCAGCTCCGACACCTGTGGGCCTCTCACGTGGTGCACCTCCCGGTCGAATATCTGCTGAGCACCAACATGGTGCGCCTCGGCACCGGGGCCTACGGCAACGATTCCGATTTTGCCGAGACCACCGGTCTGAAATGGCCATTGAAGGTCACCAGCGATGTCGCCCATGTGTTCCTCGGATCCAACACCGACGGAGCCCCGGCTCGGCTGGCTGCCGTCCCAGCCGGTTATGCCGACGTGAGCATTCTCGGGACACCCCGAGGACTTGAGGTCGAAATCGGTGGACGGAAATACCCCGTCGTCGGACAACCTGAACGACACTCTCTGCTGGTCGACCTCGGCACGAATACCACCGTGAAGACAGGCGACGAGGTCATCCTGGTCGGCCCACACACCCTGCGTGACTACGCCAACGCGGGTGGAGGTGTGGGAATTTTCCTCGGCAGCGATGTCTCTCACGCCACCATCTCCGATGACCCGCCACCAGCCGACCTCGATGCCTCATCCGCCGAAAACCCCAACCCCGCCGACAGGCCAAACGTCGGTAAGCACCCGACCCCCGGCACACCATGGACAGCCGCACGAGCGCACCAGCAGAATCAGGCCTTCACTGCCTCGCAACCCAGCTTTGGATCGAACCGAGCAGAACCGCTGCCTCACGCCGCCGCGGGTCTCCCCGTCGCGCCTCCTTCCACCAATAGCAGTAGCCAGACTGCAGAGAAGGCCGGCCAGGACGCTACGCACCATTCGTCAGAGCGGGACACCAGAACTACCCCAGACTCCGGCGGCGGCCTGATGGGGCCGCTCACGCAACCACAGCCGATTCGAGGAGATGCACTCGCCGCCCATCGAGGTCCGCGCCCATGGAGCACGGAATGGGACGGCATTTACCCCGGGATCGGCACGGTCCCGCGGATCAGTGGTCATGAGGGCAACGATGGCGACGAGCCTTTAGCCGACATGCAGCGTCGGAAGGGCTGGTCCCAAGCCACTGTCGAGTCGACACCAAGCCCCGATCTGCCGCGCGATGTGGTTACTCCCTGGTCACAACCGCACGGTCACCCGATGACTTCAGACGACGGGCTCTTGAAGCCCTGAGCTAGCCCTTACGTACCCCCGATCGGCCAGGGGACCTTCCTTTGAACCACGGACAAGGGATCATCTTGTGCAGGCATGCTCTGCATAGGCTCGCAAGGTGGACTTTTCTCTTTAGCTTGAGATTTAACATCGGTTGACGTGTCAGGCGGTCGGTCTCACGTCGGGCGAAGTCCTTGGCTGATGATTCTTTTGCAACAGAACGAATCTCAAACCAAGGACTTCGATTTTCGGTGTGCATGATCCTGGCTCCGAGCGTGCGCTCGAAGAGTTGAGGATGTTTCGTGAGAACTTCTTTTTCTGCTTGACCAGACGGGCGGATGCGTTGTTGGAGCTGGTCGACGCGGTGTTGTGTGCTGACGGGCCGGTGGCGTCGCTGGCCGGGTTGTCGCTGGTTCCCGAGCATCGGCGTGGGCACGGCGCGTTGTACGACGCCCTGAACTGCGGCAGGGTCGAGATCACCCGGCTGCGGTCGGGATCCCCGTCGCACCATTCCCGGCGTCGATGAGACGCTCGGTGAGGTCACGGATATGGGCGCAGGTACGTCTCAACCCCTGATGTCGCAGCAGCCATCTTTGATACCCTTTGCGACATGGATGTCGCAGTCTTCGTCGTCGACGGAGTCGCAGACTTCGGTTTCACCGCGGTGCTGGAAACCTTCAGCACGGCTAACGGGTTGTTGCCTGGGCTGGAAGCCCCCCCGGAGCCGTGGCGCGTGCGGACGGTGTCACTCGGCACGAGTGTCCGTACCGGCCACGGCCACCTCGTCCCGACGATTCCGCTGGACGCCATCGAAGACACGATCGACCTGATGATCGTGCCCGCTGTCGAGATTTTCGATGCCCGGCAATTGATCGAACTTGTTTCCTCGCCAGCGAGCTCGCACGTCCTGGACCGCATCTCCACAATGCAAGAGAAGGGCTCGCAGCTCGCGGCCGCCTGTACCGGGACGTTCTTTCTCGCGGAGGCGGGTGTGCTCGACGGGTACCGAGCAACGACGAGCTGGTTTCTCGGTCCAGTCTTCCGTCGGCGATACCCGAACGTCGAAGTCCACGAAAATCTGACCCTTTGCCGGACATCAGGTGCCACCACTGCTGGCGCGGCCCTGGCACACCTGGATCTCGCGTTGTCCTACGTTGCGGGGGTCAGTCCGACTCTTGCTGAGTTGGTCGCGCGATACATGATGGTGGGCGACCGGGTCACCCAGGGCGAGTGTGTGGTTCCAGAAATCATCGCCCGTGGCGACTCCTTGGTCGCTGCCTTCGAACGCTGGGCGCGTGATCGGCTGGCGGATCAGTTCTCCATGACTGACGTAGCACGCGAGCTAGGCACCACCACACGAAGCCTGCAACGTGCCACACAGGCCGAGTTGGGAATGTCGCCCCGAGACTTCGTCGACGAAATCCGGCTCGATCGAGCCACGAGGCTCTTGCGGACAACGACTTTGACCGTGGATGCGATCGCAATGAAGGTCGGCTATCTCAACGCCGGAACATTACGTGCTCTGTTTAAGCGCCGGCGCGGGAGAAGCATCGCCCAAGTGCGTGCCTCCAGGGCATCCTGGATGCCGACAGGCACATCCTGACACCATCCGGCACCGGTGACAGTTCCGATGCCTGAGCCCTCACCCACCTCGGGCGGCATGATCTGCCCCTACAGCCCGGCGAGCGGGACGCGGCTACTCCCCGCACTCTCGGGGCCAGCCCCCCCGTGGACTCTTCTGCGTCCCGGCGACTCCCCCAACGCTCGCCCAGCAGTGTGGACAGCTGACCGCCGAACGCGACGTTCTCGAATCGGAACTGGCCACCCAACACGACTCCATCGCCGCGGTCCTACATGTAGTCGCCCAGCTGTCACTCGAACTCGACCAAGATGTACCGCCGCAGACCTCCGAGCAGTGACCAGAATCAACGCACATCGCAACAACACGGTTGACCACCTACAACCTCGATGTCGGCCGAAATCGCACCGAGATCACCGGGCCGAGGTGTGCGGGGTTTCTGCGCGACGGTGGAGAACATTGGCGGGCGAGAACGCTGGCATGCCGAGCAGCCAGACAGCGTCGGCGCCATGGCGCTGTGCCGAGTCGACCGCATGATCCCCGCCACACCGGAGGCTACGACGGCGTAGCCCGTACGCTGGACTGTTATGAGCGGGTCCATGCGGTGAGCGAAAACGACGTCTTCCTCGCCGACTGTCCGGCGCGCACCACGCTGGCCCTGGTAGCCGATACTTGGTCTGTCGTTATCATTTTCGGACTTGGCGACGGTCCGCAACGTTATAGCGAACTGCATGACCGGATCGGGGGCGTCAGCAAAAAGATGCTGACGCAGACCCTGCGGAGGCTGGAGGCGTCCGGGCTGATCGAGCGCAGAGTTCTTGCCACCGCGCCACCAGGCACGGAGTATACGCTGACCTCACTGGGAGAAAGTCTGCTGGAACCGGTATCGCTGCTGGCACGGTGGGCGGAAGATCACGCCGAAGAGTTGGTGTCGGGGCAGGAATGCTGATAAGCCGCTAGGGAACCGCGGGGTGTCCCACGGTCCCCTAGCCTCGATCCCATGCGTATCTCGATTTTCGGAGCAGGTGAAATGGCCGAGGCGCTCGGCGCCAAGTGGACCGCCCGCGGGCATGATCTCATGATTGCCGGACGATCTCCCGACAAGGCGGCGGGTTTGGCGAAGCATCTGAACGCACGTTCGGGAAGCTTCGCGGAGGCGGCGCGGCACGCAGAGGTCGCGCTGATTGCCGTGCTGTACCAAGGTATGGATTACACCTTGGATCGTATTGGTGACGGCTTGAGGGGTATACCTGTCATCGACTGCAACAACCCGGTGGAAACCGAGGGATTCACCCTGGCGACCCCGCCAGGGGTGTCGATGGCGCAGCGGATCGCCGGAGTGACTGGCGGCCACGTCGTTAAGGCATTCAACCTCTGCCACGCCGACGTATGGCGCATGTCGGCGATGACGTTCGATGGCCGACCGCTGACGGTGCCCTACTGCGGCGACAATCCGGATGCCTTGGCCGTGGCTGCTGGTCTTATCGAAGACATCGGCGGGATTCCGCTACGCACCGGGGATCTGCGGCATGCGCATTATCTTGAGGCCAGCGCGGCCGTGATTATCGCCCAGTTGTTCGGTGGCCGTCCCACGCGCACGGTGTTCAATCTGGTGGACGATCAGCCGACATCGCAACGTCAGCGGTAGCAAGGCCGGGCCCGGCGCGATCGTAATAGGCGGGGTCGTGTCGATGCCCGCGGTCGCGAGTTCGGCGACTCCGGCGGCGCTGAAGTCCGAGGCACCACCAAGAGAATTCGGGGCGCAGGAGTGTCGACGACAGCGCGGCGACGTCGGTATCAGTGGCGTACACCACGAGTCCCTCGGTGGTGACTAGAGCCTTGCGGTGACCGGCCAAGACGCTGCCGAGCAAGGCGGATACGGCGTCGCGATCGGTGAGACCCAGGGCGGTGCGGGTCAGTGCGCACTGTCGTGTGTCGTCGGCGGGGAGCGTGTTCTTCTCAGCGATCACTGCGGGTAGGTCAGCTTCGAGCCAGGTCGGCGGGGAGGCCGGCCCATTCCATAGAGGCGTGTATCGAAACCCGCGGTCAGGTCGAGCACGAGATCGAAACCCGCGTCGATGGCCGCGGTCACGTCGTCTTCGATCAGTTTGGTGCGGGTAACCAGCTACCAATCGTCGCCGATGGCCATCCCGGCTTGGTCCGCGATGGCCCGGCCGCGCACATCGCTAATCGGTGGGCCACGTGGGTCGTGGAAGCGCGTCCGGGCGGGCGGATTCGATGGCCCGGCAGGCGGCTACCCGACGAGCGGTGTCGGATAGGTGCGTGACCAGTGGTCGTTCGATCATCTCGGTTCCTTAGGTGAGCGGGAAGTTACTGACGAAGACAGTGCTGCGGCCGTTGATGTTTCGGAGCCGGGCGAGTGTCTGGCGAGTGAGGGCGCGTGCGGCGGTGTCGACCGGGGAGAGGAAGATGAAACGGAACGCGCGGTAGCCGATGTAGGGGCTGAGTTCCTCCCGGTAGCTGTGCTTTTGGTTGTTCACGACCGCGCCGGAGAAGGTCACGAGATATGGGTCGGTAAGAGCTCCTGCGGCGCTATCGGATTGGCGCGACAGTGCGCTGCCGAAGTGGCGTAGTTGCACGTTGAAGAATGGATCGATCGGTTTCAGCAAAACGGAGGCGGCGTCGTCATCGAGGTGGGTCAGCTTCTCGGCATGGGAGATGCTCGCGCTGGAGCTGGCGGTCTCGGCCGTGCTGTCTCCTATTTGCTTGACTGTCAGCACCTTTCGGGGATCGGAGAGCCCGGCCGTCGACGTGATCGAATCGCGCCAGCAGGTCCTGTCCACAGCCAGCATCGTAGAGAATGGTGACGTCGACCCCGACTCTGACTGAGGTCGACGGGAATTGGAGCCGCTGGAACCACACGGTGAGCTCGTCGGGCGCTTGGGCCGTCGTTTCCTGCGCTCACTCGGCGCTACCCCGGTCAGCTATGGAGCGGGGCACCTCGGCCGGATCTGCGACCTCGGCCTCACCCGCGTCGATCGCGCCCTGGCGGATCCACTTCCGCAGAGTTTCCGCGGTCATTCCCAACCGGGCCGAGACCGCCTTGATCGCGGCTCACTCGCTGGCATAGTCGTCGCGGTGGTCGACGACCAACCGCACAGCCTTCGCCTTTGTCGCTTCGTGGTACGTCGATGGCATAGTCTGCCCATCCTTCCCAAAGAAGAAGGTGAGCACCAAACCTGGGGCGATTCAGAAAGCTGCTTAATCCCAGCGATTGAACAGCAGGTCGCCGAGCGTCTCGGGTTTCCAGAAGCAGATCTGCGCGAGTTCCACATCGCCCAGCCCCGTGAGGTCGCACTCGGCCAACGGTGTCGCCATCTCGGTTGGAATCAACGCGCGGTACCGGGAGATACGGCTGATCGTTCCGGCGAGTTGAGGGTCGTCCACGAAGACAGGGGCGGCCTCGTGGTCGGGGCTCGTCGGTTCAGTGATCGGCCCGTGAGCGATCCGGGTAGACGAACGACACCGCGACAAAGCTGCAAGCCGGGCTAGCGGGCGTGTAACCGACGACTTTGCCGCCGGTCAGCCGCGCAACGGTGTGGCAGACGCCGAGGAACTCGACTCGGTCTAAGTCCGGCGGGGCCATTTGTCCGGCTGTCCAGAAACCGGTTACGCCGCGGGGCGGGCGCGCGGCCATTGCGCCAACGGCCACTACCTGTTCGGTGATACTCGCCGATTCGTCGGCTGGATCTCCTGCCCCATCCCTGCAACGGGTGACTACGACTAAAGTTCGTTTCGCTCCGTCGCCGACAGGGATGTTCCAAGTCGGCGACGCCCATTCGGCATTGTTCAACTGGGCTGTCGCCCGTCAGGCCGAGGGCGGCCGGTTGGTGCTACGCATCGAGAACACCGACCAAGCCCGAATGGGTGCAGGGCATCATCACCGCGTTGGCGTCGATCGGCATCTCCGAGGCCGGATTTCAGAGGGCATATTCGATAGTCACTCTGTTCGACAACGAGCCACTCCTGCAGCCGCTTCGTGACGCCGCCGCCGCCACCATACCCGAGCCCACAATACGTGCGCACTTCCAAGGACCATTAAGACAACGACGCTATCGAGTCCATTAAGTAAAGATCGCTGTACACCCAATCTCGTAACGGCGCGCGAGATCAGCGTTATATCGACGGGAAAGGTGAATATGGCCGTGGTCGTGAGGAACAAAATTGTCCCGGCAATCAGAACTGCACTGTAAATGCGTACCGCTCGACGTTCATGCGACCGCAAGGAGAGACTCGGGTCAACGCATTGAGCGCTCGACTTGACGAATATTTGTCGTATTCGACTTCCTATATAGCGGAGATAGGCGGTGCCGTCGCCGAAAAGGTTCCGGCAACCCGTAATGTCCTGCAAGACAAAATATATATCTGTTCGCATGAAGATCATAAACTCGAATGGCAACGACATGAGTGCAATAACCATCGTGGCGGCCGTGGCCCGATGCACGATGCCTGCATCGCTCGTCATTGCCTGAACGAAAACCGCAACCGCTGCAACAGACAAATTCGTCGCGATTCCAGCGAGGTATGCAGTCAGCCGTTGCCTTCGAGAAGCGATCTCTATGCCAGTAATATCCGTCTCGGCGACCAGGAATTGCAGCCGGGTACCCAGCTGAATCCGAGCGTGCACACCTGCCGCTCGCGCAACGATAAAATGAGCGAGCTCGTGAACATACACCAGCGCCCATCCTGCGCCCGTACCCAGGGCCAAGACTGCGCTTCCGCTTTGGCTCCACAACAGTTCATGAAAGCTGGGGCGCAGGTCGCGCCGGAGCGCAAGTACTGCGCTCGCCGCCAGCATCAGGCCACAAAACAGAATCGGAACAGCCGGGCTCAGGACGAAACGCGCTTGGCCTGGACGGATACGTGGGAACGACATCGGAGGCGCCGGTTCAGTCTCAATGGAGCAGCCATCAACGGCGGCGACGAACCCGAACGTAACAAGGTCGCGGGCGAAGGAGAGAACGTCAACCGGGTAGTTCTCGGATTCAGCTGCCCGTGTCGTGGCCTCCCCTATCGTCAGTTCGCCGCGGAGCAATTCAAGCACAGCCATTCCCTCCCGCGGCAACGCGACGAACTGCCGCGTCTCCAATCTACCCACGATCCATTCATCTCGATCCTGCCGAATCGCAATATTATGCAGCAAAATTCGGCTCGTGGGAACGATCACTGTAGGATCAATCAAAATTGCGTACCACAGGTCTCGCACCCATCGCGAGCATCGAAACGAATAACGCTCGACTCACCAGAATGCGCGAGGTTCACCTCGTGCCAGAAGCCCGGTGAGACCGGAGGTGCGCCTGTGAGGGCCGCGAGCGCAAAATATGCCATGAACATGCCCGTGATTCCGGCCGATACGGCGTTAGCGGGATGCCAATCAAACTGAGGATCAAGGTCATCATGCGAGAACCCAGGTGGAAATCTCATTTCGGGGGCTTCGATCGCTTGATCGTGTAGACACTCCCAGCATGCTCCGGCTCCTCTCCGGTGCATGCCGACAGAGACAATCGGGCCATAATAGCCGCCGACAATCCAGGCCACACCGGCCCGGTGACACGCACGGTTAGCCCATCGACGAATTTCGTGCGGTTCGTCAGCGCAGAGTAACACAAGATCATAACCCGGCTCAAAAATATCGCTCAGATCTGCTTCGCTCGATATCGAAAGCCGATCTCCAGAGATTTCCACGTCAGAATTTATATCGCCCAGGTGTTCGATTGCAGCATCGACCTTCAACCTCCCGATATCCTTCTCTCGATATAGAGTCTGCCTATTCAAATTTGAAAGCTCGACGAGATCATGATCCACAAGCCGAAGAAGCCCGACCCCCGAGGCAACGAGTCCCTGTGCGACAGTTCCGCCCACTCCGCCCACCCCGATCAGGAGAACTCTCGACCGCCGCAGTATCGCCTGAATATCCCAGGAGCTGCGACGTGGCTGCTGGTCAAGCCAGCGAAAGAGAGGGACACCTCGAGCGTAACGTTCACGATCTCGATCGGTTACTTCTCCCGGGATGGGTGCAGAGCTGTCTTCCAGAACACCTGCATCAAGCAATTGTTGCATTATTGCAGCTATTTCTCGACTGGATGCGTTCACGAGCTCTAGACCTAATATTTCAGCTGGTGACCGCGTGCCATCCAGGGCGGCAATAGTAGCTTTAATCTTGCCGCCTGGATCTGCGATTTCAATTCCGAGCCCGAAGACAGTGGCCCCGATCCGCACGGCGCCATCAGCGGTCACATACGGACTCAGCTCAGGTTTTATCCGCGGAGCGATCATATCTAAGACGCGGATCGGTCTATTCATTTCACGTTACCCCCAAGCGATGCGCCTCCGCGTCGAATTCATGAAGCGAAGGCGCATCATTCGTTCAATTCAATCGGTTATGAGGCACCGTTACCACTGCACGGCAGACCGGTGGTTTCCTTCTTGTCGAGGCGTCGAATAGAAATCACAACAGGGGGCTGATCGTTACGAGGCTGAGCTGGCTTGCTGACCTTCTTCATGGCTGAACTCCTTTACGTCAGATGGCGACCTGCCGACCGTCAGATGGCGACCTGCCGACCGTCACCTGGGTCTGCTTCGAGTACGCAATTTATGGTAACATGATCGAATATTTCACATTTTCCATCCATGGGAATAGGACTTTGTGCTTGAACTGTTCGCTGACAAATTTATTTTCGCTGTGGTGCTGGCGTGCGGAATAAATTCGTGTGCGCGCAGGCAATGCACGTGACTACCGTGCGCTCTACCGGCGACGGCGCGGACGGTGCCGAGCGAGCTATGCTCGAAGGCCGCAGCAAGTCATCTTGACCGATATTTCGATCCGGGTAGCGACCGGTGCCGGCGGTGGCGACCGCGGTGCACGGTGGCGAGCACGTCGGACTGCTGTCCGGCTTCGACATGGTCCCGCAACCGAAGCGCCTCGACCGCTGCTGGTCATCGACGTACTGGGTGAACTCCCCATCCCGCGACGCCAAGTCGTAGGCCTGCGCGCACTTACGCAGCAAAGGCACGGTCCTGGTGCGACCGGTTACCACTGGATCCGCCAGCTCCACCTCGGCATGGACGTCCGCGACCTACGCTACGACGGCCTCGGCCAAGGCTACGGACGCCTGCGCTCCGTCGGCAACGACGTCCGAGTCCCCGTCCGCGGTTACCGCCGAGGTCGCCTCGCGCTCACCAGCCCCGGCGACGGGCGAGTGTGCTGGTCAACCATCCCCGCCACGGTGTCCGCCAGACGGCTCGGGCCGGCGCGCACCAGATGAGCGATCGAACGTTCCGCCGATATACGTCGTCGATGGCGTGGTCGTCGACTCCGACCGCATGTTGCAGTCCGCCGACGGCCGCTGGGTTGAATCGCAACTCCTGCACTGCGCCAAGGGGCACTGTCTGCTCGGCGATACTCGCCGCTGATCGGCTGGATCTCCTGCCAGTCCCCGCAATTCGAGGCGGTCGTAGGCTCACTCGCCTGCCTGCACCCAGGTGGTGGCGCCGTCGACCTCCGGCTGCCCGCCGATGAGCCGGTGTGCGTCTGCCAGCAGCCGCGTTCCTCGCCGCCTGTCAGCCCATCCGCAGTCCCGGCCGCAGCCTCGTCCGCTTCGAGCCGGACACCGTCGAGGACGAGGACGGCCCGCTCGCGGAGAACGACGTGATGGACCCTGAGCGCACGCCGCCCATCCTCTGGGACATCCGCCTGCTGCAACGCGGACTCCACTACCTCAAGGCCTCGACGACGGGCTAGCGCCCTCGGCGGGTCAGCGTCCTCGAGGCGACAGGTTTCGCCGGCGAGTGTTCAGATCGGGCGTGGTGAGAGGAGCAGGAGGATCACCGGGTCGTGGCCTGCAGCGCCGATGTGGGCCAGTGGGAGTCCGGAGAGATGGATGATCGTGCCGGCTCCGAAGTCGGCTTCGCGTCCGGATTTGCAGGTCAGCCGTAGGATCCCTTGCTGCACCATGACCAGGGTTCGATCCCAGGCGGCGGGGTCGTAGCTGACGGGTGTTCCGGCCGGGAGGCTGACGTGCGTGCGGTTGGTTCCTGGGGTCGGGCGGTCGGGGAGGATCAGGCCGTCCGGCTCACTGGTCATGCCGCTGCGGGGAGGTCGAACAGGTCGAACAGTGCCGGGTTCAGCATGAAGACCGCGATCTCGTGTATGCCGTGCGTGTCGAGGGTGAGGACACCGATGCCGAACGGTTCGTAGTGGGTGCGGTCAGCTGACTGCAGGTATAAGCCGAAGGCAGGCTGGTTGTTTGCCGCTGTCGGCAGGAGTCGGATGTGGCTGCCCACCTTGGCTCGGGCCGAGGAGTCGTCGGGCATGGGGCTGGCCAGGAACGTGGCGATGGCGGCGGGTCCTTGGAACCAGGTGCGGTAGGGCGGCATGACGAGTCGGGCGTCGTCTGCGAGCAGGCTTGTCAGCGCGTCCATGTCGGCGCTCTCCCAGGCCTGCACCAGCTTGTCCAACATCATTCGGTCGATGCCAGTCGATGACGTGAGTGCGTCGGCGCGGTCGGGTGTCCGCGCAGCCAACGTGGCTTGCGCGCGACGAAGCGCCGAGTACACGGCAGTCGGGGTCATGCCGAGGGCGGTCGCTGCCTCCTTGGCCGGCCAGGACAGGACATCGCACAACAGCAGCACGGCACGCTGGCGGGGCGGAAGTTGTTGGATCGCGGTGAGAAACGCCAACTGGATGCTCTCCCTGGCCAGGACCGAGTCCTCGGCCGAGCAGGCCTGTCTCAGCAAGGAATCCGGGTAGGGCTGCAGCCAGGGGATATCGCTGGGCGCACCGGGCAGGCTCCCCGCTTCGGCTGCCTCGAACATATCGGTGGGCCACGGTCTGCGCTTGCGACGACGCAACGCATCCAGACACACGTTGGTCGCGACCGCGTAAAGCCAGGCACGGAACGTGCTCGTACCCGCATATTGCCCCACCCGCGTCCAAGCACGCAGAAGAGTTTCCTGGACAGCGTCTTCGGCGTCCTCGGCCGAACCGAGCATGCGGTAGCAGTGCACATGGAGTTCGCGTCGGTGCGGTGATACCAGCTCCTCGAATGCCCGCTCCGATCCTGCCCGGGCCTTCTCGACCAGTAACTCGCTCATATTCATGTGACGTCGTTTCTGTCGACGATTCGTCGGTCCTCCCGACAAGTGTCGGGTGCTTGCCGAAGCGAGTCGGCTCGCTCCGACGAAATGCGTTCGCGGTCGGCGTCATATGAGTGACACCACTGCCAGCGTGGTACGGACCACGATACGTCCGTACGTTGCCGGCGCCAATCCACACTGAGAGGAACTCTGCGATGGATCCATCGAGTGACCGAACTGTCGCGATCATCGGAGCCAGCCGCGGCTTGGGCCGCGGGGCCGCGGAAGCTTTCGCCGCCAGCGGAGCAAATGTCGTTGCGATCGCCCGTGATCAGCGAGCCCTGGCGGACTTGGCCGCAGGCCACGACCGCATCAGACCGCTGGCGATGGACGCGACCGCCCCGCATTCGCCCGATGCGGTCATCGTCGACCGGCACCCTGATGTGCTGGTCCTGGTCGCGGGCGTCACGCCACCGATCGCGCCGATCAACGAGCTGAAGTGGACCGAGTTCTCCGCGACCTGGGAAACGGATGTGAAACTCACCCATGTGTGGCTGAGCGCGGCGTTGAACGCACCGATGCGGCCGGGCAGTCGAGTGATCGTGATCAGTAGCGGTGCCTCGCTGAACGGTTCACCCCGCGCAGGCGGCTATTCGGGAGCCAAAGCCATGCAACGCTTCATGGCAGCCGACGCCCAGAGCGAGTCCGACCTGCGTGGGCTCGGGATCACGTTCACCTCGGTACTCCCCAGACTCACCCCGCTGACCGCCGTGGGCGCGGTCGGCGCACAGGCGCACGCGGGCCTGGAAGGCATCAGCGTTGCGGAGTTCACCGAGCAGTTGGGCGAGACGTTGACCCCCGACATCTTCGGTCAAGCCTTGGTGGACCTGGCCGGACGGCCGGAAGCGGACGCGGCGGGCAGTTTCCGGCTCACCGTCGACGGCATCACACCATTGCCCTGACGACAACCCACAGCAAGAAATTGGATATCAGCGGTCCGTGCCGGGCCGCTTACATGAACAGGAGACAACAACCATGCGTAAGGTGATCGCGGCTTTCAAGATCTCGGCTGACGGGAAATATGGCGGGCCGGAAGGCTACGCGGACTGGGTCGTGAGTTGGCCGGAGGACTTCGGTTCGTGGCTGACCACGCAGATCGACGCGTGTGTACTCGGTGCAGAGTTCTATCCGCTGTACGAGCAGTACTGGTCACAGGTCGAGTCCGCGCCGAGCGAGATTCACCCGTTCACCGGGAGGGTTCCGACGGCGGCCGATGTCGAGTGGTCCGAGTTCGCGTCGAAGACTCCGCACTACGTGGTGTCGAACACCCTGAAGTCGGTGACGTGGCCGAACACCGAGATCCTGCCGGACCTGGACACGGTAGCGGCGATGAAGCGAGAACAGGGCAAGGACATCTACCTCGTCGGCGGCCCGACGCTCGCAGGCGCCGCCATCGACGCTGGTCTGGTGGACGAGCTGCACCTCATCGTCTATCCGCTGATCGTCGGGGACGGCAAGGCGTTGTTCTCGTCGGCGGCGCGGCACACCATGCAGCTACACAAAGTCGAGCAGTTGCCGGAGGGCCGGTTGAGCATGGTGTACAGGATCGGGCAGTGACGAAGTTCGCTCCCGTAGCGGTGGTCGATACAGGCAGCCAGGTTCGCTCATCGGCTAGTTAGAGACTGGTATCAGGATCGGATTCTGGCCAGGATTTGATCCAGTTGCCCGGTGCGGTGCTCTCTCTATTGGTTTGCCTCCCACCGGGTGCCGTGCCGGGAGGGCTCGCAAGGGGTTCTGCCCCAGCTCGAGCCAGCGGTGCCTTCCCGCACGGATACCCACCGCCGACCTGGGAGGGATGGTGAGCGTCATCATCGGGATAGATCCACACAAAATTCTGCCACTATCGAAATCCTCGACTCCACGGGCTCACTGCATCAGCAAAATGTGCCAAGCAACAACCAACAACCTTGCAGTGTGGTGCTGTATTCCGCACCCGACGCTGATGAATATCAGCGCTCGCTTGGGCCCCGTAACCACGCCGGTGCCGGAGAGCTTCATCCTCACCAGCCGGAACACACCAAGAAACGTCGGGACAGACGACGAGCACAGCCATTCGACCAGTTCCACTGCAGGAAGCCCAGCTCCGATGGAGCCGGAGACCGAGGTCGCCATCAGCTTGTCACCCACCTCTGCCGCCCCTCGCAAACCATCGGACAGAACTCCCGAGCCCGATCGAGACCGCCGCCCTGCGGCCGACCTCACACCGCTTCAACAAGATCCCGCTGAGGCTGTCCGAATCAACTACGACGTGGGCAGCGCCGTGGAGGCGCTCGACCACGAGGTGAATACGCCGAGCATCCTCGTCGCGTGGAAGGCTGACCTCGCCGACAATCGCCCGGACGTTGCGCGCGTCAAATCCCTGTGGAGCCCGGGCGGTCACGTTGACGACCTGCCCGGCCCTGGCCCGGAAGAGCGGGGCGCACGATGTAGGCGAGGAAGACACACAAATCGAGCGTCCAGACGCGGCGCCCCCTGAGACCACCCCGCTGTGCAGCGACAGTGCCACACCGGACATACGGGATACGAAACCGACCTGGAATCGCTTTCCCAGCACAAATCGGACGCCGTGGACTGCCGACAACAACGAGATTCATCGGAATTACCCAGATCCGACTATCTGACAACTCCGAGTTATTCACACTCCGCCCCTCGCCCCTCGGCCACGACGGATATCGGCGCCGACCCGGTCCGCAGGACTGGAGGCGATATTCAGGCGGTGGCGTCGTCTGTCGCGGCGACCGCAACGAACAACGCACAACGGGCAAGAGCGATTGCCCCCCAAGAACCCGGCAGCCAACGGAATTCTCCATCGGAAATCGAATCGCCTACCGACGGCCACCAGCCACAGACATCTAATTCTCAGAAGTCGAGCCCCTCGACCGAACCGCTCCACGCGGCGCACGACCGTTCGAGAGAAGAGGCCACGAACAGCGAACGCACATCCGAGGACGGGCGCGAGGCCAGAGGGAGCGACGAAGATCCGGCGTCGCGCCCGGACCTCGCCACCTCGGCCGACGGCGGTGGCCGGGGGAACGGTGGCGGTCAGCCGCCGTCCAGATCCTTCATGGTGTCGCTGCAGCGTCCAGTCGTGATGGCGGAACACCCGGTTGCGTGATGTGCTACGGAATTGCCGGAGCAGGTGTGGCGGTGACTGTGGCTGGGTCGAACGACATACGTGGGAATTCCGCTCGCCACAGTCGATTCGGATCGGAAGCTTTCCTGATCTCTTCGAGGCAGATCTCTAGGTAGTCGGTCGAGTGGCGGGGGTCAGTCGTATGACCGCGCTGTAGGGGCGTGGTCCTGGAGCGCGGGGATCGGGCTGTGGATTGTCGAGGGCGCCGCGCATCTGTGGGGGCAGTCTGTTGTATCGGCCTGCGGCGGTGAAGACCGGTTCGAGGGATGAGACTTCCCATCCGAGGTTTTCGAAGAATGCGACGCCGTCGGGTGGGAGGAAGGTCCACGGTGCGTGACTGAGCAGACCTTCGACGCGGTCGGTAGCGAGCTCGGCGGTTCCGGCAGCGCTGAAATCGAGGGACCACCAAGCGATTTCGGTGCGGGTGAATGCTGAGGAGAGTGCGACGACGTCGTCGGCTTGCAGATACATGACCAGTCCTTCGGTGAGGACGAGGGCTTTGTGGGCGCCGGTGAGCGCGTCGTCGAGGAAGGTCGCCACGGCTGCTGTGTCGGTGAGATCCACGGCGGCTCGTGTCAGTCGGCACCGCGGCTGCTGGTCTGCCAGCAGCGCGTTTTTTTCGTTTACCACTGCGGGCAGGTCGACTTCGATCCAGCGGAGCTCATCGGGTAGCGCCATACGGTATGGCCGTGTGTCGAAGCCGGCGGCGAGATTGAGTACGAGGTCGCACCCTGCGTCGATGGCTTCGGTGACGTAGTCGTCGATGAGTTTGGTTCGGGTGACCAGGTACCAGTCGTCGCCGATCGCCAGTCCAGCTTGGGCGGCGATCTGATGGCCGCGCTCACCGGCCAACCGGCTCGCGAGCGGGTCTTTGAACAATGCGTCTGGGCGCTCGGATTCGATGGCCCTTCGGGCCGCGACCCAGCGGGCGGTGTCGGAGACATGGGTGACCAGCGGTCGCGATGTCATGAGTACGGTGCCTCGATTCAGGTGTTGATCGGAAAGTTGCTGGTGAACACGTTGCGGGGATCGCGGCTGCTTTTGACTTGCCGTAGCCGAGAGAGTGTGTCCGGGGTGAAGGCGCGCACGGCGGTGTCGCCGGGTGTGAGGAAAGTGAACGGTATGCGGGTGCCGAGGTATGGGGCGAGTGCTCGGCGGAAACTCTGTATTCGGTCGTTGGAGGCGACCGCGGCCGGTCGGGTCGGCGCGGCTGCGGAGAAGATCACGCAGTACGGGTCGGTGAGAGTTCCGGCGGCACTGTCGGAATGCCGGGTGAAGGCACCGCCGAGGTGGCGGACCTGCAGGTTGAACAGTGGATCGATCGGCTCGAGGAGGGCCGTCGCGGCGGTGTCATCGAGATGGGTGAGGATTTCTGTGCGGGAGGTCCCGGCGGTCGGGTTGGTTGGTTCGCCTGTGATGCCACCGATGTCGGCAGGGGCGAGTGCCTTGCGGGTGTCGGCGAGGCGGCCGTCGATTCGGTCGAACCCTTGTAGTAGGTCGTGGCCTTGTGTGAGATCGCCGAGGTAGGTCGTGTCGATGCCGACCATGGGTGGAGCCGAGGGAAATTGCAGCCGCTGAAACCAGACGGTGAGTTCATCGGGAGCGTGTGTTGTTACTTCTCGGAAGGCATCGAGGACCTGCGGTGCGCGGTCGGCGGGCCAGAGCATCCGTCCGCCATAGATGGCGGGCGCCGGAAAGAGCCCGAATTCGAGACTTGTGACCAGCGCGAAGTCGCCTCCGCCGCCGCGCAGAGCCCAGAACAGGTCGGGGTCGGAGTTGAGTGTGATCCGTGTGGAGTTGCCCTTGGCGTCGACGACCCCGAAGGCGGTCACGGCATCGGATGCCCAGCCGCGTGCGCGTCCGAACCAGCTCAGTCCACCGCCGAGGGTGTATCCGGCGACGCTGACCGCGCCAGAGCTGCCGGCCAGGCCGACAAGCTGGTGTGGTTGTGCTGCGGTGAGGAGGTCGCCCCAGGATGCGCCGGCTCCCACCTGTGCTGTCGCCGTGGTCGGATCCACCGTGATCTGGTTGAGTTTGCTGGTGCGAACCAGAATCACATCGTCGCGCAGGTTGCCGCTGGCCCCATGTCCATTGGGCTGCGTTGTCACGCCGAGGCCACGATCGCGGGCGTAGTTGACCACGGCGACCGCGTCGGCGGCGTCGGCGATGTCGACCACAGCAGCAGCGGTCTGGGCGACAGCGGTATTCCAGGGGCGAGCGGCGGCATCGAAGCCGCCGTCGCCGGGCAGGTATACCGGCCCGGCGACCGCGGATCGCAGGTCCGCCACGGACTTGGTGCGATTCACGCACCCCGCCGCCAGTAGGCCTCCGGCCGCTAGGGTTGCACCCAGAAATGCTCTGCGCGTGGCGAATTCAGTCATGACACGGTGAGAACGAGCTTGCCGCGGACGTGTCCGGTTTCGATGGCGCGGTGTGCTTCGGCCGCGTTGTCCAAGGGATAGGCGTGCTGGATCTCGGGGACCAATGTGCCTGCGGTGTAGGCGTCCACCAGGTGTTGGAGTCGGGCGCGCGAGCGGTCCGTGCTGATTGCCCGGACCCGATATTCCGAGGCGACCGGGCTGAATGCGACGGTGGCGACGCGATCCCCGTCGTGGACGAGCTCGGCCGAGGTTGCGAAGGCTTCGCGTGTGGCGATGGCGACCAGCGAGGCGTTGATGCCTTCGGGTGCGACGGTGTGCAGCCGTGCCGAGAGTCCTTCACCGTAGGACACCGGTATTGCGCCGAGCTTTTCGAGGTATGCGTGATTGGCGATGCTGGCGGTGCCGATGACGGTGGCTCCACGTGCGACCGCGAGTTGCACCGCGTAGGAGCCGACACCGCCGGCGGCCGCGTGGACGAGCAGTGTCTCCCCCTGCTTCACGTCGAGGATGTCGAGTGCTGTGGAGGCGGTCTGCCCGGAGGCCGAAAGGACTCCGGCTGCCGACCAGGGCATCGAGGCAGGTTTACCTACGGCCTGGGTCGCGGGGACGACGACGTATTCGGCATAGGACTGTCGGTCCGCCCATCCGAGGACTTCGTCACCGAGAGAGAAGTCCTCGACCCCGGCACCAATGCCCGCGACCGTGCCGGCGAATTCGTTTCCGAGCCGTTGAGGGAAGGTCGCCGGAGCGAACTGTCGGGTGCCCCCACTGCGAAACAACGCGTCGAATGGCTGCACCCCCGTCGCGGCGACAGCGACCAGTAGCTCACCCGGACCCGGATCCCGGGTCGGTACGTCCGCGATATGCAGCACTTCGGGATCGCCGTAGGTGTCGAACACGACTGCTTTGGTCATCGGTTGTTCCCTTCGTGGAGTGGTTTCGCGTCACCGGAGTCGGCGACGCGCCGGTAGCGGCTCATCTGGTCGGACGAGTCGACTCCGAAGCTGATGACTCGGGCCGGATGGATTCGGATAATGGGACCCTCGGCTCGAGCTGCCGAGTCGACGGGATCGCGCAAAGCTTCTGCGTGACCGCGGATTTCGAGGCAGCGCACGCCCGCCGCGACCATGTCGTCGACCACGACCGAAACGCGGGGATCGACGATAATGTTGCGGAACTTGCGACTGCTGGCCATGTTCGCCCCACCGATGTCGATGGTCGCCGTGGCGGGGTTGTAGTACACCATCACCGGATTGATCTGCACCGATCCGTCGGGTCGTATGGTCGCCAGCCGCCCGAGCCGCAGGACCTGGAGATAGCGGATTTCGCTGCGGGTGAGGGGAGCCTCCGCGGGTCTGGCTGGCGTCGTCACCAGGCGCCGCCCGTCTCGGATTCCCACGCGTTCGCCTTTTTGGGCAGCAGGAAGGCCAACGCGAACGCGAGCACTTGCAGACCGATGATCACCCACAGGGTGTCTCGCATGGCGATGGGGAAACTTCCGTGTGCGTGCCCGGCCAGCAGGTTGAAGAACATCGTGCCCATCGCCGCGACGCCGACGGCGCCGCCGAACTGTTGCAAGGCAGTCAATGCGCCGGAGGCCGAACCCGTCTCGTGCATGTCCACGCCTGCCAGCACGATGTTGAAGAACGGTGCCAGAGTCAGGCCCAGGCCGATGCCCATGACCACCAGCATCGGAGTCAACGTCCAGGGTGTGACGTGGGTGAGCAGGTGCATCTCGATCTCGATTGCCGTCAGGCCGGCCGCGATCGCGGCAGTTCCGACATGGATGAGATGCCTGCCGAACTTGTCGGACAAGCCCGCGCCGGCCAGCACGAACCCGATGACGCCGCCGACCGCCTGGGGCAGGGCGGCCAGGCCCGCTCCCAGCGCCGAGTAGCCCATGCCGTTCTGGAGGAACACGGTGAATATCAAAGCGAAGCCGGTGAGCGCGCTGAAGAAGGCCAGTCCGGTCGCCAGTCCTCCGACGAACGCACGCCGTCGGAACAGTTCCGGGATGATCAATGGTTCGCCGCCCGTGCGTCGAACACGGTTCTCATACAGTGCGAACACAACGAAGACCGCAATGGACGCCACCATCAATCCGAATGTCCACACCGGCCAGCCCAGCGCGCGGCCCTGCACGATCGGATAGATCAACATGCCGATGGCGACGGAGGCCAGCAGTGCGCCCACCCAGTCGAGTTTGGAGGCAGTGGCAGCGGTTGCGGGCAGGAACTTCGCGCCGACTACCAGGACTGCCAGGCCTATGGGCACGTTGATCAGAAAGATCATGCGCCACCCGAGGTCGAACAGGTTCGCCGTGATCAGCCACCCGCCGAGGATGGGGCCACCGACCGACGAGATCCCCATGATCGGACCGAAGGCTCCGAATGCCGCCGAGGTCTCCTTGGGGGGGAACATCTGCTTGATGAACCCGAGGCCTTGCGGCAGCATGATGGCCCCGAAGAGGCCTTGGGCTACCCGGAAACCGATGAGCATGCCGAATGAGTTCGACACTCCGCAGAGTATCGATGCAGCGGTGAAGCCTGTCACGCCGACGAGGAACACTGCGCGGCGGCCGTAGATATCGCCGAGCCTGCCACCGGTCAGCAGCCCGATTGCCATCGCCATCGTGTATGCGGCCCCGAGCCATTGCATGAGTTCGGGGCCTGAGGACAGTTCTTGCCGGATGGTCGGCGCGGCGACGTTGGTGATCATCGTGTCCAGCAGATCCATCACCGAAGCTGCCAGGATCGCGGCGAACGCGACCCATCGGTAGCGATATAGGGGCGTTTCGTCCTGATCGGTGCCTGTAGTGGAGTAGGTGTTCTCACTCATACCCACAGTGTCATGCAAACGATTGAATCATGTCAAGTGTTTGATTGAATCTTGCTCGGTTACTCTGTGCACATGACCGCAGCCGACCCGGACTCGCCGAAACCTCGCCGCCGTGCGATCGCACCGGAGGAGCGTGGCCGTGAGGCCGACCTCACTCGCCGGCGGATTCTCGACGCCGCGTTGGCGGAGTTCGGCGCGAAGGGCTACGCGGGATCGCGTACCGCGAGCATCGCGGCCCGCGCCGGCGTCAATCAGCAGCTGATCGCCTACCACTTCGGCGGCAAGCAAGGTCTGCTGGAGGAACTACGCAAGCAATGGTCAGACCTGGAACGAGGCCTGCGCGGTGAGGACGGCGGCTTCGGGGAGTCGATTCGCGGCTACGTCGACGCCACGCTGGACAACCCGGACTGGGCGCGGCTCGCCGTCTGGCAGGCACTCGGAGACGGACCTGCTGACGACGAGCTCGCCGACTCAGCACCGAATGCCATTACCCCCGCGGCCGACCTCGACCAGGCACTCGACCGCATTCGCGCCCGTCAACAGTCCGGTGAACTCGCGGAGGATCTCGATCCCAAATTCGTGCTGCTGCTGTCCTACCTGATCGCGTTCGCGCCGATCGCCTTGCCATCGATCGTCGCGGGAATCTACGGCGTGGATCCGTTGTCGCCCACCTACCGACGCGAGGTGATGAGCCAATTGCTCGATGCAGTGTCGCCGCGAGCCGACAATTCCATGTGATGGCAGGCGGTGGGGGACACAGGGCTGGAATCCGATGTCCCGCGGTGAGCAGGCGGGCGATGGCGTCCATAATGACTACACGATTCCCGGCCGCCGACCCATCTCACGGACATCCTCACCGAAACTGTCGGTGTCGAAAGTCTTTGCTGGACAAGTGATCCAGCTACTTCCATCGGCATGATTCGGCTGTGGACCGCTGACCGCACGGTCGGGACGAACCTGTTGTCGAAGGTCCAAACCTCCAAGCCCCGTCGCGTTGCTGCGCAAGGCTCTTCGAGAAGACTGGGCGCCACACCGAACTCGGGGCAGTCCCAACGGACGCAAACGCCATATCGTCGTCGACACCCTCGGCCTGCTGCTGGTCTGCTACGTCACCGCCGCCAATGTTCAGGACCGCGACGGCGCCCGCGTCGCTCTGACCCGACTGCGCGAATTGTTCACCGCGATCGTGCTGGTCTGGGCCGACGGCGCCCACAGCGGCAACTTGCGCAGCTGGGCCCGCGAGAAACTCCATTTCACAATGGAAATCGTCCGCCGCCCCGACACCGTGACCGGCTTCGTCGTGCTGCCGCGCCGCTGGCTGGTGGAACGCTCCCTGGCCTGGATTCGCTTGCGCCGCAGATGCATCCGCGACTATGAACGACTGCCCGGACACCACGAAGCCTGGGTCACCCGGTCGATGATCCTTCTCATGTCCCGACGCCTCGCCCGCACTCAACCACGAGAATGAGCAGTTTGTTCACAGGCACTCACTGAGAAGCAAGGTTGGATCGCAAACCACAGCCAATACCAAAGGCCATCAACTCCACCGAATTTAGCCGAATTTGCCGGCGCTAGCGTCAGCTCGCGCCTCGTCGATTCGCTGATCCGGGCTATAGTCGTCACTTTGCGCCGGTGCGTGTGGCCAGACGCGCACCTTTCCGAACGTCATCCGGGACAGCATTCCGTTGCGGATGACAAGGGTGTGCCACAGCACGGCGGCCAGGTGTGCGGCGAAGGTGGCGTACAGCAGGTAGGCGGCGACGATGGTGACCAGCAGGTGGAACTCGCCGATCGAGCCGACCATGAACATGCCGATGAACAACATGGTGATCACGGCTACGGCCCTGATCCAGTGCAGGCCGCGGGCGACGATGGTGAACTTGGTGCCAGTGGTTTCGATGTCACTGGGCACGGCGGACCTCGGAGACGTCGACCGCGCTGGGTGTGTGCGGTTCCCGGATGCATCGCTGATAGGAGCGTGCGTACACCGACGACCGCGCCGCGAGCAGCGGATCATCCGACAGCGCGATTCCGGTCGGCAGGACCGTCGGGTCGCCGGGCTCCGCGACCGTGACCACCATCCGCCAGCACACCGGTCCGTGCGCGAGGCGTTCGATCAGTGTGTCGAACAGTCTCCGCGACATGCATTCTTGTCGAAGTGTTGATCAAATTGATCTGAACACCTGTGTCGCAGCAGCGGCTTTTGATACTGTTTGCGACATGGATGTCGCAATCTTCGTCACCGACGGAGTCGCCGACTTCGGATTCACCGCAGTCCTCGAGACCTTCAACATGGCCAACGCCTTGCTATCCGAACTCGAAGACCCGCCGGAGCCATGGCATGTCAGAACCGTGGCACTGGGGCACAGTGTCCGTTCCGGACATGGCCACCTGGTGCCCACCGTGCCGTTGGATGGCATCAGCGACGCGATCGATGTGATGATCATGCCGGCGGTGGGGGTCCTCGATGCCGACGGACTCATCGAACTCGTATCGTCACCCACGAATCGGCCATTCGTCGAACGAATCTCTGCGATGCAGCAAAACGGTACGCACCTGGCAGCCGCTTGCACGGGGACGTTCTTCCTCGCCGAGGCCGGAGCCCTGGATGGCCGGCAGGCGACGACGAGTTGGTGGCTTGGACCAGTGTTCCGCCGTCGATACCCGGAGGTCGAGGTCCACGAAGGTCTCATCCTGTGTCGCGCGAGCGGCGCGACCACCGCGGGCGCTGTGCTGTCCCATTTGGATCTTGCGTTGTCGTTCATCGCACCGGTCAGCCCTACTCTGGCCGAACTCGTCGCTCGCTACATGCTGGTCGGGGCCCGGGTCGACCAGGGAGAATCCGCAATCCCCGAAGTCATCGCCCGCGCCGACCCGCTGGTCGCTGCCTTCGAATGCTGGGTCCGCGACCGACTGGACGAGCAGTTCTCCATCGCCGACGCAGCTCGGGCGTTGGGCACCACCACACGAAGTCTGCAGCGCGCCACCCAAGCAGAACTGGGCATGCCCCCCCGGGACTTCATCGACGAGATTCGCCTCGACCGGGCAAGTCGATTGCTGCGGACGACCAAAATGACCATGGATGCGATCGCGGCGAAAGTCGGATACCTCAACGCGGGAACCCTGCGAGCGCTCTTTCGACGACGACGTGGCCGAAGTATCGCTGAAGTGCGTGCCGCGGGATCCTACTGGCAACCAGTTCCACTGGGGTGAAATGCTTTGTCTACCAACAGAATTCTTCGATCAGCCGGGCCCGTGTGATCGTGGCCGGACAGGGATCGGGAATGTCTGAGTGGCCCCCGGGCCGGTAAGACGAATCATCGTGCTGATGGCGAATCAGTGAACGCTCCGACGCTGACCTGTCGGCGGCCCGCCTGCAGGATGCCCGGTTCGTCCGTGTCTCAGGTGATCACGCGAGCGCGTTTGCCGAGGCCGAACCACCGAGTTCCTCGCCGTGCGTTGACGGGGTGCGTGTACGCGAATTCTGCAGTTCGCGCGGGTCGCTGAGGAATCCGGATGAAGGGTGTAGCGCTTCCGCGCCGCGATCCAGTCCCCTCGGTCAGCGATGATGAGCCCACTGTTCTCGTCGACGGGCTTCGAGATCTGCGACACCTCTACCACAGTTCGCTGCCGGTACTGCTGCCGGTAGGAGGAGGCGCGAAGATCATAGGCGGCTCCGGGAACGGGGGCGGCGGGCGGATTCCTCGATGGTGCTGCCACCCGTCGCAGCCCGGATAGGCCGGAAAAGCGCTTCGCCAACCGCCCTGCCCCTCTTCCTCTCCGGGTCCATCGCGATGCGCATGTGCCTGGGGCCTGCCAGGATCGGCCCAGTCATCCTGTGTCGCTGAGGATTCCCCGCGCTGGGCAGAGTTCGCACCCGGTGGGGGAACTGGATCGAACGCGACGTCAGCGAAGGCCGTTCCGGTGTAGATGAAAGGAAGGAAAGCGACTGCGGCCGCTGTCGCGACGAGCACAAGCCGTCGTATGGCAACTGGTCCGACTGCGACGGGATCCATGGTGCGAGCCTCCAGGTTTGAAACCTATCGTGTGTGACATGCAGTGAGGGCGGAACCCCTTCCCGTCTCCCTCGAACAACATACCCACGACGGCGGCGCGGCCTGTTTCCATTGCTGGCAAGGCATGCGAGCAGCAACGTGCCCCCGAATATCGTTGTGGCCGTCTGCCATTCAGCGGGTGTCGGTAGCTGCCCGACGGGTCCCGGTAGAGGCGATCGCGACGAGTGTGGTCGAGCGGTCTGGTCACGAACCGGTGTTCGCCTGAGCGAGTTCGCCGCCGTAGTGGTCGAGGACGCGATTGTCATGACGAGCCGCCACAGCCGGGCTCGTGCGGAGATCAGCACCATCGCGCATCCGGCCGGCAGCTGCGGTGCGATCTGTGACGGCCGCAAGGTTTGACAGCGGCGCTCCGGGTTGAGGAGATGGTCAGCTGTGGTGTTGTAAAGGAAACACGAACACGTCGGTGACCAAAGGATCCCCGCCGCCGAGCATCGGCAAGGCCGTTACTGCCCGCAGAATCGTTGTGCCCATCACTGGGAACACCCGTGTGTCACGGCGAATCTACGATGAGATGTCCCGATTCGGACGAAGATCGAAGGCGCCCAACGGCACACGATCCCGCTCACATCGCATGCGACGAGGTCCACACCATGACCCAACTCGAGCACGCTACCCAGGCCACCCGCTCCGTCGGCACCGGCGGCGATCATCGAGATTTCGCGCTCGCGGCAGCGCACGATCAAGCTTCGCGAGCTCCCACTCTCAGAGATCGGTTTCGAGGACCTCGAACGTCATATCGGAGGCAAAGCCGGCCTCGTTGCCACCGACACGGTGGACGAACTCCATGAGACCCCGGCGTTGTCGCTCATCGAACGAGAAGTCCAGTGCCGCAGTGTAGTACTGCCGCAGCGTGGCCTCTCCGATGGTTTCCCAGACCGCGACTTCCTTGCAGATCTCATCGATCTCCGTCAGAGCGACATCGCGAGCTGCCAGCAAGTCATGCCGGACCGAGGAAACGATCTCGGGGTTACGATCCAAATATTCTTTTCGAGCTGCGAAGACTGCGAACACAAACGGCAGCCCCGTCCACTCTCGCCACATCTGACCTAGATCGTAGACGAAATAGCCCTTACGGGCTCCTTCCTCAGCGGCATGCAGAGCACTGTCGCCGATGATGACCGCAGCGCTCCCCACCTGCAGCATCGATTCCAGATCGGGTGCCCAATTCACGTATCGACAGGAGACACCGACGACCTCGCGGAGTAAGAGCCTTGCCAGCTGAACGGATGTGCGACTGGTGTTTCCGAGCGCGATCGTCGCACCGTCCAGATTCTCTACAGCGACCTTACTGATAATGAGGCATGACATCACCGGGCCATCGCAGCCCACTGCGATTCCTGCAAAGGCAGTCAAGTCGTCGGCGTGCCGGAGAAACTCGAAGGCGCTGATCGGGCTGATGTCGAGCTGGCCGGTGACCAGTGCCTCGTTCAGACGGTCGGGCGACGCGACCGTCATCTGTAAGCCCAGAAGTCTGCCGGTTCTCCCTAGCCCCCAAGACAGCGGTAAGCAGTTCAGGAACTCGATTTGCCCGATCCGCGGTCGCCGGACCGGATGAATGCCGACCGGTAATCGGTGCTGGGCCACCGGGACTGAGCGTAGGACGCTGTCGCGTCGATCATCGACTACTGGATCTGACACAACCTGTGACACTTCCGGTCCTCCAAATTCGGCGATCGATCGAATACGGATTCTCGGATAGCTGCCAGTGCTGCTGTCCAGCACCCTCGCCGCGAGTAGCGCAACGATTCGGATACGACCATGTGTGACGTGGAGCCTAGTGACGTTGCGTTACAGAGATTGCTGTCAGTTACCACTGCTGGGAATCCCATTCATGAGACTGCTGTGTCCTGATATGGCGGGACGGTCCTACTTCGAAGTCGACGACAGATTTGCCCATCGGGTTTTCAAGTCATTGCGGAGAAAGGCGGAACATCTTTGTGCCACAATATGTTTCGCGACCCCTGGCTTGAGGCAAGATCAGAATCCGGCCGAGCCGCCGGAGTGAACCTGGCGCATTGCGAGTCCGCCGGGTTCGGGCGTACGCGCCGACCGGCTACCACCATCACCCGAAAGACAGGTGATGCCTTGAGTTTTCAGCAATTCGACCCTCCCAATCGGTAACACGCCGGGCCTGACGAGTGCGTACTTCGCGCCGACGTGTTCGGACCCGCCGGACCCCGGCTGCCGACCCCTCGGCACCGAGAGCTGGCTCATGCCGAGCGGCACCCAACCGTCGCTCGGAGTCGATAGTTAGCGGAAAGAAGGCGAAGTCATGGTCTCGCAAGGGAATATGGACACTTTCGCGGCGATGCTGTTCGGTGAGCGACGGATCGTGGCTCAGCGATACCACGAAATGTTCGATGCGGACATCTATGACCAAGACTGGTGGACTGCCACGCGGGACCCGGGAAAACGTGCCTACGAACGGTACTTGTCGTTGCTACCCGGTTTATCGGCTGTGGAGACCGCGTCGGATCTGCGTCGGCTCGTGACCTTGCATGAGCAAGCCACCGTGGTCGATCCGCATCTGGGCGCGCTGCTCACCGTTCAGGTGAACCTCGTCCTGGGAACCTTGCTGGAGCAGCCCTCCCCCAGCGGAGAGGTCGCTGCTCTGCTGTCGGACCTGCTCGAAGGTCGCGCCGTAGGCGCCTATGTGCTCACAGAAGTCGGCCACGGTAGCGATCTCAACAATCTGGAGACGACCGCGACCTACGATCGCGCCGGCAACGGCAGCTTCATCCTGCACACACCCACCGATACCGCGATCAAGTTCATGCCCACCACCGCAGCACCCCCGGTGCACGGCGTGGCACGGTTCGGCATCGTGTTCGCGCGACTCCTCGTCGATGGCCGAGACCACGGCGTATACCCATTCCTCATGCGCCTCGTCGACGCGGATGGTCGGACTCGGCCGGGGATCACCATCCGCCGCCTGCCGGAGAAGCCGGGCCTGGGAATGGACAACGCGCTGACTCGCTTCGACCACGTCCGCCTCACCCAGGAGTGCCTACTATCGCGTACCGGTACCAGAATTGACGAGAACGGTGAGCTCATCTCACCCATCCCACGAGACAACCAGGTGTGGCGCGCCATCAGCCGGGTACGGGTAGGACGACTGTGCATCTCAGCCATGGCCGCCGCGGTATCGCGTGCCGCACTGTCGATCGCTGTGCGCCATGGCGCACAGCGCGACATCGCGAGCCTGGCAGGCGGTCGTATCTCGCTGCTGAACGTCCCCGCCCACCGAGCGCGTCTGCTCGACGCTGTAGCCGAAACCTACATCACCACCGTCGCGGTCGAACTGGCCATCGACGCGTTCGCCGCCGACATCGACAACCACCTCGACGAACAGAGCCCCGAACTCACCGACCTGGTCGCACTGACGAAGTACTTCGCCACCTCCACAGCACTCCGCGTGACCAACGAGGTGCGTGACCGGTTGGGCGCACAAGGAACCTTCGCGCACAACAAGATCGTGGAGTATCGCGCACTGCGTGACGCCGCCGCGACCGCCGAAGGCGACAGCTACGTCATCGGCCTGCTGGCCGCCTACCGAAGTCTGTCGACCGCGGAAGAATGGGCACCCAGCATCTGCAATACATCGGGGCCCTGCGATATCGACACTCCATCGAGGTGGCTGGCATGGCTCGGTGCTCGCGCGGCCTACCTGCGGCACACCACATTGCAGGTATACGCAAGCACTCGCGGGGACCGGCAAACACGCTGGGACCAGGTTTACGACCTGGCATTGGCGGCGGTCGATGCGCAATTGGCCTACCGGGCCGCGCAGGCGATGGCCACCCGCGCCAGTCAGCTTCCGCCCGGTGCCCGGGTTGTGGCCGAGAACTTGGTTACCCTGTTCGCTCTCAACCAATGTCAAGCGCAGGGTGCCACTCTCCTGACGGACGGCCCCTCCCCGAAGACTTCACGATCGTTGCGTGACATGCGAATCCAGTTGCACGGTCTGTTGGCGCCACACCTGACCACTCTGGTCGACGCATTCGAACTGAGCTCCGGGTC
Source organism: Nocardia sp. NBC_00511 (assembly GCF_045161165.1). Classification (NCBI taxonomy): domain Bacteria; kingdom Bacillati; phylum Actinomycetota; class Actinomycetes; order Mycobacteriales; family Nocardiaceae; genus Nocardia; species Nocardia sp. NBC_00511. Next base: position 241,341 of record NZ_CP107850.1, read on the forward strand.
ACTGCACACCGTGTACGACTCCGACACCTATGTGGCCGAATGCGCCCACGCTCTTGGCGCGTGAGCGAGGCACCCGCCCTGAATGATCGACGCCGGCCATCGAATGGTGATGTCTTCCCTCGGGATACCGCACCGGTATCCCGAGAGGTGCCAACAAGTCAGAACGGCCTGCGGGCAGGCCGGAACACCACCGGCAATGCCGTCAGAGATCGATGGAAAGGTCCTGGCCGCCAGGTCAATTGGTCGGCAGGGCAGGCGAGCCGGATCTCAGGCAGCGCGTCGAAGAGTTGATCGATCGCGCAATGCGCCACCGAGTAGGCGACGTCTTGCGCAGGGCAGGCGTGCGGACCGGTCCCCCACGCCAGGTGCGAATTGTTGCCGTTGTACCGGCCGGCGAGAGCGGGATCGTTGTTGCATGCCGCCATGCTGGTGACCACCGGCTGGTTTGCCGGCAGCCAGACACCCTCGACCCGGCTCGGTTGCGCGGGATAGGTGATACTGAAGTTCGCCAACGGCGGATCCATGAACAACAACTCGTTCAAGGCATCTCGGGTCGTCAAGGCCGCCTCCCCCATGTACCTGTCGTCGATGAGCATCAACACCAGCGTATTGGCGATCAGATTCGTCAAGGGCTCGATCCCCGCGCCGTAGATCGTCACGAGCTGTTGGACGAGTTCCTCATCGGTCAGGTCGGCTTCATGAGCCACCAACTCACTGGTCACATCCGCGCCTGGATCGAACCGCTTGAGGTTCACCAGTTCGGCAAGGGCCTCGGCGAACAGCGCATTGCCCGCTGCGGCGTCGGTGCCCTCGAACATCATCGCCATACCTTGTGCCACCTGCTGCCCGAGGTCGGCGGGACACCCGACCATGGCATTGAGGTAGGCGAACGTCACGGGGAATGCGTACTGCCCGATCAGATCGGCCCGACCGTCCAAGCAGAAGGTATTGATCTGAGGGATCGCCATCGCTTCGATCCCGCGATAGATGTCATACAGGTTGATGCTGTTGATGCTGTCCACGCTCGCTTTCCGGTATCGCGCGTGGACTTGCCCGGCACTGCGCAGGGCGTTCGGGCGATACTGGAGTATGGGCAGCACCGGACAATCGGGCGGCACGTCGCGCTCCCAGATCCGAGGGTCGGCCCGGAAACGTTCGGGATCGTTGTTGATCTGTACCGCAGCGCGGTATCCGATTACCAAGGTCGCCGCAATACCCGGTGCGAGTTCCACTCGAACCAGCGAGCCGAACTCGCGCCGCATCGCGGCATAGAAGCGGTGTGGGTCGGCAGCGAACTCGGGCGCATACAGCGGAAACGGAGCAGGTTGTGGCACCGCGTACGGCGCCGCCGCCACGCTCTGGTCAGCGAATGTCGAAGAATTATCGGATGTCGTCAACGTGCAACTCCAATGTGGAACGGGACTACAGCATGCACGGGTGCGGGATCGTCGCCGGCACAGCCACATTCATAGACCTTGAAATTCGCAGAGCGCGCGATGGCGACCAATTCAGGCGAGCCTTTCAGCCGATTCTCATATCTGGGGAGCTTCTATCCTCGAAGAGAGAGCTTGCTTCAAGGAGTTGGTCATGTCCACAACGGTCAGGAGTGAATATTGCGACACCGATGGAGTGTCCTGGCAATCGCTCGGGTCCTGCAAAGGACTGGATTCTACGCTGTTCTTCCACCCGGACGGTGAGCGTGGCCGGGCTCGTTCGACTCGCGAGCGAAGCGCGAAAAAGATTTGCCGGGAATGTCCTGTATTGAGTCAATGCCGCGCCTACGCACTCTCGACCAAACAGACTTACGGGATATGGGGTGGTATGTCCGAGCAGGAGCGGCAGGATCAGCTCTATGCATCCGAGGGGGTGAAACCGAGGCTGAAGCGTCGACGCACAACGTGAGTCGAACAGCTTCGATTCGGTGGCAGGAAGAGGATCGAGTACTTGTTGGGTACGCCGCGAGGAGAGTGCCGGCAGCGGATGGAAGATGCTTCCGTGGCGTATGCGTCACAGGGTGAAAGTCGTGTGGTTCTGAATCAACTGATGCGCCCCCTGGCTGTCCCAGGGGGCGTTATCGATCGAGGAGCATCGTTCTCCGATCACTGTTTCAGCCGCAGTGGCTATCGACCGCGTCCCACGCATTACCACCCTGGTATGGCGGAGGTGGCTGTATCTGTCCGCCCCAGCTCACGCATGTATGCGGAGCGTAGATATACCTCGGACCGGCGTAGGTCGTGTAGTTCCCCTGGTCTATGCGGTTCGTGCTGGAATCGGTGTTCAATTCAATTTGGGCCATCATATGGATTGGTGAGCCGGACTGGTTTCTGATCGTAATAACGCAATTCGTCCCGTTGTTATAGGCAAGGTAAATGGTCCCACCTTCAAGGTCGTGATGATCTATCACCGAATATCCCGCCCCGCATGCGCCATTGTATGCGGCTGCCTGTGCGGTACCGCATCCGAGCGCCACCCCTCCGCTGGCAAGTATGGCACCCGCAATAATTGGTGCAGCAAGGGTTTTGATTCTGCTCATAACGAACTACTATTCTCCGCCGGTCAACTATTTCTTGTATTTCTATGGCAGTCTGCACTGAAGTCACCGGCAGTGCGAAGTGGGCTCATCGTTCCACTTCTGCTACCTCTGCTCGGTCCACCGCGGACCCGCCCCGTTGGATGCACTTTTCTGGCGCATAAAGGCATACTGGACGGGCGTTTCCCGATACTGGCCCTTGTCATCCGTGCCGGTACCAGAGCCTGCAAACACAACTCTGGCTTCGGTAGTCGTCAGCGGGCTCACATGTGCCGTTTTCATTGGCGCCACGCAGTATGTGCCTCCATCGTATGAAAGGTAGATGACGGCACCGGGGTGGGTGGCCTGGTCGAGAGGCTGGTATCCCGATCCGCATATCTGTGCCCCACTACCCGCTGAGGAGCGGCGTGTGCAGAGCCCGCGGGAAGCAATGAGAAGGCCGATGCGGCAGGTAGGATCGCGGTAAGGCTCTGGACGGTGCCCATCAGATCTGCCTTCCATCATGTGTCTCGCGCAGATGATTCGACCAGATAATATGGCGCGATTGCCAAGACGCCTTCCCTGCTATGGGAATAGATCGCCGCAAGAATCCTCGACCCGGGCGTTCGTTTTCGGTGGGCGGTTATCGGCAACCGGCCATCGGACACTCCACACGGTGGGCAGACATATCGGTGGAGCGGAGTATTGAGCCGGGACTATTCGGGCTGGCAGTCCTCCGGTCTGGCCAGTTGGGGTTCCAGTAGTTTCAGCGCAGAAAACAACGGATAAGGCTTGACCAGCGGCAATGGTGTGGTTCCGGTGAAAAATAGCGGGGTCTGGAAGTCCTGAGCGTGATCAAGTGTGCCGGGCTGAGCACCCGGAGACCGGCAGTGGTGCTCAGCGTTGTATCAGCAGGGCGGTCGGGTTGAGTACGACCCACTCCTTGTTCGAGAAGGTGTCGGATCCGTCGATCGCGTCCCAGTGGTGGAGGGCACCGTATTGACCTATGTCGGCCAATACCAATTGCTTGTCCAGTAGCGAGTAGTAGTGGGCCGTCTGCTCGTTCGTGGGGTTGATGATGTAGCGGACGGCCCGTAGTTCATGATCGAGTTGGGCCAAGGTGCGGGTACGGTCGGATTCGAGTGCACGCAGGGTTATCGTGTTGGCGTCCGGGCGTAGTGCCATCCGAAGCAATCGGGCGTGCCGGGTAGCGAGGTCGTGTGTGTGGGTGGGGTCGGTGTAGTGGAGTGCGACCTCCTCCAGCGGTGTAGCGTAAGTGCCGGTTCCCATGGGACCTATGCCAGGTCGGACCGGGCCGGTGATGAAGTCCTCAAGGTAGCGATCCTCCTCGAACCCGCGGAACAGCTGTTGTCCGCCCGCCGCGATCGCCGCGTTGACTTGCTCTGGTGTGGCGATGGTGCCGGGGCGGTCGAATCGTTGCAGCCGTTGGATCGCTTCGAACGTTGGATTGGTCCCCCAGGAGCTGGTTCCCGTTGCCCGAGGAAGTGCGCTGTAGTCCACCTCGTCGATCAGAGCGCGGCCGCGTACGTAGGTGGAAGACGTTGCGGTGGTGGCGATCACGTCGGAGAATGCGGCCCTCAGAGCCGGTACGTTCGCTGCATCGGTCTCCACGCTCCTGGCAACGGTCTCGCTGACGCCGCGGGCGGCGCTCGCGGGCACCGCAGCGACCGCAGCGCTGTAGTCCTGGGCTGCCGTGCCGAGCATATCGCGCACAGACCGCCACGCCGCATCCAACTCGCCCACAACCGTTACGGTGCCGCACCCAAACTCGCCGCGCAACGTGTCCGATTCGAATTTATCGACGACCTCATACGGATGGGCATCGACGACAACCCGCGGCCGTTGCGCTTGTCGCGAATCCGCGCGCTGGTGGTCGACCAGCACCGCCCAGGCGGTCGCTTTTCAGTGAATAGTCCCCGGATTTCCCGTGGGTGGGAAGTGCGTGATGGTCGAATCTGCCAAGCTTCGGCAACGAAACGCGAAGGCTAGAACGGGACCTTGTCGATCGTCGCCACGTCGGCAGCGAGATTCGAGGGAGAGGCGGCCAACGCTGCCGATCACCCGGCTTTCCGAGCCGGCACATGCGACCTAAGGCAGTATCTCAATGAGGAAAAGGAACCTGATCCGCAAGGGAATTCTGGTCGGCTCCGCCGTCGGTGCACTCGTGCTCCCGGCGATCTCCGCGGCCGCGGACGTCTCCGGGTCGGCACTCATCGGCGACGGAACTTCGACAACGCCTACCGATACCCCACCGACCGACACGGTACCGACTACCACGAGCCCTACCGATTCCACCCAATCCGGCTCGTCGAGCGGTGGATCGTCGACGACCGGATCCTCCACCGGCGGATCATCTTTCACCGGTCCTTCCCTCAACTTCGGATCCGGGTCCGGAGGCTCGATCGTCAGCAACGCCCTGCTGGGCGCTCTCCGCGGAGCCCTCACCGGCTCGTAGACAACTCTTGATCACAGCCATGCTCGCGTTTGCATCCGGTACCCGCCGAACTGGATCGTGTCGTGGCAACTTCCGGAACTCACGACACGATCAGCGGACAATCGCAGGTCCCCGCCGCGAGGCCTCGTGGCCGGTCCCCTGAGCCGTCACGCCGTGACGGCTGCTGAACGCTACCGGCTGTTTCGGCGGGCTCTACCACACCAGCCACGCCTGCGTCCGGCAGGCGGGACGGCGGTAGGGCGTATCGGTGCGGGTGATCGCCGCAGGCCAGGACCTCCCGCAGGGGGGACAGGGTTTGCAGGGTCGTGACAGTTTCACGCCGGTCTGCCACAGCCGGTACTCCTGCCCACCGAAGGCCACGAGTTCGGCGATGCGTTTCTCGTGTCGGCACAGCTCGTGTCAGGCGCGGCCCCGGCACCGTGAGCTGAAATAGCGGCGACTGCTACGACAGCTCTGCGGCATCGGTGCGCGGCCCTGCGCGCATCGGCCCGTAGGCGAGCCGCGCCGCAAGCACGATCTTCGCGGCTCAGTCTCCGTGTCATGAGAGTTATCGTGGCCCATGTCAAATGAGCTTCGGACTGGTCGGGTCGGCGTTTGCGCTCGAAGTGCGTAAGTCACCACTCGGGAGGAAGGAGCGTTGCGTCTCGACGCAGACAGCCGCCCAGCAGCGGGCGCAGGCGCAGGCCGACTACGCCAGCGTTCTGGCGGGCTGCCCCAGCCGTCAACTGCTCAACCGGATCTCCGGGAAGGCATGCGCTGCAGGTGATCCCGCTGGTCGCGGCGTCGCCAGTATCGATCGCTTAGATCTTCCCAGCCGTGGGAATACCGCGCGGGAGTGTGATACTCGGCGCGACAAGCGCGCGACGGATGTGTTGCGGGACAAGGGAGTACTTATGAAGATTCTGCACTTGCGTGCCCGGCTGGCCGTCGGTTTTGCGGCGGGTGTCTTCTTTGCTGCGTCGGTGGCGGCGGGCGGGCCCGCGGAGGCAGCCTCTTCGCCTGAAGCGGCTTGCGGCGCAGGGTATTACGCGATCGACCACGGGAATATCGAAGCGAATGCGACCGTCTGGCTGATGTACAACGGTTCCACCGATTGCGTTGTCACATGGAAGACGGCACAGATCGGGACGCCGACAGTGCTGGTGGCATCGGTGGGTACCGGAGGTCTCGGTCACGGCCTCCCCGGGATTCCGTTCCACGGTGTGAGCAACAATATGGACATCGACGCGGGCTCCTACTCCTACTATGCAGGCCCTGTCTATTGGTACGCCCCGCACACTTGCATCTATTGGTACGGCTCATTTGGAGGCGCCAATAACGGCGGTTCCGCTGGTGGTGGCCCGTCGCACTGTGGCTGACCGGTCCGGAAGTCACGGCAGACCGGCAGCCGCCGGTCCCGAGGTAGCCCAGCGTGGGTTCGAGTCCGGACGGGACAGGGAAAGTGCCCCTGATATCGGGTGGAACACCGCTCGCATAGGCGCTGGACTTCGTGCCGATCAGTGTCGCAGCACTGGCATCAGCCACGCCGTCCCCGGCGCATTGATGTTGCCCGCCCCCTAGCCCTTTCCCAGTCTCAACATCGACACTTACCCGTCTTGCCGGTTGAGGTGGGGCGGCGAAACTTAATGCCCAAGTTCTCCGCTTCTCGGCGGACCTGCTCGCGCTCCTCAGGCGTGACTTCCACGTGCTCGACACGCATTGTTTCCTGCGTCAACGCACCCATTCACGCCTCCCTCACGAATCCGGATCCCAGTCGACACCACTGGCGATGTACCTGCGCGTCGATGAGCAGCACTTCCTGCTCGGACTTGATCGGCGCGAGCTCGCCCAGTCGCAGGGCCGGCGTGCCGGTCGGCACGATCAGGTCCAGGATCACTCCGGGGCGACGGCGCATCGACGGCGGCGGATACCGCAACCCTGACGTCAGGTAAGCAGCCACAGGTCCTGAGCCACGAGTGCAATCTCGGCACGAGGAGGCTATTTCTCGTTTGTCTCCGCAGCGCTTGTCGTCTTACGGGGAGCGAGCTGATGGCCCAGGATTCTCTCCGCTTCGCGGCGCCGGGCTTCAAGCTGCTCTGGCGTGAGGTTTCTGCGAACTGGGCGCAGGGAGTCTTGCGTCAATGCACTCACCGCTCACCCTCCTGCTCGGATACGCCACATGCTACGCGCATGATCGAAGTCGACGCCAACGATCAGGTAGCTACGCGCGTCGATGATCCTGTTCGCGAGTGAACTCCGCGAGCTCCCCGAGCAACAGTCCAGGCGTGCCCTGCGAGACGATCAGATCGAGGATGACCGGGTCAGCGTGGAGCCACGAATGCGGCGGATCGGCAAGGGCACTGGTCGACAAGAAGGCAGCTTCGTCGAACACCGAATAGATCAGGGCGTGCGCTGATGCTTCGTCGACGAGCTCATACAGCTCGGCCGCGGTTTCCCTGGTTACTCGTACAGCTGTCGGCAGCGGATACTTCCGAAGACCAGCACGGATTATGTCGATCCGCTCCCGCAACCCCGGTGTCATCGGGCTCTGCCCACGCATTGCTCGATTGATCTGCTCGTACCCGCTCAACGCATACACCTGGATCGTGGTGCGCTCCGTAGCGGTCAGACGATCGATGCCCTGGCCTGCGAGCGCCACCTGCGCCAGGGGGATCTGATCGAACCCGTAGTCGTCTTGCGTCTCCTCATCAGTCACACCTTGGATTGTCGCGCACCGGCATTGGCTGCCAAGCACATCTCAGAGTGCGTACGAGGTCATTTCGTTGCGTTGGATTCGTCATTAATGACGTAATGAACGAAACAAAATATAGCTGTTCTGACCCCCGATAAGTGAACGTTATCGGTGGTCAGAGATGGGATGGGGTCTGTTCAGATTCGTTCGGTTCATCGCTGAACGGCGCTTCCGCCCCGGTTGCGTACGACGGTAGATTGCGGTCCTGCAACTAGGAGAGGATGGGCTGCGGCCCCGCCCTTCCTGTCCTCTACCTGTCACGTGACGATGAAGGGGCTATACCCCCCCACCCCCGTGCGCCCTCACTGTAGGTGGGATCTCATCAAAGGCGATGCATCACCGGTGGTGGCAGATCACGCTTGGGAAGCGGCATCGACGCTGCCTGCTGTCAAAGGTCGCAGTGTCGGCTCCATGACTGAAAGCCTTCCCATTATTGGGGAGCGTGGTCGGTTGATGTGTTTGCCAAGCTCATTCAGGTGGTCATCACAACGCCCGAACGCGCGCAGCGTTGTTGCCGGCTTCCTGGAACCGCGCGAAGGCGCACTGCCTGCACGTGTGGTTCCCTGCGCCGCGGCACGGCCACCGTAGGTCAGGGTGCGGGTAGGCGGACCACTGCACTGGCTGCGAGACGGATCATGGCCCATGTGCTCGGACTCGCGCCCAATCGTCAAGACCCGACGTTCCAACCATTGAACGCTTCCAACGCACCGGCCAGGCGCACGGATACATGCTGCGGCACAGTACGTTTCGGGTCGTTGCCAGAATCGGATCCGGCCGTCCGCGTGTGCTGATCATCGACTTCGGTCCCGTCGCCGAGGATTTCGTCCATCGTTTCGCGTGTGATCTGCAATCTCGACAATCGCTGCTCGGCGACCTCGAGCTGTTCGCTCAGCTCGGCGATCTGCCGACGCAACTCCTCGACCTGCTCCGCGGTCACGGCCTCGCGCCGGTCCAGTTCCTCACGCCAGGACCCCATCGCCGCCTTTGTCGACGGATCCGCCGTGTCCGGTTGCCAAATCCGTTGCCAAATTCGACGGATTCGGCGTGCGACGTCGCTGCCACCTCGACGTGTGTGTGCTCGGCGCTCTTCAGGTTTCGATGACCGGCGACCTGTCCAACTGGCACACCGGAGCCCCCGGCACGATCCCCGCCGTCTGCGGCGCCACGGACCTGGCGATCGGAGCGCAGCAGGTCTTCGTGATGATGACGATCCCGACAAGCGGGGCCGGTCCAAACTCGTCTCGTCATGCAGCTATCCGCTGACCGGTCTCGGCCGTGTCAGCCGTGTCTACACCGATTCCGCCGTCTTCGACGTGGGGCCCGAAGGAGACACTGTCCGTGCGACTTTCGGCATCTCCATGAACGAGCTGCGCGACCTCGTCGGCGTACCACTCGACTGACCGAGCGCACTACCGCTATTCGCTATCGGGGGTCCTCGGGTCCATGTCGGACAGCACTTGCTGACCGATCGCGAAGGCGGCGTTGGCGGCGGGGACGCCGGCATAGGCGCCGGTGTGCAGTAATACCTCGGCTATCTCGTTGGCGGTCAACCCGTTTCGGACCGCAGCGCGCACATGCATCGCGATCTCCTCGTTCCGCCCGAGTGCGGTCAGAACAGCGAGAGTGATGCAGCTGCGGGTGCGGCGGTCCAGGCCGGGGCGAGTCCATATCGATCCCCAGACGGCCTCGGTGATGTAGTCCTGGAATGAGCGAGTGAACTCCGTGGTGCGGTCGACGGCGCGGTCGACGTGTTCGTCGCCGAGCACTTCGCGGCGTACTCGCATCCCCTGTTCGAATCGGTCGTCCACAAGATTCCCTTCATATCGGCAAGATGAGGCTGCGTCGCCGAGAGCCCGGTGCGGCCGTGGGCGCTCGGTTGTTCAAGTGGTAGGCCGCAGATGCTGCAAGATCAAGTCCAGGAAGCGTTCCGGCTGCTCAACAGTGCCGAGATGTGCTGCGCTGTCGATTGTCTCGAATCGCGCACCCGGTATGCAGCCGGCGATCGACCGGCCGTGGTCGGCGGGTAGGGCAGCGTCGGCGGTACCGGAGATCACCAGGGTCGGCGCGGTGATGGCGGGCAGGTCGGGTGTCAGGTCGAGCTGGGCCAGCAGTTCGCAGCAGGCGGCATAACCTTCGGCCGGGGTGGTGGCGGTGAGTTGCCGCATGCTGTGTGCGAGATCCGGGTGGGTGTTGCGCCATTCGGGGGTGAACCAGCGGGTGATGCTCCGGTCGGCGATGCGGCCCATTCCTTCGGTGCGTGCCTGGGCCGCCCGATCGACCCACATCTGGCGGTTGCCGGGTTTCGCGGAACTGCAGCACACCACCACGCGCTGTATCCGGTCGGGTGCGTGGCGGGCCAGCCACAGACTGAGCACCGCGTTGCCCTCCGGAACGAAACGGAAGGCAACGCAATCGATCTCGAAGGTCTACGGGTGCGGGATCGAACCTGCACCACTGCCGGCAAAACCGCTGGACGCGCTACCCGAGCTAAGAAGAGACGACAGCATGTCGCCCGAGCCTGCGGTCGAGCCCGTGGTCGGCTCAGGGTTGTGAATGTTGGCTGCGCCGATCTCATCCGCGGCGGACGCGGACTGGGCGTTGCCCAAAACGATCGCAACTCCGGCCAAAGCGAGTCCCCATGCGTAAAGCTTCTTCCTCATCGAACATCTCCAAAGTTGTTTCGTTGACAGTGGCTTCTCGAAGCCTGACCGTATCGACAGGAGTTGAGTCGCTATTCCCATTGCTGGCGAGAGCCGATTGCGCAACGCGCCGAGGATCGTGAAGTCCTGACACCCCTGAATGGACCCGCCGACAACCGATGCCCAGCGCCCATGCATCCCGTGATTGAAGGCCCGCCTGCTGCATCGCCGTCGCCGCGACCTATCTCGATCGGCTATCGTCGCTGTCCCCTTGAGATGACTACCGGCTTCCTTCGACGCTTTGACGGTGACGGTGACGGCTCGGCGGTGCTGCGGTCGCGGTCGAAACGAACCCCTACTGCTCACCACTGTTCGAGGCTCGCTCCGGATAATCGTCACCCCGTGTGTCGGGTTTGCTGACAATCCGCGCTGTACCGGGTCAGGCCGCGGTGGGGGCACCGTCTGTGGTCGTTGGTCGTGTCTCGGTCTGGCAGTGTGCACCTTCGTGGACTATGTCGTCGGTAGTCTGTTGGGTAGTCTCATGGTGTGGCGATCGAGTGGTATTGGGCTCTGGCGCAAATGCTGGCGAAGACCGGAGTGAGCATCGATGATGTTTCGACCTGGTCAACGCATGGCAGACCGGTCAGCGCCGGGTGCAGCTCGAAGTCGCGATCGACCCCGCGACCGGGTTACGCACATTGGTCATCTGGGGTCGTGGCGACGCCGGCCACGCCCTGGCCGTGTTCGCCCGCCACACTGGCCGCAACATCTACATCTACGATGCGATCCCGCTCAAACCAGAGCAGCTCGCCGAATTCGAGACCTGGGAGGCGACCCACCATGACTGATCCCTTCGATAACCTGAGCCCGCCGAGGTCGCGGCCATGTCCAATCGCCTCCGCTACACCGGTGAAACGGTGACCGAAGCCGAGTTGGGTATCGAGATCGGCCCACACGCCGGACCCGTGATGGTGCCGCGGTCCATCAAGATGCCGTATGACCTCGACCAGGCATGCAAGCTGCGCGCCGCAAAACTCGGCGTGTCACAATCGCTCTACATCCGATCCCTGATCGAACGTGATGTAGCCGAGGCCGGCACCGGAGAGCAGCGACCCGCATGGGTACAAGAAGTACTCAGCGTTATCGCTCGCCACGAGCACGACGAGGATCGAAAAGCCTCCTGATCCCGGCCTAACCGCCAGTGTCGCCATCCACAACAAACCGACACTTGCGGCCGACCTCCCTCGCCTGTGTACCCGAGAAGGCAGGACTGAAGCTTGAACGCCCACCCTGCCGCGTCGCCACGACGATCCTGACAACGATGGAAACCACGGTCGATCCGGCCGATCGACCGTGGCGCACAGGGAGTTCGAGCTCAAACCGCAGCCGCCCGGCGTGCGGGCGGCCGCCAAGGCCGCGACCGAGGCAGTCGGTGCGCCCGTCGCGGAATGGAACAACATCCTGATCGACGCTCGCCCGCGTGCTCATGAGCGCACGCTCGACGAAGCGCGGCAGCAGGATGAGCGCGATCTGTCCGAAGACACCTCATACCTGCGTCGCATTCAGCAGGACCTGGACAGGATCGAGGCCGAGCACGGCTCGTCGCGCGCAGTTCACCAGCCCGGAGGAACGCGCCCGCGACGAGGTATGCCGGGCGAGGGAACGCGCCCGCCCCCGAGGTCGCCCAGGAACCCCAGGCTCCGGAGCCGAAGCCCGACCTGGGTTTCGAGATCTGAGCGGCGGTCGCACCACGTAGTGCTGCCGCACCAGCTGTGCTGTCTTGCCATCGAAATGTCCTGGGACTTCCCGGGAGTGCAGAGACCTCCGATGCTCCTAAGGATCAAGCCGCTGAGCGTGTCGGGGGCGTGTCGGATGGCAGACCGAAAACTTTGACCAGATCGAAGGATTGGCCGGATAGGGAGACAGTGATACAGCTGGCCGAGCATCTTGTTGAACAAGTGCCGCATCGCTGGCGCGTGGCGGTCACCGTGGGTGCGCCGCCTCAGGTTGTGCTCGCGGGCCGGGCCTTCCTTCGCCATCGCGGCGAAGGCCCAGACCTATCCGGCGGCGGCCAGGCGGTCGTTATTGATGCGCCGATGAGTGATCGCGATCGACTTACCGGAGGCCCGGGTGACCGGACCAGATCCGGCATAAGCCTTCAGCGCTCGGTCGTTGGCGAATCGTGTGCGGTCGTCACCGATCTCGGCGAGAACCCCAGCGCCGGTGAGATCGGCGAGTCCTGCCGCCTGAGAATCGAGGGCCAGCCCTCACCGACTCCGAATGCGTCCCCTGTGTGTCCCCCGGGAAAGTGGCGGTATTCCCGCGCCGGCGGGTGGCGCCATTGCTTATCGTCTGTGTTCTTGTGGTGACCATCTCGGGTTTCGACCGAGGAGCGCGACGATGCTGTCCATTGCCGTGTTGGCCGGATCCGCGGGGAAGGGCTGATGATAGGCGCCGCCGGGCCCGTTGAGCGGACTGCCAGGAGCGGTGTTGGCGCGGGCGAGTGGCAGGAGGACCTCCGCCAGCCCGGCCGGTACGACCAATGTGGCGTGCAGAGCCACGGCCAGATCCCAGCGGTGTACCAGCATGTCGACGACATGGACGCCGAGCACCCATTCCGTCGGTAGGGGCCCCGTCGGTGGGATAGTCACAGTCGGGCCGGTCCTCTCTAGGGCGGCCAACCAGCGTGCCGCGATGCGGGCGAAGTCATCACGTGGGTCGTCACTGTTCTGGTCGAGGGGTGGAAGGACGGTCTGGGCCACGGCGTCGTGGCGCTCGTTCATGTGGCGAAGCAGCTCGGCGATCGTCCAGCTCCCGCACGGTGTGGGGCTGGATAGCGCGGAGTCCGGGATCAACGCCACATCGTGGCCGATCAGGGCGAGTGCAGTCGCGTCCAAACGCAGTCTGGCGGCTAGATCCATGGCGTGTCTCCTCTGAGCCATCGAACATTTAGCGAACGTTCGTACGCCAAATAATAGCGTACGGACGTTCGTTATACTCCCTTGTGTGTCTCCTCGTCGCTCAATGGTCGAAGCAGAGCGCACTCGTGCGCGAATCGTGCAGGCAGCAGTCGATGACGCATCCCGCCTGGGCCTGGAAGGCTTGACCATCGGATCCCTCGCAGAGCGGCTCGGCATGAGTAGAGCCGGACTGGTCGGCCCCTTCGGCTCTCGTGACCAGTTGCTCGAAGCCGCTCTCGAACACGCGGGCGCGATCTTCCGTTCGGCGGTCGTCACACCGTTAGCGGACTTGCCGCCGGGTCGGCGGCGCCTGGAGCGGTTGATCACCGCGTGGGTCGGGTACTTGGTCGACTGTCCCTTCCCCGGTGGGTGTTTCGTCACCGCCGCATCCTCCGAACTCGACGGGCGTCCAGGCCCGCTGCGTGAGCAGTTGCGCGGCATTGTCACCTACTGGCATGAGCACTTGGCAGCCGAGGTCGCCGCTGCTCAGGACGAGATGGCCGGCCCGCACCGTCCGCCAAGGGAGGTCGCCACCGCACTGATCGGACTTTCGATGGCCGCCAACCAAGAGATCCAGCTCTTCGAAGACTCATCGGCCGGAGCCCGCGCCCTGAAGTCAATGCGCCGCGCAGCCGGACTCGACTGATCACCACGAAAACTCGCGCTGCCTCTCCTATCCCCCCGATGAGTCGGCCTTTGGCGCGGGCTTTGGCCATGCCCTCGCGAGTGTGATGGTGGTTCAGATTGGCTTCGCATTCGGCGACCACGGGGTTGGGGAACATCGGCGAGAAATCCGGCGCTAGGGAGTTACCGCACATAGCGACTCACTATGTGCGGTAGTGCGGATGAGGGGTCTGGGATGGGTTCGGTGCGGATGCTGCCGACTCCGGTCACCGGTGTGCGGTTGGCCGATGCGGCGAAGATGTTCCTGGACACGTTCGTCATGCGGAACACCCGCGCCACCTACGCGGCGGCGCTGGTTCGGCTCGTGGCCGACTTCGGGCCGGACACCAACGTCGCGTTGCTGGCTGGCGAGCCGGACCGAGTGGCCGGGTGGTTCACCTTCGTGGGGGCAACAAGTCGGCCAAGACGTTCAACCTGATCAGCAGCAAGATCACTCGGCCCCTCCCGCAGGGAGTCGCGCGGTGGGGCAGCCGTTTCGACCAAGCCACGACAGCTGCCATACACCAACAGCTACACCCCACCGCGCCAACCATCCGACCTACTAACCTCGGACAGCAAGCAACCTAGCAACCCCTCGCGCGTTGGGGACTGCCCAGAGTTTGGTTGACTCGCGGGTGTAGTGGTTCAGGCCGCGAGCGCGGGCCGGTTTATTGTCTCAAACTCGATCGGGGTGAGCCGGCCGAGTCGGCGTTGCCGACGAGTGCGGTGGTAGGTCTTCTCGATCCAGACCACGATCGCCAACCGCAGTTCCGCGCGGGTCGCCCAGCGCTGCCGGTCGAGGACATTCTTCTGCAGCAGCGCGAAGAACGACTCCATGGCCGCATTGTCACCACACGCCCCGACGCGGCCCATCGAGCCTCGTAAACCGTTGACTGACAATGCATTCACGAACTTTCGGGAACGAAACTGACTGCCCCTGTCAGAGTGAACGACCGTCGCGTCTGGTGAGCGGAACGCGACGGCGTGATGCAGCGCCGATACCGCGATCGATGCCTTCATCCGAGAATCGATCGAGTAGCCCACGATCCGGTTGGAGAACACGTCCTTGATCGCGCACAGATAGAGCTTGCCCTCGCCGGTGGCGTGCTCGGTGATATCGGTCAGCCACACGGCATCCGGGGCGTCGGCGGTGAATTTGCGGTCGACGAGGTCGTCGTGGACCGGTGGGCCGGACTTGCGGTTCACCCCGCGTTTCTTGGCGAATACGCTCCAGATCCGTTGCTGTGAACACAATCTGGCGACTCGGTTCTCACCCGCGCGGATGCCGCGGGCGGGCAACTCATCGGCGATGAACCGGTAGCCGAACGCAGGGTCGTCGGCATGGATGTCGTAGGCGGCATTGATCAGATGCGCATCGTCCCAATCCCGTTGCGAGACAGGGTTCTTCTTCCATTTGAAGAATGCTTGGGTGGAGAATCCGAGTACCCGACAGGTCACCGCGACAGGAATCTTGTCTGCGGCCAGGTCCAGGACCAGCGGGTACATCATTTTGGGTTCACATCGCGCGAGAAGTAGGCGACCGCACGGCGCATGACCTCGGCTTCTTGTTCGAGTTGCCGGATCCGTTTGCGGGCCTCGCGAAGCTCGGCCGACTCATCACCGGTGACGCCGGGGCGATGTCCATCCTCGATGTCGGCCTGTTTCACCCAGTTCTTCACGCAGCTTTGCGAGATCCCGAAGTCCTTCGCGATCTGGGTCAACGGGATCTCGCCCTTGCGGGCGACCGCGACTACGTCGCGGCGGAACTCCTCGGGATAGGGCTTGGGCATGTCGGTGATCCTTCCACTGCGAGGAGGTCCTCACAGGTCAGGAGTCAACCAAACCGGGGGCAGTCCCTTGTCACCATCGAAATCGTCAGGATCGCTCTGGCGCCGCCCACGAGCCCGTGCCTGTGTCTCCCCTTCCCGACAGATGCCCTTCTGGCGCGAGATGGCCCGGACGGCACCCGCTTCAGGTTGCCGCGTAGGACTGCATGTCAGCCGAAACCAACCCAGCTGGAGAAGCTTTGCGCTGATGATGCCGCGCCAGAGTGCGCCGAGACTGCCCTGTCACGGCTGACTACCAGCCGGTCGTACGGCATCGGTATTGCGCCGATGGTGCAGCGCGCGAGCGGCGGTGGCGAACCCAATTGTGGCGACTAGCCACGGTACACATGCACCTTCAGGGAAGCATCCGCCTATGCGCGTGGGCGTCCATGCCGAGCATCCGGCGAGGAGAAATACGTATGTGTGCGGATGTCCTGGACTGCACGCGGACCGAAGATCTGTTCGTGACCTCTCGAACGACGCGGCTCCGGAAGTTCGGCGGAGCTGACGTGGATGCTGAAAAACAAGAGCATGCAAGTGAATTGACCGTGGAGGATCTGAGGATGATCGCCAAGGCCTTCGGGTATTTCAGCATTCACGAATTGATACATGGACTGTCTCATTTAGACGATCGTATGACTGCGTAACAATGTCTGTGCATGACAGAGCTGCGGCGGCGCGATTCGGCACGGTGACGTCTCGCGGTTTTTGCTTGGCATGTACGGACCACGACTACGACGAACGTTCGTTTCGCTCCGTCGCCGACGGGGATGTTCCATGTGGGCGGTGCGCGTTCAGCGCTGTTCAACTGGGCCGTCGCCCGTCAAGCCACCGACGGCCGGTTCGTGTTGCGGATCGAGGACACCGACCAGGCTCGCAACAAACCCGAATGGGTCGAGGGCATCATCACCGCGTTGGCGTCGATCGGCATCTCCGAGACCGACCCGACCTTCGAAGGCCCCTACTTCCAGTCCAGCAACGCCGCCGCTCACACCGCGGCCGCTCTGGGCCTGTTCGACGAGGGCAAGGCCTACTACTGCGACTGCAAGCGTGAGCAGGTCATCGAGCGCACCGGCAAACCCGATGGCGGCTACGACGGGTACTGCCGCGAGCGCGGACTCACCGCGGCCGCCGGTCGGCTGCTGCGTTTCCGTACCCCGGATTCCGGGGAAACCGTTGTCGCCGACCGGATCCGGGGTGCTACCGCGTTCCCGAATGCCGCGATCGAGGACTTCGGTATCGCCCGAGGCGACGGCAGCCCCCTGTTTCTGCTGGCCAACACCGTCGATGACGTCGAGCAGAAGATCACGCTGGTGATCCGCGGCGAGGAGCACCTCACCAACGCCGGAAAACAGCAGTTGCTGTGGGAGGCGCTCGGGCAGACCCCACCGGCGTGGGCGCACCTGCCGGTCATCGTCAACGAGGCCCGCAAGAAGCTGTCCAAACGCCGCGACAAGGTCGCTCTCGAGGACTACCTCGCCGAGGGCTACCTGCCGGCGGCGATGACGAACTACCTGATGCTGCTCGGGTGGGGGCCGCGCGACAACGGGACCGAGATCCGCCCGTACGCCGAGCTCGAAGCACAGTTCGATATCGCCGACGTCAACAAGGCCAACGCGTTCTTCGACGTCGCGAAGCTACGTGCGTTCAACGGTGACTACATTCGCGCCCTCGACCCGTCCGCGTTCATCGACGCGTGTCAGCCGTGGCTGCAGGCACCGCACGCGCCGTGGGCCGCAACCGATTTCGACCCGTCAGTGTTCGCGACCGTGGCACCGCTGGCCCAGTCCCGCATCGCGGTGCTCGGCGAGATCACCGCGAATGTCGATTTCCTGTTCCTGCCCGAACCAGCCGTCGACGAGGCGGCCTGGTCGAAGGCGATGAAGCCCGGCGCGGCCGACATGCTCGCCGCGGCCGCCACACAGTTGGCGTCCGTCGATTGGAACGCGGAGGCGATCCGCGCCGGCATCGAGACCGCCGCCGCTACTCAGGGGTTGAAGCTCGGGAAGGCGCAGGCACCGGTGCGGGTCGCGATCACCGGCCGCACGATCGGATTGCCCCTGTTCGAGTCCATCGAGGTACTCGGCCGAGAGCGCACGCTGGCGCGGATCGAGGCGGCGAAGGCGAAACTCACCTGACCCAACTCGATGCCGAGCGCTAAGCCACTGCACGACAAGCACATTCACCCCCTGGGGCGTCCGAATTCCCGGAAGATGCAGGGGCGATGTCGTTGCTGTCAAGGGGCGGAGATCACCGCCCCTTGACTTCGGTGACCGCCGCCAATTCGGCACATAGGTCGGCGAGCTTTCCACTCTGTTTGCTCGACCATCACCAACGACGCAGGCCTCCCCAGTTGCCCGTCGTCACACCGGATCCGCGAGGCGGCGCTGCTGGGCGAAAAACTCCGTCAGCATGTCGTTTTCCTCGAAACCCAGGACCATCTCGGCGACATCGGATTTGCTGAACCAGGCTAGAGTCTGGCCCTCGGTTTGTGTGATCAAGCCCAGGTCGAGATCCAGAACCGTGGTAAAGGTGTGTTCCAACATTCCCCACGGTCGCAGGAGTTCTGCCGTCTGGTCGGACGCCCCGCCGATCCCGGCGTCGCCCTGGCCGGCGTCGTAGAGGAGCTGCACAGCGCGCTCGCCGAGCTGGAAACCGTGCTCGCTCACGGTGAGGGCCCGGTGCGCCTGGACGAGACCGGGGATCTGATCATCTCGCCGCTGAGCGCGGAAGATGTTCCGGCCGAGGCGATCTCGCTCAAGGCCGAGTTGACCGAGATGCTGCCGTTCGCACCGATCGTGTCGTTGCTGATCGAGCTGGACAAACGCACCGGCTACCTGGACTGCTTCACCCACCGCGGCGGCCAATCCACGCGCACCCCGGAGCTCAAACGCAACCTGATCGCGGTACTGCTGGCGCACTCGACCAACCTCGGGCTGACGCGGATGGCCGAGGCCTGCGGCATCACCTACGACATCCTGTCCTGGACCAACGACTGGTATGTGCGCGAGGAAACCCTGCGCGCGGCCAATCTGGTGCTGATCGACTACCACCAGCGCCTGCCGCTGACCGCAGTGTTCGGCGCCGGGACGCTGTCTTCCAGTGATGGGCAGCGGTTCCCTACGCGCGGGAGGTCGACGACGGCGCGGCCGATGAGCCGCTATTTCGCCGAACAGGGCCTGTCGACCTACACCCACGTCACCGACCAGCACGCCACCTACGGCACCAAGATCATCGTCGCCACCAAACGTGAAGCCCACTACGTACTCGACGAAATCCTCGGCAACGCAACGGATCTGCCGATCACCGAGCACGCCACCGACACCCACGGTGTCACGCTGGTGAACTTCGGCCTGTTCGACCTGCTGGGGATGCAGCTGTCCCCGCGGATCCGGGACCTGGGCCGCATCACCTTGTGCCGGTGCGAACCCCGCGCCGAAGCCGAGGCCCGGTTCGCGCAGGTGGGACCGTTGCTGACCCGAAAACTGAACCTGGAGTTGATTGCTGAGCACTGGGACGACCTACTGCGGTTGGCAGGGTCGCTGAAGTTCGGGCACGCCACCGCCTCCCTTGCTGGTCGGCAAGCTCTCGGCGTCGGGGCGCCAGAACACCCTCGCGGCCGCACTGAAGGAGTTCGGGGCGCTGCGGTGCACGATCTACGCCGCGAAATACCTGTCGGATCCGGACTACCGGCGCAAGATCTCGCGCCAGCTCAACAAGGGCGAATCGCTGTACGCGCTGCGCCGCGACCTGCTCTACGCCCACGAGGGCATGATCCGGGCCCGTCACCTCGAGCAGCAGGTCGAACAAGCTTGGTGCCTGACCCTGGCCACGAATGCCGTGATCGCCTGGACCACAGAGTCTTACGGGCTCGCGGTCGAGCAGATGCGCCGGGCCGGGCAGCGTATCGACGACGAGGTGCTGGCCCACATCTCCGCGGCGCACAGCGCCAACATCAACTTCTTCGGGTCGATCGAGGTCGACATCGAAGGTGAACTTGCCCAGCTTGGACCGACTGGGCACCGACCTCTGCGTGTACGCGACACCCTGTTCTAACCGCGGCGATAGGATCTCGAACACCGGGAAACCTCGAGGGAAGTATGCGAATGACCTTGGCAAGGCCGCGCGGCCGAAACCAGGATGCGTCCCAGAGGCAACACTCCCCCGTTTCAAATAACCTGTCCATAAGCGCGATCACCGAGCTTATGAGAGCCGTGATGATCGTTTGAGTGAAATCCCGGGTCTGCGGACTCGGTCGGCGCTGTATAAGCGGCCGAGGGAGCCGACGAGCGCCGATGAGGCGACGAGCCTATTGATCAAATGTGAGCTCATGCCGTCTTCCACCAAGATCCACATCTTATCTGTGGTAGCGCTACCCAACGGCACGTTTATTGGGCAGTCAAGTGGCATCCTCCCCGACCTGGAAAGCTCCGAGTGCATCTCCGCCAGCGTCAAAATCGTGACTCGCCGAGTGCTGGCCCGCACGAGTCTCCCTCTCCGAATCGAGTGGATTGCCTTCCCCCGGTTGGGAACTCGACTGACGATCGGGTCTAGAAGATCGACTACAGTCCGAGTCTGTCTGAGGCATCACACCATTCGACCTCGGGCGACCACGATCCGCATCCCACTCTCGATTCGACAACCAACCCCTCGGTAGCCGACTGGTGGTGGGCGCGGCTGACACTGCACGACGAACTTGCCCAAGTTCGCAATCGTGGTTTGCGCTGCCGTGTCGTTCACGACTCCTCCATGCGGTCGTGGCCGACACGGCAGCACCCTCGGCTGTTACCGAATCACCGGTCCCGCAATTCGAAGCCGTGCCGCCACTCCGAGAAGCTGACCTCATACACGACACCGTGGCGGCGGCAAGTCTGTTCAGTACCTCGCTGACGTCTCCAGGCCTGGGGCAACCCGACTGTCGTCGCACTCGAACGCGACGATGGGCAGCCTGTTCACAGGCTCTCAGATAGCCAGCAGCCCAGGCGGTAGTGCGGCGTACGTACTACCGCAAGTCCACACGTCGGCGGGTGGCAGTTCGCCGACCGCGTAGGAAACGGCCGCAGAGTTCGAGAGTCGGGATGCAGGCTCACCCCGGATCCGGACGCCACGTCTGTCAACGGGCCACGGGTCGAGATCACGGATGACCGCCTTATCGCCGGTGGTCCTGTCGGGGTCGTGCAGCACCTCATCTGTTCACCAGGTCCGGGAACGCTCCGCCCCGCGCCGGGGCGTCGAGGATCCGGGCTCTGGGCAGGTCGAAGTGGAGTCGACCCCTACCTGCACGGGCGCGCGACGCGAACCTTCAGGTGTTGCCGAGCATCGGCGCTGCTCGGCCTGAACGGAAATCCGACGACAGTCGAAAGATCACGACCACTGCGGCATCCGTGAACTGTCATGCCGCAGCTGGGGCTCCGCCCGTGCTGAGTGGTCGTGGTTCGAACATCCGGTTGTCGCGCAGCAGTGCCCACAAGACATCGACCAGGCGTCGAGCCAAGGCTAGGAGCGCTCGAGTATGGCGATGTCCTGCCGCTCGTTTGCGCTGGTAGAAAGTTCGCGAATGGCCTTCGGTCTTGATCGAGGCGAAAGCAGCCATGAAGAATACGCGTCGCATCCTGCGGTTGTAACGCTTAGGGCGGCGCAGGTTGCCGTTGACCCGGCCGGAATCATGTGGCACTGGTACCAGCCCCGCGTACGAGGCCAGCCGGCCGGGCGTCGCGAACTCTGTCAATGCGTGACCACCAGAATTGATGAGGAATTCGGTGCCCAGATTGGGACCCATCCCGGGCAGTGACTCTATGACCGCCGCCTGTGGGTGAGCGCGGAAACAGGCGGTGATCTGCTTTTCGAGGTCCTTGATCTCGCGGTCGAGATCGAGCAACTTGGACGCCAGTCGCTTGATCAGCGCAGCGGTCGTTGCCTCGCCAGGCACCGCGATGTCCTGGGTTTCGGCTGCAGTACACGCTTTCCTGGCCATCGCATCGACCATCGGACGGCGGACACTGTTTTCTCTGAGATGTGTTGTTACACCGTCGATCCCGACGCGCCGGAAGTCCGATGGGGTACACAGTTCAGCGATCAAGATCAGCGACGAGCGCAATCCGAATTCGAATGCGGCCTCGAGTGCTGGGAAGATCGACGAAAGCATAGCTCGCAGCTGATTGACACCACGCACCCAGTCGTTGCTGAGGTTGCTGCGGTAGCTAGACAGCTGTGTCAGCTCTGCAATGAGAGCATCGGGCGCCGTCACCCGTTGTAGGTCGCCGCACATCCGGGAGGCATCAGCAATTACGCGGGCATCCTTGGCGTCGGTCTTGCCCTCCCCCCGGAAGATTCCGGTCATTCGAGCAACCGTGTACCCAGGCACGTAGACCAAAGACTGACCTGCACGAAGTAGTACCGTGATCAACAACGTCGCCATCGGGCTGATCTGATCGATGGCCCATTGCACCTCGCCTGTGAGCTCTTGGACGTGACCAATGGCCGCCTCGATCGCCTGTTGATCGTTGGCGACCTTCTGTGACCAGCACAACTTGCCGTCCCCATCGACCACTGAGATGTGATGCGACATTTTGCCGACGTCGATCCCAGCCCAGATTCGTTGATTCAGAGCCACTTTCACACCCCTGCTTGCGCAACCGAAGCCAGCTACCGCCCAGAAATCAAACCGAAACCAACGATCCCTATCAGCAGAACTCAACCAGAGGCCGGTTCTGCGCGACAGGGCGGCCATATTTGGCAAAGCCACAACAGATGCATTCATCGATACAGCCACACCCTGCCGCGTTGCGTGTCCGGGACATCGATCCGGACGCATACAAACGTAGCAAGCGGCTGTCGTTCATCGGCATGGATCGACCCAAACAGGTACATCGAGCGGTCGCCAACCCAGTCATGCCCGGTCCTGATCTACGCAAGGTCGCTCGACCCCTCTCGAAGCGAATACCGCGGTGGGGCAGCCGTTTCGACCAAGCCACGACAGCTGCCATACACCATTAGCTACACCCCACCGCCCTGAGCATCTGGGGCATCAACCCTCAGACACTGGGCAACATACCAAGCTCTCAAGCATTGCCGTCGTTGAAATCGTCAGGGTTCCCCTCGCATTACTGACAAACCTGCCGGTACCGACCAGCCGTTCTGTACTGCGTTGAAGGTGTCGATGACGGTGACCTCTTCACGGTGGCGACCTGTGGCGGCCGAGTGAAGCTGCGGCAGTGACCCTATGCGGCGCCGCTCGGCATCGTGGCGGGCGTAGCTCGGCGACGGTCGGCCACGGTTCGGCGTCGTCGCGCTGCTGCAGCAGCAGCGCGGCGGTCACCCCGTAGAGGATGGCCAGCGCGCACAGGCACAGCCAGAATGTGAAAAGGCTGCGTCTCTGGGCCTTCGATCGCCCCGAGCGACCTCGAAATTCACCGATCCGTGGTCTCAGAAGTCACCCTTACGGGAAGGCTGGTGCCTGCGGACGCACCGGCGGCCAGAAGCCCAAAATCGGGCGACAGCTGGTCGCGCTGGTACGGCAGATGTACGACGAACTCGACCAATATGGCGAGCACCCGCTGGCACTCGTGAGCCAGATCGCTGCCGAGCTCGGTGTCGCCCAACCCACCATCGACCGGCCCCTCGACAAGCCAACCTCCTAGCTTCGCTGCACCGACAGCTGACCAGGCACTATGAGGATTCCGTTGGGTTCTCGGCGGTTGCTATCGGAACATCAATACGTGAGAAAGGGATTTCGATCGGTAGTGCCGTTGAGGTGGTTAAATCTCAATGGGTCGTTGGTGGTGTAGCTTGATATGTTTCCCATAACTGTTTGAGGTATGAGCCATAGTAGTCAGGGTACGAACTGGGCTGAGTCAGCAATCTATTTGCGAGGGTACCTATCGCTTCCTCTTTCGATACCGTTCCTGATTCGAAACATGCGCGCCATCTTCGAGTCCGCGGCAGTGGAGTTGATCAACGAGTTCTGCGGCACCGGCTACGCCGATCTACTCTCCGAGTACGCTGTCCCACTCACTGTCAAGGTGATCGATGCGCTGCTAGGCATGCCCGAAGACGTCGGGTGGCAGCTGTACGACACCGCTGCCGCACTACGCGCCAGCACCGACGCCGACAGCTCGGAACCGCACGGCAGCCGATTTCAGGACCTGCTGTCGAACGCCGTGTCCGCCAAACGATCCCAGCCAGGCAACGACGTAATCTCCCGGCTGATCGCACATCCCAGCGGACTCGACGATGAGGAGATCGTCGCACAGACCGCCGTTATCTACCTCCGCGGCACGGAATCGACCTGGAATCTCATCGTGAACACCCTCCTGCTGGTGTGTACAGACACTCAGTTCCGCAGCGGGTTCCTCGGCGGCTCACTGTCGACCCGGGAGGCGATCGATGAAGTGCTGTTTCTGGATCCACCGCTGGCCAATGGTTGCGCCCGTTACCCGCGTCAGCCTCAGGCTGTCGAGGGCATGTGGCTGCCTGTCGATCAGCCCGTACTGATCAGCCTGACCGCATGCAACTCTGATGCCGCCCGTTCCGGCGACCGCCAAGGCAACCGATCACATCTGGCCTGGGGGCCGGGCCACGCTCCGCGCTCACTCAGTTGCAAGCGCTCAAGGCCCGCTAGATGTACGACGAACGCGACCACCACGGCAAACGCAGATATACCGTTGCTCAGATTGCCGAAACCTTTGGCGCCTCCCGCAAAACAATCTACCGCCACCTCGAATCTGCCTGAACGCAATGACCGCTTACAGACTTGAGACATCACTGTTGTGTTCAAGCCGTTGTCGTTGTTTTCGGGCGATGCCCCGCTTTGTTGGCGGGTGGTCGTGACTCACGACCCGACAGCGGCGGGCCGGCGGGCGCACGACCGGCCTACATTACGCGGCGGCCCTGGGGCCTCCTTGTCGAGAGAACGCAGGCTACGCGGCATGGCCGCGGATGAGCTGCACGAGCATCGGGATGTCGGCGGTAGTCAGCGGCCGATCGGCGGGGGTGGCGAGATCTCGGGCGAGGAGCGCGCGAAAGTAGGCCGAGGCTGTCAATCCGAGCTCCTTTGCCCGGGCTTTCATCAGCTTGTCCTCGGTGAGGGTCAGTTTCACCGAGCGGGGGACGTTGGCAAGCTCGGGCGCGGCACCTTCCGGCGGCAGCAGTTCCCGCGCGGCGCTGGTGTCGAGCCGCAGCCGGTTGGTGAGCGCGATGATCTCGTCGGGGGTCATGGCGTCGAATTCGTTTGCCTGATCAGTCATTTCGGGCCTCCCATGCCTCGAAGTCGGCCATCAACTCGGTGGACGGACGGCTTGCGTTGATGATGTAGATGTCGCGTCCGTCGATGCGGGCCAACACCACCAGGACTTCTCCGGTGTCGGTGCGGCCCACCAGCACTGCGGGCTTGAGCCCGGTCGCATCGTCGACTGCGGGGATGAACCACAGTCGGCGTTCGCCGCGCAGCCACGCATAGAACAGGTCGGCGACCTCGTCGAAGTCGATTCCTGCCAGTGCGAGCAGCCTCGCGAGGCCCCAGTACCAGGTAACAGCCACACCGAAGAGTACCATGGACTACACAAGACTACACCTATCGTGACCTGCGTCGACACCATATTTCATGCCTCGCCGACGCCTCGGGTGGCGGGCGCTGGAAGTGCAGCGGCCGCCACCGCTTGTTCGTAGCCGGTTTCTCGGCGATCCGCGCGAGAACCTCGTCGGCCCGTCGACCGCGGCGCCCCGGCCTCGCGGCTACTGGTTCGCAGCTGCGCGGCCGCACGCCGCGCCGCCCGCCACGTGCGCAAGGCTCGCGCCGAGTCCCCCAAGTACGCGCAGCATCCGAGGGCGCATCGGGGGATCAGACACCCGCAGGTTGTGAGGCGGGCATACTGGCGGAATGGTCGGGAACTCGTTGTGGCTTGGTGTGCAACGGCGACGCCCGATCTGGTCGAATGCCGACCGCAGTGCGCGCCGGTCCCGGGCCGTGAAACCCGTTCCGGCGCAGCCAATGAACCGCAGTTGACCTGCGCTGTCGTGGCCTACCAGGATGAGCGAGCCCAGTGTTGTGGAGGTCGTACCGGTGCCCAGCAGCCAGCCGACGATCACCGCTTCCGCGCTCGCTCGTAGCACCGTCTTGTCTGTTGACTGCACCACCAAGTCCTCTGCGGAAACGAAGGAGTTGGTGTGGACGGCGACCTGCGGCATTCCCTGATGAACGGCTCGGCAAAGCTCACCGCGATCGGCTCGGTGGTCGCGGGCGCAGGCAAGCTACCGCCGTTTCTGGTTCTCGACGGTGCGGGGACCCCGATCGAACCGGTCGAACGCTATATTCGAGACTTCGCGCTCGGCGATGCCAGCCCGCTAACGGCGAAGAGCTACGGCTACGACCTGCTTCGTTGGTTTCGTTTGCTGTGGCAGCTGGGCCTGGCATGGGACCGCGCCACCGAGGCGGAAACAGCGCTGCTGGTGGGCTGGATGCGGACCGCGCCCAATCCGCAACGGGACCGGCGGGCCGACAAGGCCGCGCCACCAGGCAGCGTGAACGTCCGGACTGGCAAGGCCACACTCAATGCAGGCTATGCACCACGCACCATCAACCATTGTCTGAGCGTGGTGTCGGGGTTGCTGCTGCCCATCGAGCAGTGCCAGGCCCAGATCTACGCCACCCTCGCCGCACAAGCCGACGGCACCGGCACCGCCGCCGACGCCCGCCGCCAGGCCGACATGAGCGCCGCCTACGCCGCGTCCCTGCAAGCCCAGCAAGCCCAGATCAATGCCGCCGCAGCCACTTCGGAGAAACAATCGCCCGTCGTGCAGCCCCCGCCCATCGATTCTTGCGACGCGGTCTACCTCGACGGACCATTGGCCGGGCAACGCGGCTACGCCCTCAATACCCTCGGCACCCGGATCGGCTTCGCGCTGCCACCCCGGCCGGGCGGCCCCACCGGCGAGTACGAAGTCGTCGCCCTCGCCCACGGGGATCACCCCGCGCAACTACGCCAGATCCCCGACAATCCAAGCCAATCCCAGACCCCCGCCACCGCAACGAATTCCGAGAATCAGGAGCCACAATGACCAGCAGCCTGCCGACCCAGGAGCAGATCTTCCTCAATGCCGCCGATGCCGCACACGCCGCCGCGGGATCGCTGTCGGATGTCCGCGACTGGTTGCAGTCCGACTGGTCCGATACGAAGTCGCTGACCAACGAAGCCGCCGACGCCCGCACCGCGGTCCGCGCGAAACTCGTCTCCCTCAAAGAAGAGTGCTACCAGCTCGAGCAGCAGTTGCGCGAGGGTGCGACCAGCCTGCGCAATCGGCGGTAACCTCCATGCCCACCGCCGCCCGGGATGCGTGGGATGCGCTCAACGACCGCCAACGCATCTACCTGACCGTGCTGTTCCACTACGACCAGGACCTCGAGGCTCTCCGCCGGCGTGAGTCCGCCCGCGGGCGTTTCGACAACACACCGGCGAAGGCCTGGCGGCGCATCCCGTTCAACAATCCCTACGGCCCGGTCCCCAATTCCCTACGGGCCCAGGGGGTCTACGACAGTGGCGCCGGGGCGACCCTGGCCGCCCTGCGCGCGCGGGGGCTCATCACCACCGAGACCGCACCGGGGATCCTGCGCGATCCGGTCTCGGTGTGGCTGACCCGGGCGGGTCGCGCCGCGGCGCGCGCCGGAACCGGTGCCCGGCCGGCACCGGCCCGGCCACCGAAAGGGCTGCTGGCCGAACGGTTGTGGCGGCAGCTGGCCGCGGCCGCGGCAGCCGAGCGTGACGGCACCCGCTGCCAGGAGATGCGCGGGGAGAACCACCTGTACCTGTGTGTCGGCTACGAGCAGTACAACAGCCGCGGGTACCTGCGGGGCCGGTCCGTGCCCACGGGCACCTATTACGTGTTCACCGAGGCCGGGCGCGCGCACTACCGCACCCACCACGCCACCTACCGGGAGCTCTACCCAGCGGTCGACGCTCCCCCGCTCGCCGAAGGTGTGTCATGACCAACCGATCCCGGCAAGCCGCCACACTCGCCCGCCTGCTCACCGAACGCACCGGGCGGCCGGTGCGGCAGTCCTACGACGGGCCCCGCCAGGCCCGATACGGTGGCTGGCACCTGGAATGGGTCGATGGGCCGACTATTGAGACGATGCGGGCGCTGGCCAGCGAGTACATCGGCCGCTTCCCTGACCTCGAGGTCGACGAGTTCCGGTTCTCCCGCTCCCGCACCGAGTTCGCGGACGCGGTAGCACTGCTGCTGTGGCTCGACACCGATCTCGACGCTGTTTTGAGGTACGCCCCCACGTTCTGGTTCGGCGGCTTGGCCTTCGAACGTGTCGAGGATCCCGACCGCGCACCAGAGGTATGGCAGGCCCGCGCCCGCACCCTGCACGCCCTGGTCGACCAAGCCGCCGAACGCGACACCCGCATCAGCGAGCCAGGCCCGCACCGTGTGGTCGGCGAAGACCTCGCCGACCACATCCGCACCGACGGATGGGACGCGACCCTGCAATGGCTCGACAGCCAAGCCGGACCGCGAACGCGACATCTTCGCGTCGTTGAGTAGACGCCCTGATATCCACGCTCACAACGCTTTCCGCCAGTGCGATCGTTTCAATCGCCTAGGTAGAGCGTGAGGTTATGCCTGTTCGGGCGTGCTTCGTGGTGACCGCCGGATCAATAAACAATTGGTCCGCGCAATCACATAAGATGTCTGGAAGCTGGCCCAGTGTCCAACGCGGGCAACCGAGTTGGGGTCGGCTCACTCCTTGTCGGGCGCGCTCGTGCGCGCGACGGTCGGGACTGCTCGAGCGATCGGGGAGCCCCGCCTGTCGCACACACGGTGCGACATCCCTACAAGGAAAGGATCGGTCGTGGACACCCCACAACCTTCACCCGACACTGCACCGGCTAATCACCGGTCCGGGCTCAAGGCCCGGGCCGTGCTCGAAGCACTCGCATGTGTGCGGACAGCGGTGAACGTCTGCGTGGCGATGGACGGCGAACATAGCAACGCCGCCTCGACGCTTTTGACAATCGCCAAGGCGGCGCTGCACCACCTGCTGAACGGGATCTAATCTTCCAGGACCGGTCCCGAACCAGCTGCTCCCGATCCCGGACGGTTACCGCCCTCCGGGATCGGGTCGTATCTGACGCAACCCACTTCGCACGGGTTGCGTGCCTTTTCAGTCAACAGTTTAAGACATTTCACTAGCGCGTGGTGAATTACGTTTCCCGCCAGGGCCCCCGGAGAGGAACTCACCGACCGTATCCGAACCGGCAGAGGCGACGCGACCCTCGCACGGCTCGGCGACCAGGCCAGACCCCGTGTCCGCCATCTGCCGAGTGCTCAGTTGAGCTGTGCACGCGCTTCCCTCAGGAAATGGCTTCGCCACCACTGATCTTCGACATCGCAGCCGTTGAGCAGCCGTTTGCGTGTTTCAGCCGCCACCTGACGCAGCTCCCGTGTCATCTGGTCAGAATGCTTGCCGTGGTGCGGGTTCGTGTGAAAGTACCTGCTCAGCTCGGCAGTCTCGTCAGGGATCTCAAGTACGCCCACGTTGTCCATGGGGACGCTCGGGATGTACCGGTTCGGCTTCATCGGTCTCCTCGCCCCCGCGGCCAGTATCCGCGAGCCCTGCCACCTGGCCGCCGCGCCGTTCGCAGCGGCACCATCGGTAATCCGTTGGCCCACATCAGATACCGGATGTAGGCAACCCGCAACTGGGCCTTCAGATCATCCGGGTCGATCCCCCGGTCCCGCAGCTCGGCCCGCTCATCCCAGTCCATGAACCTTCCGACGCGCCACCCCGGCCCCGGGTTCCACTCCGGCCGCCGGATCGGTGGTGTTGTGGCCGTACTTGTCTCGTCGCTGATCACGCGGCTATCGACCAGATATCTGTGACCCTGTGTGCCGAACGGACCGCTGATCCGTGCCATCGCACCATGATTCGAGCCCATCGACGGGCGGATCCGCTACGTTGCTTCCTCGGGGGAATCGAGAGCTGTGCGAGCCGGAGCAACCGGGCGCGGCTATCCGACCGCACACTCGGAAACCTCTGGCCGCCATCGTCCGGCGGCGATGCTGGTGTCCCGCTCAGCCGCCCGCGACGGGACACCATCGGTCGACGGCTGGCGGGCCTGCCCGCAGACGCACCCCTTGGAGTCCGCCAGCCCGAGACAACACACTCGGTAACAGGAGAACTGGTCATTTGCTATGAACGTGTATGGGCGGGCGAGCTCGATACGCCGACGACGGACCCGGTGAGAATCCGATGGGACCTCTCACCGACCTGCACCTGCTGTGCGCCCAGATCCACCGATGGCAGTGCATGCAGGCCATCGCCGGGGAACTACACGACCGCTACCCCGAACTCGGTCCGATGCTCGGCGACATGGTCGGCACCGGCGCCGTCTACGCCGACATCCTCATCCGGCGCGAACTGGCCACCGAAGGTGAAACCTGGACTCGCACCGCCGATTTCGCGGTGATTCCCGATCGGCTACGCCGCCGATTCCGGCTCGTTCCCGACTATGTTCTGCCGCAGATCTACGTGCGCTACGAACTCGCCGGTGCCGCCGCGGCCGCCGCCGGCCCCGCCAGCCTGCACGAACTTCTCTCCCACCGCCGGCCCCCGACGTCCTGAACGCCCCACCGCAGCCCCGAACCGCGCTCACCGCGAAGAAGGAGGTCCCGGTGGGCATTGGCAGGCCCCGTCACGCCACCACCCGCACCACGGGCATGGCAGTGGCAGGCACAGGAAATCCCCGCTGAGAAGCCACTGATTCGGGTAGCGGCCCGGAGTGTGGATCACCGGCGGATCGGCCGCCTCGACCCTGATGACCCGGTCGGTCTCTCCCCGTGTGATCGCGGCCGCGGCCAGCTGCGGGATCGCGGTGATCGGAGTCGCCACCGTGCGCACCGGGGCCGACACCTCGGTGTACCAGGCGTGATCCGCCAGCCCGCCGTCGTCGCCGGACACCGCGACCATCCCCCCAGCATCGCAGCCGCGAGTCGACGAGCCGGGCATTCGCCCCAGCGGTGACCCGGATGTGATCTTGATCGAAGTGCACGCCCGCACCGTCGCCGGTTTTCCGGGCCGTGAGCGGGGCGATAGGGTTCCGGAATGCCATTCGAGCTGCCGGACTGGGCCCTCGACGCCCTGCGCGGGGTCACTCCGGAAGAGATATTCCAGGTGCTGCGCGCGCGCCGCCGCTGGGCGCGTCCATCGACTGGAGCGCCGATTCAGGTGACACTGATAGCAGGACGAACCCACAGCGGCCGCCCCCTGGTAGTCGCGACCCGCGAGATCGAGCCGTTCACCTGGATGATCATCGCGGCCCGCGAGCTCACCGGAGCAGACTTGGCCCTGTACGAGAAATGGGAGGTGACCACCGATGAGCCCTTCGAAGGCTGACCGCGCGTCCGAGCTGCACGACAAGTTGGTGGCCGACTACGGCGAGAACTGGAGTGCCCACCTCCTCGACACCCTGCACTTCGACCTCGACGCCCCCGACGTCGAGGTCCCCCGCCTCGGTGTCAGCGAAGAGGTCCCCGTGACCTTCACCGCCACCCTGCAACTGTCGCCCGCCGCGTATCAGCGGCTCATGCAACGCGTCACCGAATCCGGTGCCGACCGCGACGAACTGCTCTCCGAATGGGTCTCCGCCGAAGCCAGCGCCGAGGAACTCGAGGCCATCAGCCGCGACGACATCCTGCGCATGATCAACCGGCGACACCCCCGCTCCGCCTGAGTCCCACCCCCGAGAACACCGTCGGCCCGCACGCTTCCCCGCGTGCGGGCCGACGCGTCTCTCAGACCGGATCCGCCGCCGGCACGATGAACCGGATCAACGTCGGGAACGGATAGCGGCCTGGCGCATCCTCCACCGTCTGCACCAGCGCAGTCTTCTCGTCGACCAGCTCGAGCACCTCGAATTCCGACACGCCGTTCGTGCCCAGCCGCACCCGATCACCCACAGAAACCATGCCGGGCAGTCTATTAGCGTGCCGGGTCGGTACATGTGAGGCTGTGCCGCCGTCAGGCGAATCGCCTCAGCGACGGGCATGTCCGTATCCGGTCTAGGCGGGTGATGATCACCCCTCTAGACTAGAACGTATGTTCGAGTCCGGGGTGTCATCGTGAGCGCGGCCGACTCCGGCCGTCTCGATCCGCAGGCACTGGCCGCGATGAACAAGGCCGAGCGCATCGCTGCCCTGCGCGACAAGATCGCCGCCGTCCCGGGCCGCATCGGAGCCGAAACCGCCACGCCCCCCACCGAACCCGAATCACAGACCCGCAACGTGCTACCCGTGCCCGGCGCACTCGGCGACCTGCTGCCCGGCGGAGGCCTCACCCACGGAGAGATGGCCGTCTGGCCACGCGGATCGCTACTGTGCGGGCTACTGGCCGCAGCGACCGGCGCAGGCATCACCACCGCGGTTCTCGGCGGGCAACGCCTCGGATTGCTGGCGGCCTGGGAGATGGGCGCGCACCTCGACCGGCTCTTCAACATCGAGGTCGAGCCCGACCGGGTCGTCGAAGTCGCCGCTGTGCTCGCCGACGGCATCCGGCTACTGGTCATCGACGTGCCCGGCGAGCTGCGGATCGCGCCCCGGCAGGTGGAGAACCTGCGCGCCCGACTCCGCAGCAAAGGCACGGTCCTGGTCGTCACCGGCGGACAGTGGATCCGCCAACCCCACCTCGACATGGAAGTCCGCAAGCTGCGCTACGACGGCATCGGGCAAGGCCACGGACGACTGCGCTCACTCGAGGTCGACGTCGACGTCCGGCTGCGCGGCCGCGACTACCGGCGCGGCCGTCTCGCGCTCACCAGCACCGGCAGCGGTCGAATGTGCTGGTCTACCAATCACGCCCCGGCGGCCGCCGGCCGACTCGGCTTGGTCCGCACCGGATGAATGCAGCGGGAGCCCGCAGGTTCCGGCCGATCTACGTGGTCGACGGCCGAATCGTCGATCCCGCGCGCCTTGTACAGACCTCGGATGGTCAATGGGCCGAACCACAACTGGTGCGCTGCATGAACGGCCACTCTCTGCTCGGCAACGACACTCGCACGCTCATCGGCTGGCTGTCGTGCCCCGTCCCGGGCGTTCGGGGCGGGCACCGATTGACTCGATGCCTCGAAACCGGTTGTGGCGCCGTCGATTACCGCCCACCACTCGACACTCCGCGCTGTGCTTGTGAAGACCCCTCGCCACGCAACCCGTACCAGGGATCCGGCGGGTCACCCGAGTAAATCCGCTGACCCGCGCCCCGGCCCGCCGCCGCCGCCGAGGCAGACCTCGATCACCACCGCTCGGGTCGGCAGGAATCTCGGATGATTTCGGTCGGAGCCTGCGAGTACTTTCTATCCGTGACCACGACAACGAGGGTTCGTTTCGCTCCGTCGCCGACGGGGATGTTCCATGTGGGCGGTGCGCGTTCAGCGCTGTTCAACTGGGCCGTCGCCCGTCAAGCCACCGACGGCCGGTTCGTGTTGCGGATCGAGGACACCGACCAGGCTCGCAACAAACCCGAATGGGTCGAGGGCATCATCACCGCGTTGGCGGCGATCGGCATCTCCGAGACCGACCCGACCTTCGAAGGCCCCTACTTCCAGTCCAGCAACGCCGCCGCTCACACCGCGGCCGCTCTGGGCCTGTTCGACGAGGGCAAGGCCTACTACTGCGACTGCAAGCGTGAGCAGGTCATCGAGCGCACCGGCAAACCCGATGGCGGCTACGACGGGTACTGCCGCGAGCGCGGACTCACCGCGGCAGCCGGTCGGCTGCTGCGTTTCCGTACCCCGGATTCCGGGGAAACCGTTGTCGCCGACCGTATCCGGGGTGCTACCGCGTTCCCGAATGCCGCGATCGAGGACTTCGGTATCGCCCGAGGCGACGGCAGCCCCCTGTTTCTGCTGGCCAACACCGTCGATGACGTCGAGCAGAAGATCACGCTGGTGATCCGCGGCGAGGAGCACCTCACCAACGCCGGAAAACAGCAGTTGCTGTGGGAGGCGCTCGGGCAGACCCCACCGGCGTGGGCGCACCTGCCGGTCATCGTCAACGAGGCCCGCAAGAAGCTGTCCAAACGCCGCGACAAGGTCGCGCTCGAGGACTACCTCGCCGAGGGCTACCTGCCGGCGGCGATGACGAACTACCTGATGCTGCTCGGGTGGGGGCCGCGCGACAACGGGACCGAGATCCGCCCGTACGCCGAGCTCGAAGCACAGTTCGATATCGCCGACGTCAACAAGGCCAACGCGTTCTTCGACGTCGCGAAGCTACGTGCGTTCAACGGTGACTACATTCGCGCCCTCGACCCGTCCGCGTTCATCGACGCGTGTCAGCCGTGGCTGCAGGCACCGCACGCGCCGTGGGCCGCAACCGATTTCGACCCGTCGGTGTTCGCGACCGTGGCACCGCTGGCCCAGTCCCGCATCGCGGTGCTCGGCGAGATCACCGCGAATGTCGATTTTCTGTTCCTGCCCGAGCCAGTCGTCGACGAGGCGGCGTGGTCGAAGGCGATGAAGCCCGGCGCGGCCGACATGCTCGCCGCGGCCGCCACACAGTTGGCGTCCGTCGATTGGAACGCGGAGGCGATCCGCGCCGGTATCGAGGCCGCCGCCGCTACTCAGGGGTTGAAGCTCGGGAAGGCGCAGGCACCGGTGCGGGTCGCGATCACCGGCCGCACGATCGGATTGCCCCTGTTCGAGTCCATCGAGGTGCTGGGCCGAGAGCGCACGCTGGCGCGGATCGAGGCGGCGCGCACGAAACTCACCTGACCCCACCCTGATTCGCGCCGCGCCTGAACGGGGTCAGCGGAGGTCGATGAGCCGGTGCTCGGTGCCTGCCTGCACCGGTGTCGACCACAACGGGCAGACCGGCACGGTGTGCCGGTCACAGTCCGCGCTGCGCAATGTCGTGCCGAGATGGTCGTAAGCCGCGCACCCGCCCCCGCACAGCGTCCCGTGCGGGCAGCTGCGGCAGTTCGAGCTGACTTGGTTGACCAGCGTCAGCTCGGTGCGCTCGACCTTCGCCCCGGCCCGGGGTACGACGTGACCGTCCCGGAATTCGCCGTAGTGCAGGTCGGTGTCGAAGAACGCCGAGCAGATGTAGACCCGGCCGTCGGGAAACACCGCCAGCCGCTCCAGGTTCCGCGCCGTGCACCCGCTGTATCCGGCTGCCCGCAAACCGGGCAGCGCGTCGGCGGTGACGAAGGCGGGCGGGTAGAACACCCGCACCGTGCGGCCCGCGGCCGCAAGTTGGATCTGCTCGCACAATGCCATCCAGTCCTGGGGTGGCAGTTGCAGTTCGGGGCGGGTGCGCCCGAGCCCGGTGGGGGTGAAGTAGTGCAGACTCAGCATGTCCAGGCCCATTTGTTCGGCCAGGTCGATCGCGGCGAGCACCTCGTGGGAGTTCATCGTGGTGATCGTCATGATCGCGCGGGTCTGGAATCCGCCGGTGACCGCGCGGCGCATGCTGGCCAGCAGCGGCTTCCAGGTGTTCGGGCCGCGGATCTGTTCGTGGGTGGTGGCCGTCGCGCCGTCCATGCTGAAGCTGAACGAGTCGATCCGCTCGTCCAGCACCGGCCAGGTCCGGGCCGGAATCAGACCGTTGGAGGTCAACACGACCCGATAGTTCTGCTGCTTGCAGATATCGAGGATCTCCCCGAATCCCGGGTGCGTGGTCGGCTCACCGCCGAGCAGATACACCTTGGACTGCCCGTAGGTGACCCGCAGGCTCGACAGCACATCGGCCACGTACGCCGGACTCATGCGCCGCTCCTTGTCGAGGCGATCGCCCATGTAGCAGTGCAGACACCGCAGCGGGCACTTCTCGGTGATGTAGAGGAACAAGAACGGCTCACGGAGCGCTGCCGCGGCCGCCGCGAACGGCGCCGCATCCGACAGCAGGGCGGGGTGAGACGAATGGTCGGTCATGACAAGGGGTTTCCGTCCTATCGCAGGGCGTGCAGGGCATCGGCAGGCCGCGGCCCCCACGCCGAGACCGTCCACAAAATGCACAGTGGGGTGGTCGAGCGGTCGCAGGAATACCAGCCGTCGTAGGCGGGGATCTGCGAGTAGGCCGGACAGCCCCCGCCGCAGGTCCCGGTGTGCGCACAGCCGGTACAGATCGGGTCGGCGTGCAGGTAGGAGTTGAGTTCGTTGTCCGGATCGGTGTTGAGCACCAGCCGCCCGTCCCGGAATGTCGCGAACGGATGCCCGTCCATGAACACCGGGCACGCATACACCGACCCGTCCGGATAGACGTGCGGCCGATCCAGGGTGCGCGCCGGGCAGCCGGGATAGCCGCGTTCGAACCACTGCGCCTGCTGCTCGGCAGGCACGAACGTCGGCGGGTAATACACCGCCAACCGGCGCTCCGGGGTCATGGCTTCGAGGTCCGCGCACCAGCGCATCCATTCCTCGGGCTTGAGCGGTTCGAGGAATCGCGCGCCGTTGCCGGTCTTGCCCAGGTTGTGGAAGCTCAGCGTGTGCACCCCACGTTCGGCCAGGAACGGAATCAGGTCGACGGCGTGTTCGGCGTTGGCGTGCGAGACCGTGCACATCACCCGCACCTGATAGCCGCGCCGCACCGCTTCCTCGATATGCGCGACCACTGTGGCCCAGTTACGGGGATTGCCGCGAATCTTGCGGTGCACCACCGGATCCGCCGACTCCAGACTGAAATTGAAGCTGTTGAGCACGCCGGGCGGCACCGCGTCGAAGACGTCGTCGGCGAATTCGCCGTTGGAGGAGATCGTGACCTGATAGCCGCGCTGCCGGGCGGCGGCCACGATCTCGCCGAGCTGCGGATGCAGGGTCGGTTCGCCACCGAGCAGATAGAGCTTGTCGTGTCCGGCGGTGACCTTGAAATAGTCCATGACCGCGACCGCCTGCGCCACGCTCATCGTGTTGGCCTCGTTGAGGCGACTGGTGCCGACATAGCAGTGGTGGCACCGCAATTGGCACGCCGTGGTCGGGTAGAGGAACACGAACCGTTCGGTGGCCTGCGTGTAGAGCGGGCGGCGCACCGTCGGCATGCCCAATCCCAGCGCGTTCATCGTCGGCTCCCGTCATGTCCGGGCGCGGGCATCGCCAGGCATTGCGCCCGCAGCAGATCGGCCAGCTGCCCGTCGACGACGGGCAGCGGACACACATTCGGTGCGCCCGGCGCCACGGTGGTGACGGGTTCACGGCCGTGGAAGGCCGGAGACCGATACGACAGCCCCGGCCCGAACCAGCGTTCCAACCCCACCCCGATCGGCGTGGCCGTCCAATCCCAATCTCGTGCGCGTCGGCGCTGGTCCCACTTGCTCGCCAGCCGCGCCTGCTCACTGTGGGCGGGCAGTTGCAGGGCGTGTTTGTAGGGCTGCACGCGCGGCATCGGCCAGCGTTGGAAGTAGTCCAGCGCGCGGGCAGTCAGCGGCCCGAGGATCTCCTGCGGGTCGTAGACGCAGATCTTGGGGTCTTGGAGCATCTTGTAGACGACGTCGCCCTTGCGGAAGCTCGACAGCGGGCAATCCGCCAGATAACAGGCCGAATGCTGGATCGAGGGCACCGCGGCCAGGCACATGTCGGTGAAGTCCAGCAGCCCGGTCAGGGTCGCTTCGTCGAAGATCTCCCCGCAATGCGCGAACGCCAGGCCCGCGCTCTCGTGCAGGGCACGAAAGCCGTCGGCGTAGGTGCGTTCGGCGTCGCGGTCAGGTTTTTCGAGGATCACGACGGTGTCCACGTCGGAAGTGGGTTTGTGGGTGGCGCGCGCGTAGGAGCCACCCACGTAGGCGGCCAGCAAGTTCGCACCGAACACCGCGACGGCCAGGTCCACGGTGCGCGCGGCGATGAGGGGTTCGGGGTGGTTCATCGGAGCAGTCCTTCCGTCACAGGGGTAGACAGCGAGGTCGAGACAATGTGTTCGGCGGCCGCCAGCCCGCCGGTAGCGGCGGCCACGATCCCTTGCGCCAGCCCGGTCGCGTCCCCGACCGCATACAGGCCCGGTGCGGAGGTTTGCAGGCTGGCGCTCAAATCCATGACGTCCCAGGTGTTTTCCAGCTCGAGGCCGATCACTCCGACCTGCCGCTGACACCACGCCGGATCCGCGCCGCCGGTGAAGAACCCGGCCAGATCGGTGAACGCCTCGACCAGCGCGGCGTGGACCTCGCTCGGCAGGATCGAGGCCAGATTCGCCATCCGGTAGTCGCGCACCGACGGCGTCACCCCCGAGATGGCACTGAACTCCGGCAGACTCGTGCAGGTCAGTTCCCGAGCCTTGAAGTCGGGAAACCATTGCAGGACAGGCTTTCCCGGCCGATCCGGACGCAACGCCCGATACGGGGCGAGCAGGTCGGTGGCGATACGGGTGCTGTCCCACGCGCGCCCGTCCTCGTCGCGCAGTTGGGCCAGCAGGGCGAAATTCGCGGTCGCGCCGTGCGCCGGTTCGGCGATGACGTGTCCGTCGAGCAGGGTGTAGCCGCCGTCCGGGCCCGCGGGATAGTCGGTGAACTTGATCCGCCCGCCGCCCGGACCGGCGCAGAAGCAGAACGTCTTGATCTTCACCCCGCTGCGCACCAGCGTGGTCTTGAAATCCGCGTGCACCCCCGCACCGGCCGCCAGCAGCGCGGCGGGGCATTCGAACCGCACCCCCACCGACGGGGCAGGGGGATCGAAACGCAGCCCGAGAGTGCGGATCTGGGCGTGCCACCATTCCCGGCCCCACCGCCCGACCGCCGCGACGACCGCGCGCGCTCGCACCCGGTCCTCACTCCCGCGCCGGTCGAGGAGCTGCGCCTGCCAGCGGCCACCCGCGTGCGGGGCCAGGGCGCGCACTTCCGTTCCGGTACGCAGGTCGATGCTCGGGCGGCTCAGTAACCGGTTGTGCAGCCCGTCGATCACCGCGCGCACCTGGGCGCTGGTCAGTGACGCCACCGGATAGTCCTTGACCGGCCACGGTGCCGCGCCCACGCTGCCCCGGAACTCCGGCAACACCGTGCCGCACAGCCGATGCAGGGCAGCGGTTTCCAGACGCAGACCTCGCTCGCCGCCCAAGAGTTCGGCCAACCGCCGCCCCGAGGGGAACCGCGACAGTTTCACGCCGTCGCCGTAATGGATGCAGCCACCGAATCCCGCGACAGTGTTGCAGATACCCCGGCAGCCGTGGCATTCCCGACCCCGATCCACCGGACACACTCGCCGGGTATGACCACGGCCCGCATCCACGAGCAACACTCGCGCCCCCGCGTCACTGAGCCGATCCGCCGCGATCAAACCCGCAGGGCCGCAACCGATCACCAGGACATCGACCTCGACGACCATGTCAGTCCTCCCCCGCCAGGACCGCGATCTGCTCACGGATCCGCGCCGCGGCCTCGACCAGGCGCTCGTTCTGCGCGGCGATGCGGGCGGCGAAGCGCGGCCCGTACATGTGCTCGTAGCGGTCGCCGGTGTGCTCGTGCAGCGGAATGCACGACAGGTCGACCGTGCCCCGACAGCGCCGGGATCCGACCAGGTCCGCGACCTGTTCGCGGTAGTCGCCGGTGATCCCCGAGGTGGCGATCACCGCATCCCACTCGCCATCCCCGACCCGTTCCTTGGCCAGGCCGGGGCGGCACACCATCGCATCGGCGAGGTTGCGGCTCGCCCGGCGGCGGACGTTCTTCGGCGACCGGGTCACGATCACCAGCCGCTGATACCCGCTCACCCGGGCGTGCTCGGCCACCGCACGTGCCATCACCCCGCCGCCGACCACCAGCAGGGTGTGCGCGGGTGCGCGGTGCTCGGAACCCAGCAGCCCCAGAGCCAGCGCCGGATAGTCCTCGACCGCGGCGAACCGGTTGTCCTCGCGCAGTCGCCGCGCCAGCCGCACCGCATCGGTCACCACTGAGTGAAACGGATGCTCGAACCCCAGATGCGTGGACGCCGACAACAACTGCCACAGCACGAACTGCTCACCGAGGATCTGCGAACGCACCCCGGCGCCGATCTCGGTCAACCGCCGCCGCGCCGCCGCCGACCCCAACGCCAGCCCGACATCACGCGGCAGCACACTGCGCCCCCACTGATCGCGGACCGTGCGCAGCGAATACACCTCCACGCGTTGACACGTCGAGAACACGAACGAGTCCGCACCGGTATGCCGCCGCAGTTCGTTCGCGAGGCTTTCGTGCACCGCGCCGAGCTCGCGTCCGGTCCGCACCGTGGAGTCCAGAAACGAGCACCGCGGCACCGACCCACACATCGAGTCCGACTCGGCCGCCGCGGCACAGGTGACGTCGTCGGCGGTGCCGCGTAGCCCGCCGGCAGCGACCACCACCGACCCGCGTGACGTGGCATAGGTCATCAGAACCTCCTCCGTCTCCCGCGCAGGAAGCCCACGCGGCGACTACTGAAAATGGTTGTGCGACTGTCGTTTTCCGTGCTCAGGCAGTGTTCGTCCACCGCTCGCCCTCTTCGGCGAGCGTGAATGGTCAGCAGGATGTGCGAGCGGCTACCGCCGAGCGGCCGCGCCCGGCGTGCGCACCCGCCGCAGCGGGTGTCCGGCACCCGGGGAAGGGTTCGCCGGAATGTTCGTGCAGCTCATACCGTTCAGAGTCGGCGTGAATGCGCGGGCGGGGAACCGTCCTTTGCCCGAATTCCCCCGTCCTTTTACCGTCCTCGGCTCGGGTGCGGTCCCGCACACGGTGTGGCAGTGCAAAACTGGCCTGTATGGAACTCAACGGTGCACCGGTCACCGCGGCGCAGATCGCGGCTCTGGGACTGGTCGGCTACGGGCACTTCACCTCGATGCGCGTCACCGACGGCGCGGTCAAAGGCCTGACCCTGCACCTGGATCGGCTGCGCCGTGATTGCCGCACCGTGTTCGCCACCGACCTCGACACCAGCCATGTGCGTGACCTGATCCGCCGCGCCCTGCCCACCACTCCCGGCGCGTTAGTCGTGCGGATCACCATTTTCGACCCGGACCTCGAACTGGCGCACCCCGGCGCACCCGCGCACCCGCAGGTCTTGGTGAGCTTCCGGGCGGCTCCCGCGCTGCCACCGACCCCATTGACGTTGCAGTCAGCGGTCTTTCGCCGTGACATGCCGCAGGTCAAGCACGTCGGGCTCTTCGGGCCGATGCATCTGCGCGCCGCCGCCCAGCGCGACGGCTACGACGATGTCCTGTTCGTCGAACCCGACGGCACGATCTCCGAAATCGCCACCAGCAACCTCGGTGTCATCACCACCGACGGCCAATTGATCTGGCCCGACGCCGAAGTCCTGCCCGGCACCACCATGCGCTTGATCAGCCAGGCCCGCGACGAAGACGTGCTCGTCGAGAAAGTCACCCTGGCCCAGCTACCGAAATTCGCCGCCATCGTCGCCACCAACGCCGCGGTCGGCGTGCGCGCGGTCGCCCGCATCGACGACCACCACTTCCCCACCGAGCACGAACTCATCACCACGCTGCGTCAGGAATACGATTCGATTCCCCCGCAGCGGATCTGACCCCGCCAGCGGTCCTGCGGCGACTACGCTTCTACGCCATCGCAACGGGGACAGGAGACACCGCGCAATGATCACCATGCTCGGAATCTGGACAGGCGTGCACGTCCGGGCACTACGTGAAGCGCGCCGCATGAGCATCAAAGAGTTCTCCGCCCACCTCGGCGTACCCGAACGGCGCGTGGAGAAATGGGAGGCCGGAGGCGCGAAAGTGCGCCCGCGCCCGGTCAACCAGGCCGCCCTCGACACCTCCCTGCAGACCCTCACCATCGACGAACGCGCCCGATTCAGCCGTCTCGCACCGGATTCGGTCACCGAGCGCCCCGACGAACCCGAGATCATCGAGCTTCCCGTCGTGCTGCGCCACGACATCGACGGCAAGGTCATGACCCGAGTCCCCGAGGGCATCTTCCTGGCCGGCGCCCAGGAACAACCGGTCTGGGTCGCCGAATTCTGGATCGACCTCTACCCCACCACCAACGCCGACTACAGCCGATTCATCGCCGCCACAGGCCATCCCCCACCACAACACTGGAGCGCCACCACCCCACCGGCCGACCTGCTGACCCACCCCGTCGTATGGGTCAGCTGGGACGACGCGACCGCCTACGCGCACTGGGCGCACAAACGCCTGCCCACCGCCGGGGAATGGGAGAAGACCGCCCGCGGCACCCACGGCGACATCTGGCCCTGGGGCAACCAGCTGACCCCCGCCAAATGCAACTGCCGCGGCGCGATCGGCACCACCACCCCCGTCGACCGCTACAAATCCGGCGTCAGCCCCTACGGCGTCTACGACCTGTGCGGCAACACCTGGGAATGGACCAGCACCCCAACCACTCCCGGCCGCTACGAACTCAAAGGCAGCGCCTTCACCAGCCCCTACGACCGCGCTGCCCCCTCGGCCACCAACGACGCCGACCACACGATGCTCGACGACGACACCGGATTCCGTTGCGTGAGTACCGCTCCCATGGCCTGAGCCTCAGCGGAGCCGGTTGTGCGACAACAACAACGAGCTCTCAATCGCTCCGTATGCGGGCCGGACTCGATCGCGCGGAGCCTGGGCCGGGAAGTCCCTACTGAGCGGGTTTCAGGTCGATGTACTCCCGCCAAGTGCCCCACCGCGGTTCGCGTTTGTCGCGCGGATGGATTCCCAAGCCCGGCATAGTCTTGTCGATCCGAGCGGCCGTGAGCGGCTCGGACACCGGCGCGAGACTGTGCAGGCCCGGCAGATCTTCCCAGCTCCCGGCCATGTCCAGCGCACG
Organism: Nocardia sp. NBC_00511; assembly: GCF_045161165.1. Lineage (NCBI taxonomy): Bacteria > Bacillati > Actinomycetota > Actinomycetes > Mycobacteriales > Nocardiaceae > Nocardia > Nocardia sp. NBC_00511. Next base: position 283,876 of record NZ_CP107850.1, read on the forward strand.
GACCCGGGCGACCACCCCGTCATGGACGTACACGACCGCGCGCAGCCGCTCCCGACGCATCGCGGGCACGCGCGCGGGACCGGCCGAGAGGCGGCGGTCCATCTCGAAGTCCGGATCCTCGCTTCCAGCGAACTGTGCTTCGAGTTCCTCGACCGTGCGCGGATTGCGGTAGATCACCATCACGCAATCCGGATCATGTTGCGTCGCAGGCAATCCCAGCTCCTCGAACTGGGTGCGCATCCACTCGTACGGCACCAGGACCGCCTTCGGCACGGAATCGACCGTGATCACGGTGTGCGTGCCGATCGCCAGCTGCTCGCGGATCGGCTTCAAGTTCTCGCGCACCCACCGGGCGTTCTTCTCGGCGTAGGAGGCCGGTTCGACCGCGCGTTCCTGCCCGGTCAGCCACAGGTCGTGACCGATCAGCATCGCCACCGGCGCACCGTAGCGCTGCGCGACGAACAGCTGGTTGTCCTCGTACGCCGCGCTGACATGCGCCGACAACTCCGTGGTCAGCGTCGTGAAACTCACCGTAGCCATATCTAACAGTCTACTTTTTACACACCCTGCGTGGAGGGAGACGCGCAAACCCGTCGCGATTTCCGCCGGCCGACACAACGACCAGGGCTGCCGCGGCACCGAGCCCTCCCGCAGCGCCGTCGCTCCCGCGGGCTCACCACCCGGCCGAGGCCAGTCCGCCCCACATCCGCTCCGCACTGGCTGCGTGGCCGGTGCCGCCCGGGTTGGGTCACGCGGGCGGTGCCCGCGGAAACCCTCCGCGACCTGCGGCCGCGTGCCCCTGAGTGGGGTCGCCTGCATTGTGTTCTCGCGCCCCTCACGCGTCAAGGGCGCTCCTGCGTCGCGTCGCCTGCGGCGATGGCGCACGCGCCACCCTTGACCCGCGAGCCTCTGCGCGAGAAGCGCAGGCGAACAGGGGCAGGCCGGAGGCCTGCCCCGTGCGGGCGCACGCGCCCCCACCCAGGGGCAAAGACCACCGTCCCCCAGCAGGTAGGCACACGGCAGAAAAACCCGCCTGACCTGCGTCGACATGCGCCGAAAACGCCACAAGAATGCGTAAAACATACTAGAATAGAGTTATGAGCAGCCCAGAGATCATCCGCCAGGTTCACGGCACATTCGAAATCGACGCGCGCACGCTCATCGGCGGGCGTGCCCATCAGGAGGACGCGTACGCGTTCGACCACTGCTACGACAAGCACGGTGGCTACGCGGTCGCGGTGATCGCCGATGGGATGGGCGGGGCGAAGGGTGGATCCGATGTGATCGCGCGCGCCGCCGCCGATATCGCCTGCCGGATGGCCAGCCTCATCGACAACCAGGAAGGCCCCGATCACGTCATTCGCGCCACTCGCACCACGATGACCGTGCTGGCCGACTACGCCGAGCACGAGCCGGTCTATCGCGCCTACGACCAGGACCACGCCGATTGCGTGCTCCAGCCGCCGGACACGACCTTGGTCGTGCTCACCGTCGATGTCGATACCCTCGATATCTACGCCGGGTGGATCGGCGACAGCCGCGCCTACGTCCTGCGCCGCGACGGGCAGCTCCAGCAGCTCACCCGCGATCACAACCTCGCCTTTCTCGGCGCACCGCACCGCCTGACCCGCTCGCTGAGTCGCACCGACACCGAGCCCGACCTGGGCTGGTGGCATCCCGGCCAGCGCCCGGACTGGTACCCGGCGCGAATCCTGCTGTGCACCGACGGGATTCACGAAGCGCTGCCACACAAGGCGATCGCCTACGCGCTCACCCACGCCCCGACCACCGCGCGCGCCGCGCAGTGGCTGACCCGCTGGGCGGTACGCGCCGCAGGCGAGCACGCCGACAACGCGACCGCCCTGGTGATCACCGTCAACACCCCCGACCCCGAATAGGAGACCTCGTGCTTATCGACCCGAAACATCGTTGCCCGCGCTGCGGGCAGGATCACGGCGTGTGCATCACGTTCGCCGAGCTTCACCAGATCGCCAGCGAGACACTCCAATTCAGCGATTGGGGACGCCTGGCCGACGCCAGCGCGTGGATCGAGATCCAGTACCTCGAGCAGCTGATCCTGTTCGCCGGATCCGTCGCCGAGACCACCGGCGTGCACCTGCGCCACCTCACGCGCGGCACCCAGCACTACGGCGAATCCCTCATGGTCTACCGCCTGCCGCGCCTGATCATCACCGGCGACGCCGTCACCGCCGACGGTCGCCAGTGGCCCGACGAACGCCCCGCCTACTAGCCCCAGCTGAGCGAAACTCTATCCGGATTCTTTTACCCAAATTGCGTAAAAGAGCGAACGATAGAGATAGACTTACGGGGTGGCCGCAACCGGCCGCCAGCAGCGGAAACTCTGTTCTTTGACAAGTTCACAGCGAATCAGCAAACCCCATTCCCCGCAGGGGTCCGGGCCGTCCTTAGCGGCCCGGACCCCTCCCCCCACCACCGGAGGTTTCCTGTGACCACACCCCCGCCCGTGTTCCCCTCGCGGCGCGCCACGCGTCGCACCTTCAGCAAGGACCGCTGGCTGACCAACCGGGTGGCCGACGCCTTGCCAGACGCGGAGGCCAAGCACGCCGAGCGCCTCGCCGCCGCGCTACGCGGCGACCGCGCCGAGCGCCATCACAACACCGAGTTGCACGCGGTGCTGACCTACATCGAGCGTATGAGCGCGTTGTGGCAGTCCGACCCGATCGGCCTGGCCGACGTCGTTGTCCGGTTGCGGTGCGACCGGGTACGCGACGAGCTCTACGAGATCGCCGCCGGACGCACCGACCGCTTGCACCCCGGCACCGTCGAGCACGCCGATTCGGTGCTCTACAGCACCCTCACCGCCGCCACCACCGGCACCGACTACGCCCACGCGACCACCCTGGTCGCCCTCACCATCTACGTCCGCCACGACGACGCCAACACCGCCTCCTACCTGCTGGAGAGGGCGTGCGCCGCCGACCCCCAACACCGAGTCGCACAGACGCTCCGCGTGGCCGTCGCGCAGGGCCTCCCGGCCACCGACGTTGCGGCCGCGTTCCTGCGCAACCACCTCCAGCACTAACCCCCCGGCCGGGGCGGCAACCCCGCCCCGGCCCCGAATCCCCGGAGGACATGTCATGACGACCAGCACAGCTGAAGAGATCTTCGCCGAGGTCACCCAGATGGTCGGCGACGGGCTGGACCCGGTGCTGTGGGCAGAAGACGAGATCGCCGCCGCCCAGCACCGCCACCCCCACCGCGCCGACGAGATCTGGCACAGCTACCCACTGCTGAAACCATTTCACGAGCGCATGAGCAACGAACTGGTCTACCGCGCCTACTGCCGCGAACTGCTCGAGCGAGTAGCCACCGGCCGCGACACCCGCCCCGCCACCGCTATCGAAGTCGTGTTGACGTTGCGCGATGTCAGCCTCGCCGCCCCACTCAATACCGCCGCCGCTGGCCTGTACTTCCGCATGTGGAAGGCCGCCGGAATGCCCGAGATAGACCCCGAAGGCCACACGGCCGACCTCACGCACTACGAGGCCCTCGAGGGCAGCCGAATCGACGAGTACGAAGCCGAGACCCGCCGCCGAGCCCGCCGCGAAGACCGGACCCCCGCCAAACACATCACGTGCTGCGGACTGCACAACGGCCGATCGGTCGAATGCCGGTACACCGCAACCGAACCCGCACCGGCCGAGCACTGCGCACCGCCCGAGTTCACCAGTGCACCGGCCCCGGAAGGGCCAGCCGAGCAGCTGGCCCTGATCTAGCCGCCATGCCACCCCGCCACAACCACGGCCGAAGGCTGGTCGAGCTGTTCGACGAGGACGGCGACCGCATCATGCTCACCCGCGACCCTGACGGATACCTGCGCCTGGTGCTGCGCGACAGCGACCAGTGCGATTGGGAGACCTACGTCCGATTCGACGAGCTGACCGCCGGATTCCTCGAGCACGCGCTACGCCGCGAACGCCTGACCCGCCACCCCACCATCTGACCCGCACCGCCCCACGAGAGGAACCACGTATGCCGATTACGTGCCCGTGGTGCACCAGCACCGTCTCCTACGACCCGGAACCGGATCTGTTGTGCCGCTACCACCGCGCCGAATACGAGGGCCTCAGCGTCGCGCAGTTCGAGCGCCGCGACGACACCGAGAACCGCGAATGGCTCGACACCACCGCCTGACCACGACAGGAGTACCTATGTCCACCCCCGCCGACCCGTACGGCCCGAGTCCGACGCAGCCGGACACGGTGCCCGCCAACGAATTCCGTGACGTGAGCGACCACCGCTACCTGCACGGCTACCCGGTACACAAGGTCGCGCAGCTGTGCGAGCACACCAATCCGTTCGGTGCTCGGATGCACAGCGTCATCACCCGCTGCGGTATCGAAGCCACCGAGATGGGCGAGTGCCGCACCGATACCCCCTACAGCAGCGTCCGCAAAGCCGAGTGGTGCACCACCTGCGCACCCAACCGCCGATGACCACACGCCACCTAGCCCGCGCACCGCCGCCCGCGCGCCGAAATCCTTTGCCGCACCGCGGATACCCGATCACCAGCCAGCGCCGGACCATCCTTAGTGGCCCGGCGCTGGCTGCCACACAGCCAAGGAGACACCGCACGATGAGCACCACCACCGCCCCTGCCGCCGCCGACACGGCCGTCAGCGTCGCCGAACCGGCCACCGCGCCTGCCCGCCGTCCGGATCCGAAGCCCTTGACCGCCGAGCGCCTCACCGAGTTGCGTGCCCAGCTCGAAGCATCATCCACCGGCCGCGTACCGCTGGCCGTCGATCCCGAGGATCTCGTGTTCGGCCGCAACATCCGCTCCGACGCCGAAGACACGTTGGATGAGGAGTTTCTCGCGTCGATCCGTGAACACGGGTTCCACCAGGAGCCGAAAGTGTTCATCAACCGCGACGGCTACTTGCAGGTCCGGTTCGGTCACCGCCGCACCCTGGCCGCCCGCGCCGTCGACTACCGACCGTGCCCGGTGATCCTGGTCGCGCCGCCGCTGGGCGAGACCGCGCGCGAACAGCGAATCGACGACATCGGTACGCAGTGGGACGAGAACGAACGTCGCACCGAGATGACCGACGCCGACCGCATCGGGGCCGTCGAGGAAATGCTCGATCTGGGTTTGACCCCGGTCAAGGTCGAAAAGCGGTTGAAGAGCGTCACCCGCGACGAGGCCGCCGCGATCGGCCGGTTGCGCAAGGCCACCGCCGCCGACCTCGGGCGCGCCGCCGCCCTGGCCGGTGACCTCGACATCAGCCAGGCCGCCACCGTCGCCGAGCTCGTCCCCGACGAGTACGAGATGGGCAAGCTCACCGAAGCCGCCCGCGAAGGCCGATTCGAGCGGACCGTTATCGCGGTCCATCACCGCCGCCGCGCCCTGGCCGCCACCGAAGCCGCCCGCGAGAGCTTCGTCAAGAAGGGCTACACGATCCTGACCAGCAAGCCCGGCTATTGGGACGAGAACAAGCCCGACGCCTTGGAAAGCCTTGTGACACATGGAGGACGCCCGGCCACGGTGCAGGACGTCACCAGCCCCAGCCACTGGGCGGTGTTGCTGCACCACGCCGAGCAGGCCATCCTCATCGAGACCGGCGAGCAGATCAGCGCCGACAGTATCGACCCCGCCACCGTCCTCGATCCCGCCGCGACACCGGCCGAGGGCAAGCATCACGCCGACGCGGTCCGCTACGAACCCGCCGTCAGCGCGTCCTACTTCTGCACCGACCGCAAAGGCGCGGGGCTGAAAGTCTCGCGCACGGGCGGAGCCAACCCCGAGCAGGGCGCAGCCAACGTGCGCGCCCGCAAGGCCAACGTGGCCGCGCGCGTGGACACCGAAGCCCGCCGCAAGTTCATCACCGACAAGTTCCTGACCCGAAAGACGTTGCCCAAGGGCATCATTCAGTGGATCACCCACATGGTGATCACCGATCCCGAGATTCTGACCAAGGGAAACGGGTTCGCCATCGAGTTCTTCGGACTCGGCAACAAGGGCGGCTACAACCTGCGCGAAAAGCTCACCGGCCTCATCGGTTACGACGACACCCGCGCCCCGGACGCCCAGAAGACCACCGATCAGCGCGCCCTGATCATCCTGGCCGCCCTGGCGATGGCGGCCACCGAAGCCCGGATGCAGCCCACCGACAAGCAGCCGCACTACTGGCGCGCCACCCAGGACGACCCGAACGTCTGCTACCTCCCCGGCAGCAGCGGCCACGCCCGCTACCTGCGCCTGCTCGCCGCGATCGGCCACAAGCCCGGCCCGATCGAACGCGCCGTAATGGGCCAGATCAGCCTCACCGACGCAATCGCCGAGGCCGCCGACCTCACCGCCTGACACCCCCACCTGTCAGGCCGGGGCAGAACCCCAAGGGCTCTGCCCCGGTCGCCTCACCGAAAGGAACTTCCCCGTGAGCCACAGCATCGAGTTCGCCGTCGGCGAATACGTCGTGATCGAAGACCCGTTCCTGGCCGACAACATGCGCGGCCTGGTGTACAAGGTGGCGAAGGTGAACCCCCGCCAATTGCACGTCGATCCCGTCACCGCCGGGAGGGCAGGAGTGCTGCCCAAAACCCTCGCCCGCCACGCCACCCCCACCGAGCGTGACGCCGCCCTCGCCACCGCAGCCAAGACCCCGCCCCTCTCACGCGGAGCCGTCGTCACCGTCGCAGGATTCGAAGGCCACTACGTCGTGCTCAGCCTGCCCAACGGCAAGACCATCTGGCACATCACCGCACCGCTCGGAGGCAGCACAGGAGACCGGCACATCAAGGCCCTGCGCGAACACATGACACTCATCGACCCCGCCCGCATCCAGATCGCCTAACCCCGAGGCCGAGGGGGCGGAGCCACCGCGCCCACCGCGTAGGAAGTTCCGCCCCTGGCCTCGCAGGATGAACGATCAGGGCTACCGCGACCGAGAGCCGTCCCCGGCCCAGCGCAGCTCCCGCAGGCTCACCACCCGGCCCGGTGACGTACGCGCCGAGCACGCTCACCCCACCCCGCACAGTCGGGCAGCTGGCCGGGGAGTCACGCGAGCTGCGCTCGCGCGGCGACTGGTCCCGCAGGGTGTCGGCGTGCCCCTCCGATCAGCCCGCAGGGGCTATCACGGCCCGCCAGGGGCAGGCAAGCGCGAAAAGCGTGCACTTGCCTGCCCCTACCGCACCGTGATCGAGTCGCCCCAGCTGACCGGAGGGACCCACCAACACCCCACCCTCACCGTGGTCCCTGCACCGATAGTTCAACCCCCCCGCGGCCTTCGGCCGCGCCCGGGGCGCTGCCCCCGGTCCCCCGCCGCTCGCCGCGGAGGCAGCCTCCCAGAGCGACAGGAAAAGAACAACCCCAAAAGCCGAAAAGAAAAAGAAAAACAACCACGCCCGATCATGCCGAAATACCACGCCAATGCGTAAAAGACTCTAGAATAGAGATCAGAGGGTGCGGGACCAAGAATCAGCCCGAAGGGGCCGAGGACCACCCCCGCTACCCGTGTTGTTTGAGAAATTCATAGTGGATTCCCCAGCTCAGAACATCACCTGTTCTGTTCACTCTCTCGCGCACGGAAAAGGAAATTCCGTGCGCAGGCAGAAAGGAGCACCCGTCATGGGTAGCGACTACTGGGAACCCGCAGTATGGCCGTTTCGAGTCCTGCACCGTGTGCAGACCGACGACGGCCGCCAGGTCTGGAAGCAGTGGGGAGGCCCTTACCACAGCTTGCGGCAGGCAGCCGGATACATGACCGCCCATCTGCGGACCACCGAACCCAAGCGGATCGCCCTCGTTCTCGTGCGGCGGCCCGGCCCCCGGATCGGAGCCCAAAGCTACCGAGTCGTCACGCTCTGGCAAGGCATCGCGGCACCCCCGGACGGATTCGGGCAAGGCCCCTACGTCGATTCCGAAGACGATATCGAATTCGAGGCATAACCCATGCCGTTCGATGTAGGGCAAACCGGTTGCACCGATATTCGCGACGCCACCCCGCAATTGCGGGAGGACATCGCATGGGTACACGAATCCGCCCGCGAATTCGCGACCAAGGTATTGGACGCCGAAGACAGCGACCATGCCGAGCATTACGCGAATTGGGTCACCGCGCATGTGCTCGCCGCAGGCGGTAGCGACGCCTTCAACCCCACCCACCCCGAGGAAATGCGGGTGTGGGCCAGCCAGGGCCACGGCCCCGACTGGCTGCGCCCCTGCACCCCACCCCGAGAAAGGAGCTAGACCCGTGTTCGAGAACGCCGAAATCGTCCACCGCTACACCCGAGCCCAGGCGATCGCCGATGGAGTCCTGCACGACTTCACCGCCCTGGCCAGCGAATTCGGATTCACGAAATCGTTCGTCATCGCTCACCACGCATGGACCGAAGCCGTCTACTGGCCGCAGGACGCAGACGAGGGACAGAGCGAGAAAGGCCGAGCGTGGGACGTGATCGTTCAGGCCCATTTCGCGATCGCATCCGCCCGTGAGGCCAAGCGCGTGCCGACCGATCGGCTCGAGTTCACCGTCTACCGCCTGGTCCACGACAGCGGAGACCCGACCCCGCGCCCGATCACCCTGGTAATCCACATCGGCCCCGGCGACGCGGGCGAACCGGTGTTCACCGTCATGGCACCTCGAGACGAGTAGCCAGACCGCATAACCCCCGAAAGAAAACGGGCATCGGGCCGTCCTTAGCGGCCCGATGCCCGCACCACCCTACCCGAGCAGGCATCCCGAGGAGCCCCACAATGCACACCCTGACCACCGCAGAAGCCGAATGCGGCTACTGCACCACCATGGCGCGACTGACCCGCCACCACCAGCACCGCGCCGAATTGCTCGCACTCGTGCGCCACGAAATCCGCGACTGTGACGCCGCCCGATCGGCAATGCGCCCCTGGTTCGACGCCCAGTACAACGCCCTGGCCACCCACGACCCGATCGAGACCGCCGCCCAGCGCGACGCCTACATTCGCGAACTGCACCAGCGCTGGCACGACGAACACCAGTTGATGCCCTACCACCCCTGCGGATTGCGCCCCCGCACCCAACTGGCCAAGACCGGATGCCGCACCGTCACCTGTTCCCGCCCGGCCCGCGTACTGGTTTCCGACACCGTGTGTTCGGCCCTGTTGTGCGAGCCGTGCGCCCGAAAGTTCCACGCGCACTTGAAGCGCCAGGGCCAGGGCGAGCGCTACAGCAGCGTTCCCGCCGCCCAGTGCGTGTCCGCCCTCGAGGACCAGGCCGCCGCCGAACGCACCCTCAGCGCCTGACCCTCCCCTTTCCCCGAGGCAGGGACCGGCCGCCCACCGCGCCCGGTCCCTGCCGCTCATCTTCTCGGGCCGCGACCCGGCCCCGACACCGAATCGAGTGATTCCCATGTACAACAGCCCCGACGCGTTGGGCACCGCCGCCGTGATGAACATGCTGGACACCGTGCACGAAGGCGATTGCCTGGCCGAATACGCCACTCTGTACGCCGCCGCCCTCGAGGCGATCCCCGCCGCACAGGCCCGCCACCCGCAGCAGTCCGCCGCGCTGGCCGACACGTTCGACCTGCTCAAGCCCACCCATCCCGGATTCTGCTCCGGCCCGCTCTACCGCGCGCACTGCGCCGAAATCCTCGCCCGCGTCGCCAACGGTCACGACACCCGACCCGCGACCGGCCCGGAAATGATGCTCGCGATGCGGGCAACGATCATCCTCCCGTTCACGCAGACGGCCGTTGCCCTGTTCCTGCGCTTGTGGAAAACCGCCGAACTCCCCGAGATCGAGCCCCCCGCCCCACTGCCCGACTACGAGGACGGCCCCAAAGCCGTACTGCGCGTGGACATCCTCGCCGCCGAGCTGCGCGGCGAACTGACCCACGAATGGCGAACCGCCACCACCAGCACTGAACCCGGCGACCCCGCCGCCTGACACCCCGCCCACCCCACAGGACCGGTCGCCGAGCGCGACCGGTCCCGCTTCCCCTTCCGGCCGATGCGCCCGTAAGGAACTGCGCTGGCGCTCCGTGCTGTCTTCGCGAGCGGCCCAGTCCCAGCCGGCCACATTCCGCATCCGGCCGCCGGCCGAGATATCCCACCGGCCGCGCGACCGCTCGGGAAGACAGCCACCCACCCCCACAAGTCCCCCGAAAGAGCCCCCGTCATGCCCAAGAAGACCACCGACCCCGCCATCTACATCGGCGACACCGTGCACACCCTCAGCACCGACGGCACCGAGAACCGCGCCCGATGGACCGTCGATGAAATCCACCCCGACAAGGGCACCGCACAGATCAGCCGCACCGCCAAGACCGACCACCGCACCACCAGCTACCGATCCATGCCATTCGCCGCCGAGCGCCTCGCACTGGTGCGCCACGGCAACGCCCTCGACGACGACATGCGCCGACTCGGCATCACACCCGAACAGAAGCCCCACCACAGCGACCGCACCCAGAGCCCCTACATCCTCGACGGCAAGACCCACCCCGCAGACGGTGCACAGTGAGCCCCGCGCCGACCGAGGCCACGCTCACGGCCGCACGCGCAGCCGCCGACGCACAGTTCGCGACGTTCGTCTCCGAACTCGACACCATCGATCACCAATGGGACTGGGGCGAAGACGAGATCGCCGCAGCCCAGCAACGCCACCCCGACCACGCCGACGAGCTCTATCACTCGTTCCACCTGCTGCCGACCTCACACAGGTTCCTGCAAAGCGAGACCCTCTACCGCGCCCACTGCCGCGAGCTCCTCGAGCGAGTCGCGGCAGGCCGCGACACCCGCCCCGGCACCGCCGCCGAAGTGCTGATCACTTGCCATCTCGCCAGCGTCGCCGAACCGGTAAACACCGCCGCCGGACTGTATTTCCGCATGTGGCACGCGGTCGGATTGCCCGATCCCGACCCGCACAGCTACGCCACCGCCCGCGAGCACTACGAGGCCAGCACGGGCAGCCGAATCGACGAAGCCGAGGCCGACGCCCGCGACAAGCTCACCGAGGACCAGCGTCTACCGCTGCTGGACATCGAATGCAACGGCCGCCACCTCACCGTGCCGACCCCATGCCGGTACGCGGCCCCAGCCCCCGAGCAGGCCGACTACGCCCCGTAACCAGCCCTCCCGCCCATCAGGAAGGAGAACCCGCATGTCCACCCCGACCCACGCCCGCCGCGGCCGCCCCGCCCCGTCCCGCGGCTCCGATCCGCCCGCCCACGCGGGAACCGTCGCGGAGGTGCTGAACGAGATCGAGGCCGCTACCGACCGGCGCACCCGCCGCGCGATGCTCCCCGAACGCAATCTCGTCGCCGCCCTGATCACCCTGGACCGCGACCGCGCCGCCGAGGTGCTGTCACTGGTCACTACCGCTGATTTCGAGGACCACCTCAGCGCGGTAATCGCCGCCCTGATCCGGGTGATCGCGTGCGAGCGCGGCGAACCCCCCAGTCCACAAGCCGTGTTCGCACTCACCCGCAGTCTCGGCCCCAAGCTCACCGAGTTCCACGTCAGCGAGAACCGCATCGCACAGGAGCTCACCGAGGTCTACACCCTCGGGCTACCGATCACCGTATGGTCCAGCGCCCGCCAAGTCGTCGAAGACTCCTACCGCCGCCGCCTAGGAGCCGGATTCACCCGTGGCAAGCAGATGTGCGACACCTACGCCGACATCCCAGCAATCGAAGCCCACATCACCGAAGCCCGCGAACCCCTGCTCGCCCACCGCGAGCGCCTGATCACCCTCACCCACCGCGCCGCCACCAACACCCCGTAACCACCGCGAGAGGAGCCCACATGCCCTACACCGGCCCCGACTGGCCCGAGTTCCGCCAAGGCGACCGCCTACACGTCCACCGCGTGTTCGACCCGCCCCACCAACCCTCCGGAAGCCGTCTCGCGCAGTGGTCCGGAGTCATGGTTTCCGAGACGTCCCGATACGGGTTCAGCCTGCGAATCGACGACAGCGACGGAGGCGGCCAACGCTTCCACGCATGGGACCCCGGCCCCAGCTGCCACCAGACCATCACCCGCATCCCGCACTAGCCACACCGCCAGGCCCGACGATGCGCCGAGTGGCAGGCAACGACGCCCGCCGCGCCCCCAGGACAAAGCCCCCGGGTCCCGAGACATCCAGTCTCGGGACCCGGGGGCTTTTGTCGTGCCCGAGGTACTACGGCGCGGCCGCCGAGGATTCAGCAGACGGAGCCGAGGACGCGGCCGACGCCCGCGCGTTCGGAGCCACCGGCGGTTTGGGAACGGGTGCCGGTGAGGCCAGGCGCAGCAGCCGCCGCACCTCCCCGACGTCGAGCCCGGTCAGTTCCGCGAGGGTGGACTCATCGGTCCCGCGCCCCTTGATCCGCGCCAGCGCGGCCGCCTGCTCGGCTTCCACCGCTGATGCCGCCGACAGGTACGTCTGGTGCGCATCCGCTATCGCGGTGTCCCGTCTCGTAGCCGCCCGTGCGACCGTCGAACTCGCTTTCAACACCTGCGCGAGGTCCGCAGCGTCCGCGTGTTCACGGTCGCGGTTGGCCTTGGTCACCGCCGCCATCCGCTCACGCGCCGTCTTGCGCGCCACCACCGCCGGTCCGGCCGGTTTCGTCGCCATCGCCCAACCCCTTCCGCAGGCCGCGCGGCGGCCCATCGTGCCGGAGGCCGGACGCAATCGCCGGTCCCGAACGTCCGTTTTGCGATCTTCAGTGCCACGCTACGCCCGTACCACCCCACTCCAGCGCGAATTTCCCGCAATCCTCTGTTCGTGCCTCACCGCACCGTCCCAGCCAGCTTGATGCGTGTAGCTCTCTGTTTAGAGCTCGAAGAGCCATTGATCCCGTACACACCTCTTGCACTATTGTGAATTTTCGGCCACAACCCTTTCTACCTGCTGTTTTCTGGCCTACCGTCGATCTTGTGATGACCATCCACGCGATACACGCGGGCGATGGCTACACCTACCTCACACGGCAGGTCGCCACCGGCGACCGCCTCTGTGCCACCGACAAATCCTTCACCGACTACTACACAGCAACCGGCACTCCCCCGGGCCGCTGGTTCGGCCGCGGAGCCGAGATCCTCGGCGTGAACGGCGAGATATCCCTCGACCAGATGCGCGCCCTCTACGGCGAGGGCATGCACCCGGACGCCGACCGGATCATCATCGACGCCCTGGACGCCGGCCACACCGACCGCGAAGCGTTGACCGCGGCGTCACTCGGCAGCGGATTGCACGCCCGGGGCAACGGAACCAGTGCAATCCAGGCCATCTACCAGCGTGACAAGACCGCCCTGCTGGCCGAACTCGGGCGTCCGCTCACCCAGGAGGAATGGGTGGATCTGCGTGCGGGTGCCGCGCGCGAGCACCTCACCGCGGAGTTGGATCGTGCACCCTCCGGCCTCGAAATCGAGGACGCACTCGCCCAGGAGAAGCAGCGACTGAGCAAGTCGGTCGCTGCCTACGACTGCGTGTTCACCCCGCAGAAAAGCGTGTCGATCCTGTGGGGCTTGGGCGACGATGAGCTGCGCGCCGAGATCGCACAATGCCACCGCGAAGCCGTCGAAGAGACCCTCGCCCGGATGCAAACGGAGTTCGCGCTCGCACGCCGCGGCGCCGGTGGCATCCGCCAAATCGACGCCGACGGAATGACATTCGCGCTCTACGACCACTTCGACAACCGCACCGGCGACCCCAACCTCCACACCCACGCCGTCGTGTCCGCACGAGTACTTGGTGCTGACGGGAAATGGTGCGCGTTGGACGCGCGATCGCTCTACGCCGCCACGGTATCGCTGTCGTGCCAGTACAACGCCGCGATCACCGGCAAGCTCAAAAGACGACTCGGTCTGCGGTTCGAAGCCCGCTACCGGGGCGGCCTGGGCAAGGCACCCGTGTACGAGGTCGCCGACGTCCCCGAAGCGCTGATCACGCACTTCTCACGACGCCCGAACATCGTGCGCGCCACCGAGAAACTCGTCGCCGACTACCGGGCCAAGCACGGTCACGACCCCAGCAAACACGTGCAGATCCGTCTGTCTCAGCAAGCCACCCTCGCCACGCGCGACCGCAAACCACTGCCACGCACCCTGCGGGAAATGGTCACCGAATGGTCCAGTGACACCGAACGCTTCCTGGCCGACGGACGTAGCACCGCGCAGTTCGTGCAGCACGTCCTGGACCTGTCGCGAGACCCGAATGCCGTGCGCGACTACGACCCCCACCAGGCGGCCTTGGCCGCTGCGGTCGTGCTGGGCGAGCGCGTCCCCGAGCTGATCGACGCGACTCCTGCTCAGCGCGCCACAGCGGCGCGTACGGCGTTGGCACGCTTCGCCTTCGCGCCCGGCAGCGACCGTGAAGCCGCGCTGGAGGAGGTGGTGGCGTTGTTGGATCCCGAGCACGACAACAACGTCCTCGACCTCGCCCAGGCCCTCGCCGACCACGTCGGACGCGAGATCTATGACCTCGAGCGCGTCACCGCCGAGGTCGCCGAGACTGTGGCCCGCCGCCGCGCGACGTGGACCGAGGTGCACGTCCGCGCGGCCGCCGAAGACCGCGTCTCGGCATGCGATTTCGCCAGCGACGCCGACCAGGCTGCCGCGGTCGCCGAGATCGTGAACGCTGTGCTCGCCGACAGCATCCAGCTCACCGTCGATCCCGAGCCCGTCCCACAAGCGCTCGCCCGCGCCAGCGGGCACAGCGTGTTCTCCACCTGCGCCGCCACCACCAACCGCTTCAGCAGCCACGCTGTTCTCGACGCCGAGACCGCGCTGCTGGAGGCCGCCAACACCCCGACCACCGAGTTCGTCACCGCCCGCGCCGTCGACACCGCGGTCGCGCAGGTCGAGGCCGAGACCGGGCAGGCACTCAACACCGGACAGCAGCGGATCGTGCGCCATCTCTGCACTACCGGTACCCGCCTCGCGGTGGCGATCGGGCCCGCGGGCACCGGCAAAACCACCGCCATGCGCGCGGTCGCGCGCGCCTGGCAGAACGACGGAAAAGCGGTGATCGCGCTGGCGCCGCAGAAGAGCGCCGCGCGCATCCTCGGCGACGACATCGACGTCCCTGCCCGCACCATCGACGCCCTGCTCACCCACGCCCGCCGCAGCGACGACTTCACCCTCGAGCCCGGCACCATGCTGCTGGTCGACGAAGCCGGAATGGCCTCCACCCGCAACCTTTCGCGGCTGCAGGCCCTCGCCGACCGCTACGGCGCGATCGTGCGATGGATAGGTGACCCGCACCAACTCTCGGCCGTGGAATCCGGTGGCGCCCTACGCCTGATCGCGGGAGATACCCACGCGCCGGCACTCGATACCGTCGTCCGGTTCACCGATCCCGACGAGGCGACGGCGTCGCTGCAAGTGCGCGACGGCGACGCCGCACAAGCGTGGGAGTTCTATCACGGGGCCGGGCGCATCGAGTCCGGGATGGTCGACGAACTGCGCGACAAGATCCTCACCGCGCACCTCGACGACCTCGACCACGGCATCCCGAGTCTGATGATGGCCGCCACCCTCGACGACGTTCACCTTCTCAACGCCGCCGCCCAAGCCGCCCGCGCCCAGGCCGGGCACGTCGCGACCTCCGGGCCCGGTGCCGAACTCGCGGACGCGCACACCGCCTACGTCGGTGACCTCGTCGTGACCCGCCGCAACACCAACCGGATCCGCATCACCGGCGGCATCCGCGCAGGGCAACCCATCGACAACGGCGAAGCCTGGCGAGTACGTACCGTGCACGCCGACGGGTCACTCACCGTCACCGGTCTGGCCCACCGCGGGCACGTCACCCTGCCCGCCCGCTACGTCACCGACAACACCGAACTCGGCTACGCCAGCACGGTGCACCGCGCCCAGGGCATGACCGTGAAACGCTCCTACCTGCTCATGGGAGCCGCGCTCGGCCGCTCCCTCGCATACGTCGGGCTGACGCGCGGCAGCGACTACAACGGCATCTTCCTGGCCACCGACACCCTGCCCGATCCGGCTCTCGACCACGCCCCGAGCGAACCGCGCAGCGACTACCAGGTGTGGTGCCAAGAACTCGCGCGCATCGACGACAACATCACCGCCACCGAGATCCTGCGCCAGGCTCTCGCCGACGCCGACGACCCACAACGACTACGCGAGATCTACGACCACGCCCGCACCCTCGCCGCCCACGACCGCCTCGACACCCTCCTCACGCGCGTGCTGCCCGACGCGCTCGCCCGCCAAGTACAGGCGTCCCCGCACTACGTGACCCTGCTGGAAACCCTCGACCTCGCCCAGCAGGCAGGTCTCGACGGCATCGAACTCATCGGGCTGATCGCCACCGACCGATGGCGTGCACCCGACGACGCACTCGAAGACACCGGCGACCCCGCCGCCGTCCTGCGCGCCCGCGCCGACCTACACATCGCCCGCCAACTCGGGCGCGCTGCCCGCGGCCCCGACGGCCCGTTCCTGACCGTGCGTGATCTCGCCAGCGACGACCTCGCCGCACCCCCGCCACGGTATCCAGGCGGCGATGCCGAGCTCGCCGACTACGTGAGTGCCCTGCACGCCCGGCTCACCGCCGCCGACACCCCGGCCGATCTCGATGCCAACCCCGATCGGGTCGCCGCGATCAGCGAGCTGGCCGACCAGCTCGCCCTCGACACCGAACGCGGCGGCCGGTTGCCTGCCCGGCTGTCGCGGATGCGCCGCGACTACGAACACACCGCCAAGGTGCTGGGCCGCGACTGGGCACGCCACCAACTCGCCGACGCCCTGCCCGCAGGACTGCACCGGCGCGTGGAGGACGGCCGCGATTTCCTGCCCCTGCTCGACGTCCTCGCCGACGCCCAGGCCGCCGGCCTCGACACCCACGCGCTACTCACCGAGATCAGCGACCCAGCCGCACAACCGCGCCTCGTGCGCGGCCGCGATGCCTCCACCGTCCTGCTCGCGCGCGCCACCACACTGCTCGATCAGCACCGCGCCGACACTGGCGACCCGACCCGCGCCGGACACCCGACACCGTTGCCGCCGGAGCATCCCGGCGTCGACCGGGCGGTGCGTGATCAGGCCACCGATCTCGCTCACCAGATCCGCGCCCTCGAAGATCTGACCCTGGTGCAGGACATGCACGCCGACCCGCTGCGCATGCTCGCACGGGGTGATCTCAACGCCCGCATCCGTGCACTGCGTGCCGACCTGCAACGCCCCGAACCCACCCGCACCAGCGGCGACCGTGTCGCGGCCGTGCACGCCGAACACGCCGGACTGCGTGCACAAGCCGACCTCATCGGCACCGCCCTCACCGCCACCGCGGCGGCCGAACAGGCCGATCAACGCCTGCACACCGCCACCGCAGAACTCGCCGCCGCCCAACGCGAACTCGACGCGATCCCGGGCCGTCGCCGCGCCCAACGCGCCACCGCCGCCGAAGAACTCGCCGCCGCCCGTGAACACCACGCCGCTCGCCAAGCCGAGGCCGCCCAGGCCCACCTCGATGCCGAGCGCGCCCGCGAGGCAGCGACCGAAGCCGCCGGAGCATCGGGCCGCTGGCAAGGAGTACTCGAGCACGCCGCCGACACCACACACCAGCAGGCCGAACTCTCCGCAGCCCAACGTGCCGACGCCCAGCACGCCCGCCGCGACGCAGCCCGCGCCGCGGCACAGGCCCGCCTCGACCGGGCGCTGGCCGAACGCGCCCGCCGCCGCGCGCTCTCGCCGGATCTCGACGAGCACGAACAACTCATTCGCAGCGGCCAACTGGCTACGCGCCTCGATCAGGTCTACGGCTACGACGAACCGGTCTCCGACGCCGACCTCGCCGCCGAACACGACCTGGGCAGCGAGCTCTAGACCCGTGACGGTCCCGGCCATGGTCACCGCCCGTCTCGTGGGCTGTTGTCGCCGTTAGGATTTCGATCGTGGCCGCATCCCCGGACCCGAATCCCGAGCTGGGCCGCCGGTTGCTGTCCAACACCTCAGTACACCTGTACTTCCGTCCGCAGGTTCTGCACCAGACCGTCGCCAAGCTGCGGCGCGCGGGCTATCACGTCGCCGAAGCCGACGCCTCCCGCTGGCTGTGCCTCCCCGACATGCACGCCGACCTCTCGCGAATGTTCCACTTCCCGGGCTACTACGGACGCAACCTCGACGCGTTCAACGACTGCCTACGCGACGTACGCGCCCACGAATACGGGTTCCCCACCGACGCCACCGGCCTAGTCATGGCCCTGACCGGGTACGAGGAATTCGCCCGCGAATTCCCCGACACCGCACACGCCGTCCTCGACATCTTCGCCGTGCACTCCCGCAGCGCAATGCTCGCCGGCGAGCAACTCATCGCGCTCGTGCACACCAACGACCCCCGCTTCACCCTCGCCCCGGTCGGAGCCACCCCAGTCACCTGGAACGCCGAAGAATGGCACAACGCCCGCCGCGGACCATGACCCATCCGAATACTCAAGCTCACTGTGGACCAGCAGGGCACACTGTCGTGATGACGTTGTCCGGCTACCTGATCATCGCGAGTGCGGCGCTGTTGATCTTCGCCACCATCGCCGTCACGACCGTCCGGCATCGCAGCCGTCGTGGACGAGTGATGCGCGACGATCTGGACCGGATGTGGACGCTCTACAGGGCAGCGCCCGCAGGCTCCAGAACACAACAGCAGATGAGCGAGCTGATCCAGCACGCCGAGGCCGATCGCATACGGCAAGAACGCAACCACCCGTTCTAGATCACGGCCCTGGCTACGTTGGTCAATCCTGACTGCGGCTATCGGTGAACTTTGGCGTCAGCCGACTGGGCTGAGATCCGTTGGTACCGGCGAAAACTGACGTCATCGACGAGCACGCCCGGGCGCTATGGCCTGTCTGGCGAACGCACTATTCTGCCGATTTTCGTGCGTTTGGTGGTCGCGGCGTGATGGCCATGGGCGGTGGCGGGTTGGCGATCTCCTCGGCGGTGATCGGCGTCGGGTCAGACGGTGTGGGCGGCGTCGGTTGGCGCGATTCGGGGTATGTATGCCGTCGTGATCGCGGCGATAGTGAACAAAGCTGCGAGACAACACCATCCGGTAGGTCCGGGCGCTGCGAGAATAGCGTCGGCGATCAGGGGACTGATCATGGCGGCGGTGGAATAGCCTGTCGACAGGAGCGATTGGTACGTGCCGGCCCGAACGGGCAGTGACAGCGCGAACGACATTCCCCAACTGCTGGCGCCTTGGAGCAGTTCACCGGCCAATCGCACCGTGGCACCGGTCAGAATCAACGGCAACGCCAAGCGGGGAATCGTGGTGAGCGCGATCAGCAGGCAGGCTAGCGCCAACAGCGCTCCGGCACGTCGGCCGACACGGGCTGCACCGGCGAATGTGTCCGTGCCTGTGCTGGCGGGGATCTGGAAGATGATGCCGCCGACCGCAGTCGCCGAGACGATGATCGAGATCCATATGTGCGCCAGGCCGGTCCGTTCCACGATCCACAAAGGCAGTGCAATCGCCAGGATTCCGAAGTGCAGGCTGAGCGTGGATTGGGACACCGTCATAGCCAGGAAGCGGCGGTCGCGCAGCACTGTGACGATACGAGCCGATGTCGTGGCACGGGAAGCCCGGGGAGCAGGCATCGCAGCGAGGACTGCGACGACGATCAGGAATGTGACGCCATCGAGGCACAGCAACGCCACGAATAAGGGCTTGGAGGTGCCTGCCAGAGCCAGGCCACCGATGCAGGAGCCGATCATGAGGCCCACGTTGGTCACCGAGCGCAGGAGAGCGCGGATGCGGAGACGTTCGTGCCCGGTGAACAGCAGCGTGATATAGGCGTTCCGCACACCCGCGGTGGCCCGGTCCGCCGATATTGCCCCGGCAGCGGCAGCAACGAATTGTGGCCAGTTGCTGACGAACGCATAGCCGAACACCGCCGCCGATTCCACGCACAACAACACGATGTAAACAGGCCGTGGACCGAACCTGTCCGCCAACCGGCCTGCCGGAACGCCAGCGAGCAGGGCGAAGGCTCCGCCGATCGTGAGGCCGCCGGTGACCTGCGACGGGTTCAGCGAGACGATCCGGACGAAATACACGACACTGATCGCGGTGAAGATCCCGTTGCCGATCGTGTTGAACAGGGTTGCGACGGCAAGCCGACGCACTTCGGTATGTCTGGACAGCTCGGCGAAACGACCTGATCGCATAGTCGTTCCGGCGCGCATTGGTGAACTCTCCAGGTCCTTCCCGCGCTTGTCGTCAGCAGATCGGTTCCAAGCATGTAAGTCAGAGCCGCTGCGTGGCAACGGTACTGGACAGCAGCATCTGACGGCAGCAGATTTCAAGCGGTCGCCCCACCTCTGTGCGAGCTGACCGTCGACCCATCCCAGTAGAAACCGGCGTCCGAAGGATCAATCGGCAGTGATCATCTCGGTGGCCTAACGCACCAAAATGCCGCGACCCGCGCGTTGGTCGGCCGTCCAAACAGGTTGGCCGCCAGTGCTTCAAACGTCCGTAACCGCTTGAGGTCGCACCAATGAGTGTGCGGTGCGCTAACCTCGGCAGCCGTGCCGACTTCCTTCCTCCTGGTCGACCCGTACACCGAGGGCCTGCTCGAAGTTGGCGACGGAAACCGGGAACTGTTCGCTCCTTTCCTGCGTGTGGCTGCCGGGCTGGGCGAGGTCTTCGAAACCGAACTGCGACAAGACATCGCGGCCCGCGCTGCGGACATCCTGAAGTCGACGAACCAGTCCCGGCATCACTGACCTGAAATCGCCCCAAGGTCATCGGGCGGCGTGCGCCGTGGTCGATCATCGGATTGTGGACGCCGCGTCTGTTTTCATGCATGGTGTCCAAGTTGGTTACGATGTGCGGCGATCATCGATGCTGGAAGGGAGTGCCGTGGCAGTGGAGGATCGCCGCAAGCGGCGCAGCCGCAAGGTGTTGCGCGAGGCGTTCCTGTCCCTGGTTCTCGAGCGCGGTTACGCCTCGATCACTGTGGAGGACATCACCGAACGCGCCGATCTGGGGCGGGCGACCTTCTATACCCATTACACCGACAAGAGCGCGCTGCTCGATCAGATCGTCACCGACCTGATCGAGGAGATGCAGCGTCGGCTCGAACCGCTGTTCGAGGTTTCGGGGCAGGCGTTCACGGGCAAGGCGGTGCTGGCGCTGTTTCAGCATGCGGCCGAGGAACGCGATGCCTATCGCGTGGTTCTGCGCGGTGAAGGCGACGGCCGCGCCCTGCGCCGGTTCGTCGAGGATCGCAGTGCGGCAGCGGCGAAAGCATTCGCCGAGCGCGCGGCCGCGCAGGGCGCCGAATTGCGTGTCGCCGCCGAGGTTCTGGCGCGCGCCTGGGTCGGGGAACTACTCATCACCATGTCGTGGTGGCTCGAGTCGGAACCCGCGATGAGCGCCGAGGAGATCGCGGCGCAACTGCTCGATCTCTCACTGCGCGGCCGCTTTTGGGCGTCCGGCTTCGACGGCGAACCCCCCGCTGCGACCGCGCGGAAATCCGGGGCCTGACCGCGAACTTTCGGCCGGACCCCGGATTCGTCAGTGCGCGGACCCGCTGGCGGACCCGGAGATCAGGGGCTTGAGCGGCAGCGGCGGGATGCGGAAGTTGGCGTCGGGAACGCCGGTGCCGTCGGGATCGAGCAGACCGTCACGGTTGGTGTATTCGCTGTTTCCGGGTGCGGCCTGCAAGGTGGTGACGTATTTCCACAGTCCGTAGGCGAGCGCGCCGCCGCCCAGGGCGAGGGTGGCGGCCACACCGCCGCCGCCCGCGAAGGCCAGGATTGCCGCCGGGACCGTCACCAGGCATCCGGGGCCGACGACGAGGCAGGAACCCAGCCCGACCACCGCGCCGACGAGCGCCCCGACGACGAAACCGCCGACCGTAGCGGCCAGCGACGCTTTGGACAGGTTCCCGGCGAAGTCGTCGAGCGCCCGCTGGTTCTCCATCGGCGACGCGACCGGTCGCACGGTGTCGGGGGTGAGCACGAGGGTGCGGCCCGCGTCCAGGATCTGCTGTCGGATCGGATGCGCCACGCCGTCGAGCTCGAAGGCCAGCGGCAGTGCCAGGACCAGCTGTCCGGCACTGTCGTGTGCGAGGACCGAGAGCCGGTCCTCGGCGAGGGTGAAGGTCGCGGCGTCGAGCGTGGTGACGACGGTGCCGTTGACGACCGAGGCTTGATAGAGCGCCGACGTGCTGGGTTCAGCGTTGGCCGGGGTGGCCGCGATGGTCAGCGCGGAGGCCATCGCTGCCGCTGTCATCGCCGTGTAAACCGTTGCGCGAAGGTTCATTCCGATAATCCCCCGGTCCTCAGTTGACGGCCGCGGCGGGAACGCCGCCGGGCTTGCCCTGGACCTGCGGGGCGTACTGGCTCTGCCCCGGGTCTGTGCGCAGGGTGGTCACGTAGTTGAACGCTGCTGCCGCCGCGGTAGGTCCACCGGCGAGGACCAGGCCCGCGATGCCACCGGCTGCGGCGACCATGCTGACGATCGGCAGCACCGTGACCACGCAGCCCAGGCTCAGCACCAGACATGACGCACCGGCCAGGGCGATACCGACACCGACGCCCGCGACCGCACCGACAGCAGTACCGATCAGGCTTCCGATGGAAGTGCCGAGGCTGACGGCGTTGATGAGGTCGTTCATGGCCAACTGGTTTTCCAACGGCGAAGCAACCGAATGCAGCGCGGTGCGATCGAGCCGGGCCAGATCCGGCGTGAGTCGCAGGGCGTGGCCGTCCTCGGCGACCTGCTGGATCAGCGGCAGTCGCTGTCCGTCGAGCGTGAATGTCAGGGGCAGCGAGTCCACGGTGCGGCCCTCGGCATCGCGGATCGCGACCGACTGCTGGTCGTCGGCCAGGGTGAACGCACCGTTCCGCAGGGTCGTGACGACGGTGTCGTTCGTCAGGTTCGTCCGGAACTCGACCGGGTCGGGCATGGTGGCGGGCGCGGCCGTGGCGGTCGCGGTGCTGGCGATGACGCCGACGGCCAGCAGGCCGACCGTCAGGGGTGCGCGGCGGATGGTCATGGGAACTTCCTCATCTCGAAACCGGGATGTCGCCATACCGGCTGAAGACATTGCGTCCATAAATAGACGCAATGTCTGGTACTCGACGACAGCTCCGGGACATTAGTTGTGAGCCAGCACACTCGTCAATACCCGATGTGACGGGGTGCACCGAGTGGCTGCCGATCCCGTTTATAGACACGATGACTATTTATGGGCATCATGTCCACTATGGGCTCGATGGCGATACGAGGAACGAACCAGGTGCTCGACGAGGAGGCGGTCCCGATCGACTACCGGTTCAGCCTGGCCAACGAGCGCACGTTCCTCGCGTGGATCCGCACCGCGCTCGGGCTGCTGGCCGGTGCCGTCGCGGCGCAGACCCTCGCCGAGCACTTCTCGTCCGGCGGCATGCGACGCGCGATCGCCGCGTGCTGCGCGGGCTTGGCGATGGTGCTCGCCGCTGTCGCACAGCGGCGTTGGGCACGCGTCGAGGCCGCGATGCGTCGCGGAGACCGCCTGCCGGATCCGGTCTTGGTGCCGGTGCTGGCACTGGGCGTGACCGCGATCGCCCTGGCCGCGGGAACCCTGGCGGTGCTGTCGTGACCGCCACCGCGTGGGAGGCGGACGCTGGTCTGGCGCTCGAGCGCACCGCGCTCGCATGGCGGCGTACCACGCTGTCGGCGGTGGTCGCGACCGTCGTGCTCGCGCACGCTGCGGCGATGGCGGCGACCGTCGTATTCGCCGCTGCCGCCGTCGTCGCCGCTGCGGGTACGGCCGTGACCGCGGGCTGCTGTTGGCACCGCGACCTCCGATTGCGGGCGCGGCGACCGTCTCGGATCGGCGCGCTCGTGATCGCCGTCGCGACCGCGGTGGCCGTCGCCGCCTTCACCACGACCCTCGCTCTGGCCCTGTGACCACCCGGTACGGAAAGGATCTACCCGTGCAGTCTTCGCACTGCTGCGCGCCGTCCCGCTCGGCGGCCGCTCTCACGCCGCCGATCCCCGTCCACGGCGTCACCGGTTCCTCCCCGGCACTGATCCCGCTCTCGGGCGGGGAGTTTCGCATGGGCAGCGAGGACACCGACAGCTATCCAGCGGACGGGGAAGGCCCGGTACGACCGGTTCGGGTGGCGCAGTTCGCGATTGCCGCACACACCGTCACCACCGCGCAGTTCGCGCAATTCGTCACCGCCACCGGGTATCTCACCGACGCCGAACGCTACGGCTGGTCCTTCGTCTTCGCCGGGCTTCTGCCCGCCTCCCTGCGGCGCGGCGCGCACCGCCCGGAGGCGACGCCCTGGTGGTGCGCGGTGGACGGGGCCACCTGGCATGCGCCGGAAGGCCCGGGCAGCGACATCGACGAGCGCGGCGACCATCCCGTGGTCCACGTGTCCTGGCATGACGCGCAGGCGTATTGCGGTTGGGCGGGGGTGCGGCTGCCCACGGAGGCCGAGTGGGAATACGCCGCGCGCGGCGGCCTCGACCAGGCCCGGTACCCGTGGGGCGAGGAACCCGAATCCCGCAACGGCTACCGCGCCAATATCTTCCGCGGCTCATTCCCGGTCCGTAACACCGCCGCCGACGGGTACGCGGGCACCGCACCGGTCGATGCGTTCGCGCCCAACGCATTCGGGCTCTACAACACGGTCGGCAACGTCTGGGAATGGTGCGCCGACCGCTGGAGCACCCCTACCCACGAACCTGACGAAACCCGCGTGCTGCGCGGCGGGTCGTATCTGTGTCACGACAGCTACTGCAACCGCTACCGCGTGGCCGCACGCATCCACAACTCCCCCGAATCCAGCAGCGGCAACACCGGATTCCGCGTCGCCCGCTGACCGCGGGCCCCCATCCCAGAAAGGCGATCCCCTCATGCCCGAACAGCCGATGAACGTGCTGGTCGTCATGTCCGATCAGCACAACCCGAAAATCCTTGGTGCCGCCGGCAATCCGCTCATCCGGACGCCAAATATGGATGCGCTCGCGGCGCGCGGCACGCGCTTCTCGGCGGCATACTGTCCCAGCCCCATCTGTGTTCCCTCGCGCGCATCGTTCGCCACCGGACTGTATCCGCACCAGACCGGGTACTGGGACAACGCGATGGGCTACGACGGCAAGGTCCCGGGCTGGGGGCACGCACTGCAGGCCGCGGGGCGTCGCGTCGAATCGATCGGAAAACTGCACTACCGCAATGAATCCGACCCCACCGGATTCGACGTCCAGCATTTGCCGATGCATCTCGCCAACGGGATCGGACAGGTGTGGGGCTCGGTGCGCGATCCGCTGCCGCGCCGCGACAACGCGCCCCTGATGGTGTCGATCTCCGGTGGCGCGGAATCGGATTACACCCGCTACGACGGCGCCGTCGCCGACCAGGCCTGCGCATGGCTCACCGACCCCGCCAACCGCCGCGAACCATGGGTGCTCTACACCGGCCTGCTGGCCCCGCACTTCCCGTATCTGGCGCCGCCGGAGTACTTCCAGATGTACGACCCCGACCGGATGCCCACGCCGACAATGCGTCCCGAGCACGGACATCAGCGCCACCCCTGGGTGGAGACCTTCGCCGGTGTGCTCCCGGGCCTGGACTCCGCCAATACCGAGGAGGAACGCCGCCGGGCCGCGGCCGCCTACTACGGGCTGGTCTCCTACCTCGATCACAACGTCGGTCGCATCCTCGGTGCGCTCGAGGACAGTGGCCAGACGGACAACACTCTCGTCATCTACACCAGCGATCACGGCGACATGGTCGGTAGCCGCGGCCTGTGGGGCAAGTCCCTGATGTACACCGAATCCTCGGGTGTCCCGATGATCATGGCGGGCCCCGGAATTCCGGCCGGTCAGGTCTGCGACACCCCCTCCAGCACGATCGATCTCTATCCGACCATCCTCGATGCCGCCGGAGTCGTCGCGAACGAACCACGTCCGGGCGTCTCCTTGCGGAAGCTCGCCGCGTCCGAAACCGATACGCAGAGGTTCGTTTTCAGTGAATACCACGCGATGGGCGCGCCGAGCGCGGCGTTCCTGATCCGCAAAGGGACCTACGTCCTGCACTACTACGTCGGCTTCGCCCCCGAGCTGTACGACGTGGCCACCGACCCGGACCAGACTCGCGATCTGGCCGCCGAGACCAGCCACGCGGGAGTGCTGGCCGAACTCGTCGGTGAGCTCACCGGCATGCTGGACCCGGAATCGACCGACACCGTGGACAAACGGGCCAAGGCCGACCAGGCGAGCCTGGTCGCACGTTTCGGCGGACCCGAAGTCGCCGCGAACCTCGGCACGCCCGGCGAGACCCCGCCCCCGAAGGTGTTGCACCCGTGAATGATTCCGTACCATCCGAACCATCGGCCCGAGTTCCACGAGCAGGATTCGCCGATCTGATCGCGAAGATCCGGGACCTGCACGGCGGTCGCCATCTCATCGATGGCGCCGCACCCATCCTCGGTTACGTCCTCGGTTTCGCCCTGCGCGGCATCACCACCGGCATCGCGGCAGCCGTGATGATCGCGCTGATTCTCGCGGCCATCCGGCTGCGGCACGGCGATCGCCCGAAGGTCATCGGGGTCTCGACCGCGGTCGTCCTCGTCTTCTCCGCGATGGCCGCCACCACAGGCCAAGGCCGCGACTTCTTCCTGCCGCCGCTGATCCTCTACGCGGCCTTGTTCGTCGGCTCGAGCATCAGCCTCGCGACGGCGACTCCTCTGACCCTCCCGATCTGCCGCAAGATCGGATTCGAACCCGCCGACGCCACCGACACCGCCACCCGGGCACGACTACATCGCCGCCTCACCGCAGCATGGGCAGCGTTCTGCGCACTGCACCTGCTGATCATGGGACCCGCCTACCTCGCAGGCAACGTCGTCCTACTGGGCACCCTCGCCCTGATCCTCAACAAACCCGCGCTGGTCATCGCCCTCGCCGGCACCTGGGTATGGCTGCGCCGCACCTCCCGAACCCCTTCGCCCAACACTTAGTTCCACTGACCGACAACAGCAATGACCCAAACTCCACCGCCTGGCGAATATCGAGATCGCGGCTGGCCGCGCGCTTGGGTCGAGTGCCTGAGGTGATGGCGCACTAGTCTTCATGTGATAGCGCACGAGCCTACGGCGCGATACTGGGACGGTAGTGCCAATCTGGACAGATTCCATAATGGAGGTATCGAGCGTGGGCTGGGCTGGGTGCGTCGTGCATCGGCACGAAATAAGAGGTTGGTGGGCGTGAACCAATTGGCCAGTGCCACATCGCTTCGCCTGCGTCAGCATGCTGAGAACCCGGTTAATCGGCGGGAGTGGAGTGCAGACGCGTTGGCTGAGGCGGCGAGCGCGGGATGTGCCTATCCTAATGCCCATAGGATATTCGTCTTGCCACTGGTGTCACGTGATGGTTTGAGGTTACTAGTTGTATTCCTGCAGGGCCGTAAACAGTTTGCGCACGATCCGCAGACAGGGCCGTTGCCCGCCCTCGCGAACCACTCCCGAACGCACGACGCTTTCGAGCCGAGCCTGGCCCAGGCGCTGGGTCCGGGCCAGGTCACCGTGGTCGCGTTCGCAGATCACGCGCATCGTCACCACCCAGGAGCGCGAGCGGAACGGTTGACGTGCGGTCTCGAGCGCTGTGGGCCACACGCATTCGAGCAACGCGCGAATCTGCTGAATCTGGGCGACCATACCCACGATCAGATGCTCGCGTCGAGCGCCCAGATGCCGCAGCCTGCCCCAGGTTTCATCGACGGGCTCGGGCGCATAGCACCGCAACTGCGTCGCGAGCCGAGCGATCAGCACCGCGTCCTTGTCGTTGGTTTTGTCGCTGTTCAGGGCTTCCGCGCGCCGTGGCCAGGCGGTCATCGCCGGTTGCGCGCACACGAACGACATGCCACGGTCCGCGGCCAACTGCCCCAGCACCCGCCAGCGATGACCCGTCGGTCCGCACGCGACGCTCACTCCGGCGAAGCCGGCTCGGACGGCGTGATCGCGGGCCCAGTACAGCGCGGCACCCAGATCCCAGGCGCGGCATCGGAATGTTTTGCGCGCCAATACTTTCGAATCATGATCGGTGACGACGACCATCTGTTTGCGTTCAGCCGGATCGATTCCACGATCTCGTTGCTCGTCGGAATCAGCTCTCGCAATCGAGCCAACCGCGCGTTAGGGTTGCGATCTCCCCGGGACACGCCGCTACCGTTACTCATGGAACGGTCCCCCTACCGTGATGGGACACCAAGCCCGACAAGCGCATCAGGAGGACGTTCCTCACGTCCAGACACCGACGCCTAAACGTCTTTCTGTGCCGCGACCCGGGCGTTGGTCGGCAGTCCAAACCAGCTGGCCGACAGCGCTTCCCGGTGCGCGCTCATGCCGATCTTCGGGTGTTCAGCTCCCCATATGATTTTCCCGCGCTGATCGGATCGTTGGCGCGTCCGGATTTAGGACCCTGCGGCGGCGGAGGTTGGGCACGACAACAATCGCAGGTCTTCCGCCGCCGCGGGGTATCCGAGGTCTGCTCCGACCGGACTGATTCGATCAGGGCAGCTACGGGCCGGAAGGTAGAACGGCCCGCAGATCATACGCAAACCCACGGATCCGGTTGTGACACAACGCAACCGGATCCGTGGGCGTTTCGCGTTCGGCCTCGACGGTATCCGGTCCACGCCCCGTTCAGAACTCAGTAGCCAGGTTTGAGGACTTTCAGTGACCTTGGTCCCTATCGGTACACGAATGCAGTACCGACCGGCCTGAATGGATCACCGGAACCGCGTGTGTGCCCTGACGGCGAGACTCTCGACGTTGGGAGCCTCGCCGGCGGCCACGGAACGTGGAAGGTGGCTCGCGCTTTCAGTGAACCCCTGACCGCAGCTGTGCGAGTAGGGCCTTAGGGATAACCAAATCCGGCAGAGTTCCTCATCATCAGGCCGGGCAAGCCGGATCGCGTGAATGAGGGCATGAGGAGCCCCCACAGTCGATTCCCCGCTGACACGTGCCAGCCCGCCGACTCTTATCTGCCAGCCACCATCTGTGTAGTTCGATTCGGTGACCGTGCACCGTTTCGGGTTCGGGGCAGCTGCGCGGTCGTATCGGGTGATGTTCAGCTTTCGGTGAGGGCGTGACGGCCCCTCGGCTGGGGCAAGAGTGGGGTGAGGGTCGAGTCCGCGGAGTAGGCCCAGTGCGCGTCCCTGACAGGTTCCTCCACCCGCGGCAGCACTACGGTCGGGTCTTCTAATTCTCTGCGTAGCTGGACACAGAAAGCGTCCAGGCTGCCGTAGCGGGCCGTGATCTGCGCCAGCAACCGCAATGCCTCCGCGCTCTGGCCAGTCGTGCTCATCATTGCCGTCGGCCTCCACCAGCTACTCGAACTCTGACAATCTGTGCCACAGAACCACTCGAGCTGGCACCGGCGGGCAGTGAACGACACAGCCTGTTGGGTTCTCCCCGCCGGTGCTGGAACTGTTGTGCACAGCAATCGGTCCCGCTTGCAGGCCGGAACCTGGGAGCCGCTCGGGCGGGGCGACCCCGCGAACACCTCGAACACGAAGGCTGCCAGGCAGTAACGGTGATGCGGCCGTGGAGTCCGTGTCACCGTTCCCCGTGATCGAAATGCCCGTGAGCAACATAGTGTCAACCGCCCGTCATCAGTGGGAGAACGCACGCATCAGCACGAAATGTCCGAATGCTTTGTCCTGCGGGATGCAAGTATCCGAATATTCGCCAAGCAGCGCGCCGATCACATCAGGACGCCCGCTCATGGCGCCCCTTTAGGTCAAGACCTGATCGGGGTGTCGGAGTTACTCTGTGTGTTGGGTCCGGGATGTGGCTTGTCCGAAGGATCGGTGTGCGGGTTGAAACCGGTCGCGCTGGAGTGCGTAGTCGTTCCCGATTGCCCTCCCGGGCCTGCCAATTCATTTCTGCGCTGATCAGCGAGCATGCATGTGTAGAGGACGTTCGAGAGGTGCCGCTTCAAGGCCCGCAAAGCTTCCATCGAGGTCTTGCCGGCAAGTCGTTTGCGGTCGTAATAAGCGCGCCCGGCGGTGCGGTGCCGCAATTGGACGATGGCCATGATGTGCAGCACCCGGTTGATCTTGCGGTTGCCCGAGCGCGAAAGCCGGTGCCGCTGTTGATCTCCCGAGGAGGCGTCCAAGGGCGCGGTGCCGTTCCAGGACGCGAACCGGTCCCGAGTGGCGAAGCGGTGGATATCGCCGGTATCGGCCAACAGCCTTGCCGCGCTGGCGGGCCCGTTCCCGTTCACATTCATCAGAGTGGAGCCGCGGTCGGTGATCAGTGCCCGTAGTTCCTTGTCCGCGGCTTTGATCTTGCCGTCGATGGCCTCGAGCTCGTCGATCTGTTCGGTGACAAGCCGCTTCTGGACTCGCTCGACGGGCCCGTCGGCGGTGACCGAGGCGAGTAGGGCGCGGGCTTGTGTCGCGGAGAGGAACTTCTTGGCCCCGCCGGGCACCAAATCCAGCAGTAGTCGATGGATCCGGTTCGCGGTCTGGGTGCGGGCGCGGCCGAACTCGTCACGACGATCGGCCAGCAGCCCCAACGCGATGAGTTCCGGATCGGCGACGACCCGACGCAGATTCGGTGCTCGTAGCGCTGCCAAAGCGACCGAGTGGGCGTCGACGGGATCGGTTTTGCGGCCGTTGCCGGTGGCGAAGACCCGCACCTGCGCCGACAGTTTGGCGGGCACGTCGATGACGGTTTCCCCGTCGTGGACCAGGCGGTGTGCCAGGTGCCGACCGATGCCGTTGCAGCCCTCGATCGCCCAGACCCGGTCGGTGAATCGTTTTGCGGTGGTGAGTATTTCGGTGTAGCCGGACTTGTCGGTCGAGTATCTGCCACCGGCCAGGACCGTGGCGGTGGGGTCGATGATTGTGATGGTGGCCGAGCGTTTGTGTGGGTCCATGCCGATGATGACGGTCATCGCGTATTCCTCCCGAAGCAGGGTTTCGGTGTCCGTGCACGGGGAGGGCACCGCTACTTCGAGCCGGGGCATGCCCCTTTTCAGCCACTCCCGCACGGCACCCGGCGGGAAGCAAGCCATGAGTGAGCCACACCGATCTTGCTGGCGGGCAGCCGCATAGAGGAGCATCCCACCGGGCACCTGGACCAGATCCTGGCCAGAACCCGGCCCTACTCACCATTCTCTAAGTAGCCGCATCCCGTGCTGACCCAACCTGCCAGCACGTGAGGGTGGAAGGTCAACTGGCCGTGGCCAATCGAGGCCGGCTGAACATCCCATTTGCCGATGTCAGCTCACCGGTGGAGTTCTCGGTAGAAGGTACGCAGGTCCTCGACGAACAGGGCCGGGACCTCGAGCGCCGGGAAATGCCCGCCCTCGGCATGGTCGGCAAAGAAGGCTGCACCCCGGCCGGGGCCGAGGATCTTGCGCACGAGCGGGTCGCTGTAGAACAGCGAGGATCCTTGTGGCACTGGGGAAGAGCTGGCCCATCCGGTTCGAGTGTGTGACATTTCCCAGTAGAAATCGGCTGCGCCGGGGCCGGTGCGGGTGAACCAGTACAGGCTCGCGGTGGTCAGGATGTCGTCGCGGCTGATCGGCGATTCAGGATTGGCCCATTCCTGGAGCTTCTCGGCGATCCACGCCAGTTGCAAGATAGGGGAATCGGCCAAACCGGCAGCCAACGCGTTGGGCTGAGTGTTCTGCAGCACCCGATAGCCCTTGCCTTGCGACCAGCTGTACTGTGCCGCTTCCAGCTGTTTGTGCTCCTCGGCGGTGAGTCCGTCGGGGACGGGGAAGTCCTCGCCCGCCATCCCGACCTGGAGTCGGTCGCTGACGGTGAGCGCGCCGATCACCCGCTCCGGCAGCAACGAAACCAGCTGACCGCCCACACCGGCGCCGATGTCGCCGCCCGCGACACCGAAACGCTCGTAGCCGAGCCGGGTCATAAGCTCCCCGAAAGCCAGCGCGGTCCGGCCCAGGTTCCAGCCGCGTGCCGACAGCGGCGTGGAGAACACGAAGCCGGGCAACGACGGGATCACCACGTGGAAGGCGTCGGCCGGGTTGCCGCCGTGGCCACGCGGATCCGTCAACGGCCCGGCGGTTTCGAGGAATTCGGTGAACGAGGTGGGGAAGCTGTGGTTGAGCAGCAGTGGGGTCGCGTCCGGTTCGGGTGAGCGAAGGTGCAGGAAGTGAATGTTCTGCCCGTCGATCTCGGTGAGGAACTGCGGGTAGGTGTTGAGTGTGGCTTCGTGGGCGCGCCAGTCGAAGCGTCGAGCCCAATACTCGGCCAGCTCGCGCAGATAGTCGGGGGCGATGCCGTGGTCGCGGTCTGAGCCGGTGCCCGAGATCGGATACGGCGAGCGAGTCCGTGTCAGACGCTCACGCAGATCATCGAGATCGACCTGCGGAACCTGGATCCGGAAGGGAGCGATGTCAGCGTTCACGACGATCAACCTACGGACCATCCAGGTCGGAAATTGTCCTAGATCAACCGGGTGGTGACGGTGTCGCGTACCACAGCACGATTGAGGCTGACTTCACCCAACGCAAGTACACCCTCATGCCGCATATGGCGCGGTTCGAACCGGCCAGCACAGGTTGTCAGGCCGTCACGGCGCGAGGGTCACGCGGGCTGGGCTATCGCGGCGGCGAGGCTGTCGCACAGCACGAACAGGTTAGCCGCGCCGGTGAGCTCGAGCGGGCGGCGTACCGGGTGCGAGGCCACGATCCGCAGCAGTTCCGGGCACTGCCCGCCTGCGGCGGCCAGGACACCGATGCCGACCGAGCCGAGGAAGCTGATACCCGCCAGGTCCACGATCACCGTGCGCGGACGCTGTCGCAGCGCCTGCCGCAAGGCCCGCTCCAGGACCGGCGCGGACACGATATCGACTTCCCCGCTCGCGGTCACCACCGGCAGCGGTCCGGTGGTGACGACCTCCACCTGCAGCAGTGCGGTCTGGTCCTGCTCGTCCATCGCACGACTCCTCGCCTCGTGTACTGCGACAAATCGGGTGTACCACGCCGGCACCGCGCGCCGGTATGGCTACGCTACTGACCTTCCGTGCCAATCACCTGTTTCGGCATGCGTTGCGGCCGTTGACCTTTCACACTCGAAAGGCCGGTCACACCCTGTCCCTTGACCGGTATCGGCTCGTGGCGGCAGCGGCACCGCGACCACGGCCGCGCCGCGTGGGGGCATCCTGCACCCCCGTGAAGTCGCTCGGCGGGTCTTCAGACTCCCGCCGACGCGACCAGTCTCTCGCGCGGCGCCCGAGGTCCGTGTGCCGGGGCAGCACCGCCCCGGGACCGAGGTGGCCCGGACGTACCCCGCACGTCCGGGCCACACCCGCCTATCCGGCCGTTGTTCGTGCCAAGACGCGAGCGAAGAACTCCAATCACCGCTGGGCGGAAGGTCTTCGGCGACGTTGCGGTACCAGCCCAGCAGTTCGCAGCATCGCGGCTCACGGCCTAGTCATGGCTGGCGCTCTTGCTCCCGTCGGTCAATACCAGTACACCGAACAGGAGGCCACCGCAGACCGTGACGACACCGACGGGGACGATGGCCAGTAGCCACCACCACGAGTATGCGAGCAAGGTGGCAACGAGCCACCACAGGCTGCATCCCACCAGGACCGCGCCACCGAGCAACGTCGGCCACACAGCTTCCCGCGACTCACCGCGGGAACTGAACAAGAAACTCAGGCCGCCGACGAAGAAGAATGCGGCGAGTACAGCTACGAAGGTCACGCCGCTCATCTCGAGTCCCCTTGCGATGTCGGGTGCAGGATCCTGCTTGATCATCCTCTCCAGCACCGACATCAGGGCAGAGCGTGGAAGAGGTTTCACCGACGGACTTTCAGAAGTCCAACACGAGCTGTGCGTCGTCCGGCGCGTTCGGCTGGCGACCCGGATGCTGTTGCGGCGGCAGCGCGCGCAGCGTGTTGATCTGGGCTGGATCGGGTTTGACCTGTCCGAGCCGGTAGGCGACCTGGCGGGGTTCGGGGACGTCGGCTACGAGGTGTTGGGCGAAGGTGGCGCGCAGTACCCCGGGCCCGATGCCTTTGCCCTGTCCCAGCCCGGCGCCACGGCCGAGGTTGCGCACGATGGCCTCGATGCGGCTGCGGGAGAGCCGCCGCAGGTCGCGGGAGTCCTCGGCGTTGTCTCCGGCCAGGAAGAACGCGCGCGGGCGCAGTATCCCGATCAGGGCGGCGCGTTCAGCCCGGTAGTCGGCCAGAGCCTGGTGTGCAGGGCGCGGCAGGTCGACGAAGCGGCCGCGGGATTTCACCCACACCTGCCGTCGCACCCCGGTCAGTACGACGTCGCCGTCATTGAGGGCGACGACTTCCGATTCGGTGAGGCCGCCGTAGAGCAGCAGCACCACCAGGGCGAGATCGCGGGCGCGCCGCAGCCGGTAGGGGCGGGTATGGGCAGGCCGGTTCTGCGCGGTCGCCAGCAGCGCGGACTGCTCGGCCACGCTCAGCGGGCGGGTGACCGTGCGCTGGATGTCGGCCGGCGCGACTCCGGTCGCACCCAGTTCGAGGAACTCGAGGTAGGCGTTGACCGCGGCGAGGGTCATGTTGCGGATGCTCGCGCTGCGTCCTTGCGCGGTCAGGTAGACCAGATACGCGCGCAGAGTGTCATCGCGGCTGGCGGGGGTGGCCAGCCAGCGTTGTGGGTGCTGGCTTTCGTGGCGCAGCCAGGCCAGGAAACGCGCCACCCGGCGCGTGTACTCCAGGCGCGTGCGCGCCGCCAGCTTGCGGTGCGGTCGTGCGGCCAGATACGGCTCGAACGTGGGGTCGAGAAAGTACGGATCGGCGATCGCGTCCTGGACCACCTGACCCGTCACGACATCCTCGGGACCCGACACCGCCTCACCTGCCCTTCCTCGGCGACATCTCAGTCTCGAGGATGCCAAGGGGTACCGACAAGCCAGACCCGACAACCAATTTGTCTTCGCCGTAACGCGTTACGGCGAAGACAAATGGAAAGATCCGCACCGATCACGAAGGCCCGCCCGACCCCGCAAAGCTATCGGGATACCGCAGGGCGGTGCAGGTCGGGCAACGGTTCATCTGGTCGCCAACCGATCAACGTGGTGTCAGTGGCCGCGTACTGGGCGACCTTGATTGCCTTGCGCCGCAGGTATTCCGGGGTATCGAGGCCCCACACCTCGACGACGGTGTTCTCTACGTCGGTGAGTACGAAGTCTGGTAGCACCAGGCTGGTGTGGTCGTAGCGGACCGGCTTGAAGTACGCGCGGTGCGCGGCCTGCAGGGCGTTGGCCATGACGAGTTCGTGGGAGCTGTCGGCGGGGATGTAGGTGTCGCCGGTGGTGAGCATGACCGCGGCGTCCGCGACGCTGGCGTATCCCTTCGGGGAGCGTTCGATCAGGAACAGCGCGATGCGGTGGCCGCCGTGCTGGCTGGCCGCGCGGGCGAAGGCGTGGCGGTGTGAGCGCAGGATCCGTTGGTGCAGTTCATGACTGGCGTAGAGGGTGCGCGGTAAGTGTTTGACCTTGTAGGCGACGCTGTGGGCGCTCGCGGTGGCTTCGGTGAGTTCGCCGAGCAGCAGGCCGCGCCGCACCTGTTCGCGCGGGCTGCGCAGGCCGGTGAGGAAGGCAGCGAACGCGGCCCGGTTGGCGTCGGCGGTCTCGGGGCGGTAGGGCGGGACGAGGTAGAGCACCTCGGCCAGGGCGTGGCGGCTCAGGACGCAGTCCTGCATCTGGGATTCCAGGGTGGCGCGGATCTGCGGCCAGCCGCGCCGCTGCCCAGGGCTGTAGGCGTTGAGGTGGGCGTCTTCCCACAGGTAGTGCAGCAGCCCGAGCAGGCCGACCGTGCAGCGGCCGCCGCTGACGGAATCGGTTGCTCGCGGATCGGTTTCGCTGACGGTGGTGGCGGGTTTGACCAGCAGCGGGGTGTCGAAGCGGATGCTGGTGCCCTCGGGGCCTTCCACGATCGCGTCATCGGCGTAGGCGCCGCGTCCGGACAGGGCGGGGTCGATCTGGTGAAACGGGCAGGAGTGGTGGTGGGCTTGGCCTTCGCCGGGCCAGCGTGCCAGGAAGTACCGGCCGCCGCGGCAGCGGATCACCAGCCGCAGCGGCTCGGGCTGGCATAGGCACAAAGCGTGTCCGTCAATGGTTTTCGCGGTGATGAACGTGCGTGCGTACCGGTCCGGGTTCGCGCGCACGTCCGCGAGCCGCACCTCCCGGGCGGCCAGGCGCACACGGTCGATGCGCGCCACTCCTGCTCATCCTTCAGAGTCGGGGTCTGGGTGCGATCGCGTGGTGACCAGTGCGAGGGCGACCGCCTCGAGGTCATCGGCCGGAAAGGGATCGCACGGCAGGGTGGGGACGTCACGGTGCGTGGTGGGGCTGCACGCGTGCATCGGCCCTACTTCGCCGTCGGAGAGCACGCGTACCGCCGGGTCGCAGTCGTAGGACCACCAGGCGCTCATGGCGTGGTCATCACCGGAACGCACGGCTTTCTCCCACGCCCGCCACACGTGGTACAGCCGCACGGCCACCGGCCCGTGCTTCCACCATTTCGCGCACCAGGTGCGGCCGCGGTGTCCGTCGGTGAGTTTGAGCGCGATGGCCGGGCAGAACCATTGCTCGACCCAGCTGGGCAGGTCGGGGTAGACGTCGCTGTCGTCGTCTTCGGGTCCTTGCTCGGGTGGTTCGCCGGCGAAGGAGTCGTCGAGGTCGCCGAGGTCGTGTTGGCTCACAGCAGTTCCTTTCCGTCGGCGGGTGGTGCGTAGCGTGTCAGGGACGCGGTGATGGCGTCGGCGTATCGGGTTGTGCGCCAATCGTTTTTGCGGACGAGCATCGGTGGGTTGCCGGTGGTGCACACGATCGCGAGATGTTTGGGCAGTTCGGCGAGCAGGTTGACCGGCAAGGTGGCTTCCCGGGTCCAGGACTGCGAGCGCGAACTGCCACCGCGGCCGAGGCTGGCTGACCAGCGGTCGACATCATGATCACCGATGCGTTCGGAAAGCGCCTGCAAATAACGCGGATCGGTGATCCCGCCCGCGTAGTAGTGAATGTTCGACGCCGAGAGCAGCTGATCGAGCTGATTGCTGGTCCAGACCTCCGACGCCTGCGCCGGGGACTGCAGGAAGGTCAGCAGCACGATGCCCTGGGAGCCGAGATGGCTGTAGAGATAGGGCAGGTCGGTCAGCTTGCACACGTTGGCGGCCTCATCGAGGATCCCGACCAACGGGGTGCGCAGCCGCCCGCCAGGAGAGCGGGCTGCCAAGGCCATCGCGTGGTCGAGGCACCGCCCGACCAGGGCGGTGACCAGGGCGGTCGCAGAGTCCGGGCCCTCCATACTGAGCAGGAACAGCGCGTCGCGGGAGCGGACGAAGGCGCGCGGATCGAATTCCGGCAGTCCATGGTCGGGCTGCCAGGCCCCGAGCGGGCTCTGGTCGCCGTCGAAGATTTTGCGGCGGGGCGGCAGGACCGTGGCGGCGTATTGCTCGTCCGACAACACGGTCAGCATGCGGCGAGCCATGTCGAAGAGACCGTCACGCTGGCGGACGTTGAGTGATTGGGCGGTACGGACTTTCGCGGCGGCGATGGGCTGATGGTGGTCATCGAGCTGCCGGGCGGGCACAGGGCAGTCGTCGTAGGACAGCCAGCTGTAGGCGTGCACGATATCGCCGCCGGAGACCGCGGCCGCAAGCAGATATAGCGCGACGAGTTCAAGGGCGCCGCCTTCGAAATAGTTGTCGGCTTTCGCATCCGGGATGCGGGTCTCGGCTTGGAAGTAGGCGGCAAGTCGCCGCGCGGTCGGCAGGCGGTCGACGCCGGCGAGGATGTTCCACCACCAGTCCTGTGCGGGTTCGCCTGCGCGTCCTTGCAGATCCGACACCCAGGCCCGGCGGCCGCCGGATTCACGGACACCTCGACAATGGTCGTGGAGATCGCGCTTGTTCGACGTGGCGATGACCGGGCCCGGGGCCGCGCACACGGCCCCGATCGCCACCGAGGCGGTCTTTCCGGTGCGTGGGCCGCCGAGGACTGCGCCGACGTCTTCCCAGCTCATGTACACCGGCTGCCCGCCGATCACGGTCGGCCCCATCGGCAGGCCGATGTCGGAGGCGCGCACCACGTCCAGGTCACCGCGCAGGCGGCGGGCTTTCTTGCGGGCATCGGCTCCGGTGACCTCGCGCAGTCGCCGGGGCGGTGCCATGACCTTGGCCCGTCGCTCGATTTCGTGACGGCGAACCCGCTTCCGCAGCACCGCCGTCGTGACCGCTACCAGTGCGGATTCGCCGAGGGCGGTGAGCACGATCGCCAAGCCCGGCCAGGTGCCGGGTCTGGCGAAGGCGTTGCTGGCCGGGTCGGGGATGTCACCGAGCAGGTGGATGGCCACCGACCAGCAGCAGTACGCCACTGCGGCCACTGCCGCGGCGGCCGCGAATAGCACCAGGATTGTTACGTCGGACGACAGACGCTGGTCCGGGGTGGCACGTCGGGTCGTCATTACGGTGCAGCCTCTGCACCAGGCGCAGCGGCCGCCTCCGGCTGCGGAGGAAGCTGCTGCGGAGCTTCGGCATTCGCTTCCGTCTTCTTGGCCCGCGAAGCTCGTTTCCTGGGTGTAGCGGATCCGATCAGATCAGTTCCCGGCTTGCTTACGGCCCGGTCAGTGCCCTCCCCTTGCCCCGCGGCGTTCTTGCCGTTGCGTGGGCGCGACGTTGTCTTCTTCGGTTCGGTCGCTTGTTTCTCGGGCGCGGCCTTCTCGGCCGGTGCAGCGGTAGCGGCGGGCGTGGATTCAGCGACATGGGTGTTCTCCTGGGCGGGTTGCTGTTGTTCGATGAGGGCGCGGGCGGCGTTGAGTTCGTCGAGGGTGTATTGGCTGGCCAGCCTGGCGATCCGTTCGGCTTGCGGCGTGGGCTGCGCCGGGCTGGCAGTCGGCTGGGTTTGGAGTTGGTTGGCGCGCTGGATCATCCGGTCGGGGTCGATACCCATCTGGCGCAACTGCTGGGCTTCGTGTTCGACCTTCTTCGCCCAGCTCGCGGCGACGTGCTGGGCGTATTCGTGGGAGGCCTGCGCGGACGCCCAGTGCGCGATGTGTTGCTCGACCGGATTCGCGGGCCCGGTCGCCGCGGCCTGCTGAGGAGTGGCTTGTGGCGTCGGGTTCTGCTGCTGCACAACCGTGTTCGGCCGGGACTGCGCGGGACGCTGCTCTGTCGGTGCCTGTTGTTGCGGGGTAGCTTTCTCTTTGGGTCGGGTGAGGTTGTGGACCCAGGAGCGAAGGCGCGCGAATATTCCTCGCCGGGCCCGTTTCTGCGGGGTGGCAGATTGTTCGGACTGCGGTGGGGTGCCGTGGACTAGTTCGTCGCGTTGCTGCGCCCACTGGCGCACGGCGTGCCGTGCGGCGAGCAGGGCGTGGGCTCCGGCTTCGGCGACCGCGGCGGTTTCGCGGACAATCTGTTCGTCTTCCTGCTGATTCATGGTGTCGGCCTTTCTGTTCAGGGTTCGGTGACGTTGTCGAGGGCTGCTCCGTGGTCGACCCCGACTTCCGGTAGAGGCGTCGGCTGTGGCGAGCCCTGCTGTGTGCGTGATGTTTTCGGACGGGTGACGCCGATCAGGCCGGTGCTGGTGGTGGATGGTGGTGGCGGGCCGGTGGCCAGCCGCCGGGTCCAGGCGGTTTCGCGGGATTGTGCGATCGACGCGATGCGCAGTGCCTGGTGTGCGCCGGTGGTGAACAGCTCATGCAGATGCCGATGCGTGGCCGCGGGGATCTGCTGTCCGGCCAGGGTGCGAGCGAGGCGGTCGCGGTGGCGGTTGTAGCTGTCGTGGGCGTTGTGACCGCGCGCGAGACTGGTGAGGTCCTCGCCGAGGGCACGCACCGCGTGCTCGATCCCGACCGCCGGCGGCCGGTTGCCGTCCGGGTCGGCGAGCAGGGCTAGCGCGGTCTCGACGGTGCTGGTGCCGAGTGCGGTGGCCCGCTGGACATGCAGGGTGTCGTCGAGTTGGTGGCGGGTGTGTTCATCGGCCCAGAGCTGGGGCGGCAGACTGCGGTCGTCGCGGTGGTGGGCTTCGATTTCGGCGACCAGCCCGGCCAGGCGCGCCGCTTCCAGTTCGTGCATGCCCTGGAGGTCGAAGAGCGCTTCCACCCGCCCTCGGGCCCGGTCGAGGCCGGGCTGCATGCCGGGAGTGCCCTCCGCGACCAGGCGAGTCAGGCGCGCGTATTCACGAATCCAGGTGGCGGCTTGCTCACGGTCGAGGTGATCGGGCCACAACGGTTGCACCGGCAGCCCCCAGGCCAGACGTCCGGCCGCGACGCGGATTTCGTGCTGATCGGTGGCAGGCATGGGTGCGATGCGTGCCAGCAGCACCGGTGCGAACGCGGGCCCGCTGCGCGCCAACCGCGCCAGCAGCGCATTCGCGCGCCCGCGCATCGAATCCGCAGGGCTGACCAGCACGGGCCCGGTCAGCAGATCCGTTGTCCGCGGGCTGGATTCGAGGTAGCCGAGCACGGTGTCGACCTGTCGGCGGGCGGGGCCGTGCGGGTCTAGCCGCGACAGGTAGTCGTGCATGCGGGCATGACGGTGTGGCGCGTCGGCGAGGTAAGCGGCCGGATCAGCCCCCGGGTGCGGACCGCGCCAGGCAGCGACCGCCGCGAGCACCTCGGGGGACGCGTGCAGGCCGGCGAGGGTGTGGTGCGCGGAGTCCGCGCGCAGGTGCAGGAGTTCGGCGGCGGCGATGACCTGCGGATCTGCGGGCGGGCTGCTGTCCCAGCCAGGGCCTGGGTCGCTGATTTCGGTGAGGTCGGCGCGGGTGTAGCCGCGTCGTTCGGCGGCTCGGATCTGGCGTTCCCGGTTCGCGTGCGCGAGGGCCTCGCGCTGGGCGGGGGTGGCGTGGCGTGCGGGAGTGGATTTGGTGATGTCGAACAGGTAGGCCACAACGGTCTGGCCGCGGCGTCGGGTTTCCATGCGGCCCGCGATGTCCTGGCGCCCGGGAGCACGGCCCTGGGCGCGCAGTTGACGGCGGGTCTTGAGATGTGCCGGAGCCGCCATCCACGGGTAGAGCGGCGCATCACCACCGGTGTCGGCGCTCACGGCCACGCTCCGTCTCGAACACCCGCACTGCGGCGGGCTGTGTGAGGTCGTTTCGATGCAGGGTCATGGGTGAGTCTCCTTGTGCGGGTCAGGGTTTGGTGTGAGCAGAGGTGATGGTGAATCCCGCCAGCCGCCAGCCGACGGCAGTCATCGCAGTGGTGGCGGTGATGTCCATCTGCCGGTAGGTGGTGGCTGAGCCGTCCGGGTGCAGGACGGTTTGGTGGACCTGCACCTCGACTTGCGCGGACCGCCCGGACGCGGCGTGCACGGCGGTGGTCGCGGGGCTCGCGGTGACCACGTCACGCGCTGCCCGCCAGGACGCCCATTGCGGGATCGCTCGTTCGGTGTCACCGCGGGTGTCGGCGGCGGCCAGGAGCTCACCGGTCAGCCAGGGTTTCGCCCGCTCGAGTCCGTCGGCGCTGGAGGTGTCGGTGACCGGCTGCCAGGTGAAGACCGCGGTAAGCGCCGTCTCGGCAGCGGATTGCGCGGTATCGGCGGCCGCACCGCCGGGCGCGAACGCCGAATCCGACCCCGGCACAGGCGGACTCGGATTCGGACCGGAATGCCTGCCGGTCAGCGACAGTGTCGCGGCCGCCAGGATCACGACCGCACAGCCGCCGATCAGCAGGTACAGCAGTCGATTACCGGACATGATGGTGGCCTCCTGTCAGCTCAGTTGCTGGGCGTAGGTGGGGATGTCGGCGAGGATCGCGGCGACATAGGGGCGGGTCTCGGTGAAGTGGCGCGGGATCTGATTCGGCATGCCACCGGAGTCGAGGACCGCGCCTTCGCCCGCGTTGTAGGCGGCGATGGTCAGCGCGGTGACGTCGCCGGTGACCTTGCCGTCGACTTCCCAGCCTTCGATGGTGTGGGCGATGGCGCACATGTAGCGGGCCTGGCCGATGATCCCGTCGGCCGGATCCATGGGGTCGGCGCGGCCGTTGCCGTCGGCGTCGATCACGTACGGCTGCCCGTCCGGAGCGGTGGCGGTGGCGGTACCGGGCATGAACTGCGCGATCCCGAGTGCGCCGTCGGGTGAGACCGCGTCGGTGCGGAACCCGGACTCGTGATCGCCTTGGGCGGCCAGCAGCGCGGAGGAGATTTCCGGGCAGGTGGTTCCGGCTTTGCGGTACCACTGTTCGAATTGCGGTGGCACAGAACCCGGTTTGAGATTGTCGACCCCTCCCCCGCTCCCGGAGGTCCCGCATCCGCTGGCGGCGGCTGCCGCGGTGGGGGCGGGTGCCGCCGGGGCGGACGTCGGCGCGGGCGTGGTGGCGGCTGCTTGGTTGGCGGCGTGCGGGTCGGGGCTGGGGGTGGCCGTGCCGCCGTCTTGCAGCCAGGGCATGGGGTCGATGGCTTGCCCGCCGGCCAGACGGCCGGGGGGCTGGCGGACCTCGAAATGTAGATGTGGGCCGGTGGATTCGCCGTTGGTGCCCACCCGTGAGATCTGCTGCCCGGCTTTGACCTGGTCGCCGACCGCGACGAGGAGATCTTTTTCGTACATGTGCCCGTAGACCGTGGACCAGATCTGTCCGTCGATGTTGTGGTCGAGCACGATCCAGTCACCGAACCCCGATGCTGCGCCGGAGGCGGCGACGGTGCCGTCCATGGCGGCGTAGATCGGGGTGCCTTCCGGGGCGGCCATATCAACGCCGAGGTGAGTACCGCCGCGCGCTCCGAACACGTCGGAGACGGTGAAGACGGCGGGGTCGACCGGCCAGGTGTGCCCGGTCCCGGCCGGGACACCGGACCCGCCAGAGGGGGCGGATCCGGTTGGGGTGCAGGTGTTGTCGTCGCCGAGCAGGAAGATCACCACGACCGCTGCGGCGGCCAGCCACAGTGCGATGAGCCCGGCGAGGATCTTCATGACCGCTCCCGCGCCCCGTCGTCGAGGGCTTCGGCCAGGGCCTTGTTGAGTTCCTGTGAGGACACGAGTTCGCGGCGCAGTTTCTCCACCACGGCCTCGAGGCGCGGCACGCTGCGGCTCAGGGGTGGCCCGTCTTCGGCGGCGACCCACAGCAGCACGGTGTTGAAGTGGCGGCCGATGTCGGCGGCAACGACTTTCGCGGCCGCGGTGCGCGACATCAGCCGGGGGGCGAGCATCCGCACGCGTTCGACCGAGCGGCGGCGTACCCGGTCATCGACCGGACCGTAGCGGCGTTGAGGGGCGCTCATGACGCGTTCCTTCCGTCGGAGGCCGGATGGCCGAAACTGCTGAACCGCTTGGAGGTTTCGTGGATCCCGCTCTCGATCTCCACGTCGGTGAGTTCCATCGCGAACGGAATCCCGGGGCTGCGGTCCTCGGTGACCTTCAGCAGGAATTTGCCGACACCGGCCGCGACCGGAGCATGCGTGCCGGGCCGGATCGGTTCCCCGGTGAGGGCCTGCGGCGCGGACCAGGAGGTGACCATCCCGATTTCGGCGGCAGTCAGCTTCACCACCCCATCGAGCGCGACCAGCTCATCAGCGGGGAGCGCGCCGAGGATCTTGGCGCGGGAGCGTTCCAGGAACCCGACCGCGCGGTCAGCAGCGGCCCCGAGGGCCTGTAGGTCGCGGATGGAGTGGCTGATCATGATCAGCGCCGTGGCGAGGGAGCGTTGCAGACGCGTGAGTTCGTCGACGCGGGCGATCATGAACTCGCCCAAGCCCAGCACCTGCCAGAGTTCGTCCATGACGACCTGGAAGTAGCGCTGTTCCTCGAGGCCGACCTCGGCGAGGAGGTTGAGGGCTTCGATCGCGGCGAACCCGGCCGACCAGCAGGTCAGCATCGCGGCGGCTTTCAGCTTCTTGTCGCCCTTGGGGATATGGGAGACATCGATGACGACACCGACGGAATCCATGTCCAACGGGGTGGTGGTGGGCGCGTTGAAGACCAGTCCGAACGGACCTTTGGTGAGAGCGCGCAGGCTGCGGCGCAGGTCGATGGTGGCCTGCTCGTACTGCTCATCCACACGCGCGCCCGCGTCCAGCCACAACTCCGGGTTGCCTTCCCCGATCACCGCGGCGAGATCCTCGAGCAGTGGCGGGGAGGTGACGGTGAAGCCGTGGCCGCCTTCGAATTCGGGGGTGAACAGCAGTTGCAGGCCGGTGGAGATAAGGGTGTCTTCGAAGTCGTGGATGCGTTCCCCGCGCACCAGCTCGATCAGGCCACCAATCAGATTCGTCTGCCGAGCACGCAGTTCCGCGCGCAGGCCCTGCGCGTGCTCGAAATACCCGGCGGCTTCCAGGCGTTGCACGGCGACACCCATGAGTCCGGCGTCGAGGGGGTTGATGCAGCCGTGCCCGTAGCCGAGGTCGATGACCTGCCCGCCGCACATTTCGATGGTGTCGCGGTAGTCGGGTTTGACGTCGGCGAGCACGAGCGGGGTGATGCCCTGGGCGATGCCACCGAGCACGATCCGGCGGACGAGGGAGGATTTGCCGAATCCGTTGAGCCCCAGCACGAACAGGCTCGGCGCGGTGATGAAATTGCCGCGCGTGAACCAGTTCATCGGATCGAAGCACACCGATTCCCCGGTCTGCAGATGCCGACCAAGTGGCGTGCCGATCACCGGCGCTCCGGCACCGACCGCCCACGGCCACAACCCCGCGACCTGCGCGGTCGTGGCCCGGTATTCCGGCGGGGCCGCGACACAACGCTCCTTGCCGCCCGCCGGGCCCTCGACACCAGTCGGGGTGATCTTCACCGGCGCAGCCCGTTTC
Organism: Nocardia sp. NBC_00511; assembly: GCF_045161165.1. Lineage (NCBI taxonomy): Bacteria > Bacillati > Actinomycetota > Actinomycetes > Mycobacteriales > Nocardiaceae > Nocardia > Nocardia sp. NBC_00511. The sequence goes on from NZ_CP107850.1 coordinate 328,551, forward strand.
GTGCCCTTGCCGGTCTTCGTACCGGAGCCCTTCGCGGCGCCGTCGAGACCACGACGGGTGGCGGCGAGGCGGCGGTTGTCGTCGGTCTTGAGCTGAAACCGGGCCCACGCCGATCCGAGCAGGTGGCCTTCGAGGGCTTTGTATTCGCAGCGGGTGCGCTGCTGCTCGGTCATCAGACGCGTACCGAATCCGCCCTTGGCCGTATCGGACTGGGCTGTCGTCTTTTTAGCGGCCCGGCCGGACTTGCTCGATTTCGCGGTGCGGGCCTTGCTCTTCGGCGGTGGCGGTGTGGCTGTGCGCCGTAGTCCGGTGGTCACTCGGCCACCACCCTCGGTAGGGACACCATCTCCGGCAGCAGGACCCCGGCCCCGAGCGCTGCGGAGAAGGCCGCGGCCTGATAGCGGTAGCAGCGGCGAATCTTCAGCCTGGCCTGCGAGGACAGGTCTTTGGTGATCGCTTCCAGAGCGGGGACGTCCGCCCCCGCGCGTTCGGTGACGGTGACCAGCGT